>CBFGUY010000159.1:0-9258 GCA_965651895.1 uncultured Algoriphagus sp. | reverse complement strand
TGTCCTCACAGACCACTACCCTAGCTCCATCACCTTCTCCACCGCCTCAGGCACATCCTCCGCATAGTGGCTAACATAGATCAAGCTAATGGCACTCCGATCGCAGATTTGCTGCACGGTGTCTTTGAAAAGTCTGCGCTGAAACTCATCCATTCCTTGCGATGCCTCATCGAGGATCAGCAGTTTGGGTTGCTTGATCAGTGCCCGGGCCAGCAGAGTCCAGCGTTGGTTTTCCAACGAAAGACGGTTAATGGAAATATTCGCTACCGCTTTAAGATGAAATAACTCCATCCATTTCCCGGATAAAGCTTCTTGTTCAGGACTAACCTTTTTGAACAACCCCATGGTATCAAAAAGTCCGGAGAGTATTACTTTTCTACACGTCTGATTAGCAGGAAAGAAGCGGCTGAGCTCGGGCGCCACAAAACCTGTGGGACGTTTCACATCCCAGATACTCTCTCCTGTTCCCCGTTTACGTCCAAAAAGCCAGAAATCCTGGGAATAAGCTTGGGGATTTTCTCCTATCAGCAGACTGATCAGAGTGGATTTCCCTGAGCCATTTGCCCCTTTCAGTAGCCAGCGATCTCCAGATCGAACTTCCCAATTGAGATTTTTAAGAATCTGCTTTTCTCCGTATTTGATGGTTACATTTTCCAGTCGGATGACTTCAGAGTTATCATTTGCAACATTAGGTAAAAGGGAATCCAGCAACTCCCAGTCATAGGTCAACTTGTGCTCATGCTTCGCAGTAAGATGAAAATCAGAAGCAGCCCAGGTTTCTACAATTCCTTCATTCCCAAGTTTGGCGACATGAGTAATACCTTCAGGGATTTCATTTGCCGAAGTAGTCAGCAACACATGGACTCCTTCGGAAACAATCACTTTCAAAATCTCTCCAAACTCTGCCCTGCTTTTTACATCCAAACCTGTCATCGGTTGATCCATGAGATAAATGCGAGGCTGGCGCATCAGTCCCAATCCCAAAGCCAAACGACGAGTTTCTCCATTGGAAAGGAGGAGAACTGACTTATCCAGCAAGTGCTCCAGCTTGAGCAATCCTGCCACTTTATCCAAGCTCCAAGGCCCTTTAACTCTAGCTTTCACTTCGGATAAATATTCCCGAACGGTGGCGGTCTCATCTGATTCTGAGGAGTTGAACCGCTGCTGAAAATAAAAATTCTGCTGATTGGATTTATTGCGGATTTCGTATCGCTGGGACACATATGCGATCATATCCCGAAAGGAATTGATCTCCCCCGCTTGTTTTTTTTCTTCAGTATAATCCTTAGCAAACGGACGGACTATATCCCCTTTTGGTACCACCGAATTCCCGCGAATGGTTTCTATAAATGCGGTAAGTTCTGCTCCGGAATTGCCGATTACCGCCCACTGCTGACCATCTTCCCAACTGAAATCAAGTGATTCGAAAACTTGTTTTCCTTTTGTGAGAACTTGTGCGGAAGAGATTGTTAAAAGAGATTTCAAAATGTTCAAATTGATGGATTATAAAATGTGATTATCCGCAATGACGCCAGTAACGATATTTTCTTTACTGAGTGAAAGACCTGACCCGTCAGGCAGGCAAGGAGACCGAAGACCGAAGACGAAAAAGGCCTTGAGATAGTGTTTTCAGAATCCTATGATTAATTTATTTTTTTACTGGCAGAAAATCGGGTATACATATTGTAAACTTGGAAAACCGGAAAACTTATACCCCTCACACCCTATTCTTACTATCTATCAGGATAGTCACCGGCCCATCATTCACTAGGGAAACTTTCATATCTGCCCCGAATTCTCCCGTACCTATGGATTTGCCTAGTTCTGATTCCAAAGAGACAATCATTTTCTCATACATAGGTATCGCGATTTCGGGTTTTGCGGCTTTGATGTACGATGGTCTATTCCCTTTTTTTGTACTGGCATGCAGCGTAAACTGGGAAATCAGCAAAATCTCTCCAGCTACATCCAATACACTTTTATTCATAACTTCATTTTCATCTGGGAATATCCTGAGATTCACAATTTTCTTGGACAACCAGGCAATATCTTCTTCTGTATCTGCATCCTCCACACCAAGCAAAATCAACAAGCCGGTTCCGATTTTGGCCTTGACTTCACCATTTATTTTAACAGCAGCTTCGGAAGCTCTTTGAATTACTACAATCATTTGCTTAAGTCTTGCATTTCTCCGGAGGAAATGATTTCTACTGATTTAGATTTATTCGACAGTGCAGTTTTCACCATAGCTTTGGCAACTTGATAATCGTAAATCGGACGGATGTTTTTAAACACCTTCAGCCATACGAGGGGCTTCATCATGATCGTCGCCACCTGTTCTCCCAGTCGGAATTCATTTCTATTCCCCAATAACAATGACGGTCTAAACAGACCCAAATAGTCAAAACCTATCAATTTCAGATCATCCTCGGTTTTACCCTTGGTCTGACTATAAAAAATAGCTGAGTCCGCATCGGCCCCAGAGGAGGAAACATAGAGGAATTTGGAAGCTCCGAGCTCTTTCGCCCAGCTAGCGAATTTTATCACCAAATCATGATCTATCTCATAGAAGTTCTCCTTTGATCCTGCTTGCTTGATAGTCGTTCCGAGAGAAGAAAACGCATGTACCTGAGCAGACTTTTCATTTAAGCCCTCCACCAAAGAATTGTACTCTCCGCCCAGACTCTGAGACCTCACTTTGTTCTCCCAGTCCAACTGGCTTAATACCTTCATATCCCCTTCTATTTGCACCAGTTTTGGATGCTTCAGGGCGAGTTTTCTTCGACCTATGGAAAGTACAAAATCATAGTCAGGATTCTGCAGCAGATGATGGAGGATTTGCATACCGACCATGCCAGAGGTACCCGAAAGTATAGCGATTTTCATAGTTTATATCGTTGAAGCAATCAGCGGAGTAATTTCTTCAGCTATTGCTTTGTTTTTATCCCTGGCGTACCACAGATGTGTGCCATCAGCAAATTCTTTCGGGGTAATATTCTGAGGATCCAGTTTATATGCTTTCAGTCGGTTCTGAAGAAATGCAGGTCTAGGCCCCCATACAAAAAGCTCTCTACTGAGATCATCACTCAAGCCAATTAAAATCGGAATAGACCTCGCTCCTTCAGTAAGGTAAGCATCCATCAGTTCCGGGTTTTCATCCCGTAATACGAGCCTGAGTTTGATCAAAGGATTTAACTCAGCCAACTTAGCAATGAAAGGGATACTCTGTGCAGCATCCCCACACCACGCCTCTGTGATGAGCAGCCAGATTTGAGGAGAGGAAATGGAGCTCACCACTTGTTCCAGCTCAGGAGAGATTTTCACGGTTTTGTCCCAGCGGTTCATTCGCTGCACATTCATCCTCGTGTAATCGAGGTAGCTCTCAGAGTGATTGATTCCAGTAGTCTTATTTTCTTGTAAAAGCCCATCTATCATCTCTCTATATTCCGAATAGGTTTGGGCAAACGTAATGAGATCGGGAGTCACTACTAAAGTTTGTTGTTCTTGCATTACTAAAGATTTTGCCAAGTAACAGCCCGGCTTAGACTTGAGTTCTTTCCCAATCTAAAAAAACGTCGATCTCATCTTTTACTTTGGCATATACAGCCAAAACAACACTCAAATCGTCCGCAAAACCTATAACCCCTAGAAAATCCGGAATTATATCAATCGGAGATACAAAGTAAACAAGTGCCAATAACACCAGTCCAAGCGTGCTGTTTGTGAGTTTATGGGTGCCGTTGAAATGCGCTTTGATCATCCGGATAAACACAGATACTGGCTCGATTAGTTTTTTGACCCTTGAATTATCCCCAGCTCTCGAGATCTTATTTCCTACCCCAGCGATCAGTTCGGAAACCTTATCCTTTTGCTTGATCAATGCATCTACCTGTTTGCCAAAAAGTGCTTTGGCATTATCGATAGTAGCGTAGGTTTTAGATTTGAATGAGCTCATATTCAAAAGTAAATCTGAATTTCTGATTTTACTTGCTTTAACGCATACCCGATAAGATCGTTCTTTCTATCAAGCGCCTGGGCAAAAATCGCCTTAGCCATATCCACCCCAGTAGCTTCTTCATTGAGAATTTGTCTGCTTTGGTTGATGATAGTGGTCACTTCTTCCACAGCTCTTTTCACTGCTTCCCAGGTTTCTTCGGAAAAATACACCTGTTGGGAGAAATTATGGTTGAATTCCTCACGGACTTCAGCTAGCAGAAGTGAGTGCAATTCTCCCGAAGTCAATCCGGCAGGATTGGACCGCCTCACCAAATTATTAGGACTGATCCGTTCCAGAAAAAGGCAAAGCCTCTCTGCAGCCTGCAGTCTGATCGGGAGAATAGTCTTGGAGTTTTGGGTTTTCAGCTCTACCAGCGTTTTTTCTCTTTCCTTGGAAAGAAAAGAAACCACTACCAGATACATACCATAAAGTACAATGCCAGCTGGCAAAAGAATTTTCAATAAATCGACTGCGTATTCCATTTTTAGGGATTAAACTTGAATTTGCACAAATTATCCCCGATAGAAAACTTGGGGAATGTAAATTTGTAAACTGGCGAACCAATTCCCTGCCAAAAACATTTTCACTGCATGATTATCCCGATTAAGATCACCGAAAAAGCCGAGACTGAGATCAAAAATATCATGGCTACCAAAAACATTCCTGCTGACTATCATCTTCGTGTAGGTGTGAAGGGAGGCGGATGTGGAGGCATGTCTTATGCTTTGGGCTTCGACAAACCTAAAGCTGAAGACCAGCAATTTGAGTTGGCAGGAATACCTGTTCTGATTGAGAAAAAGCATTATATGTTTCTGATGGGAATGCAGATCGATTTTTTTGAGGGAGATGAAGCCAGAGGATTCACCTTCGTAAATCCCGAGATCCCGAAACGTCACGATTTGTAATAATGAAGTAACCGCCGAGTCTACGGAGGTTTTCACTGTGTACGCAAATTGAAGAGTTGTCATGCTTCTGCAGAAGCCGGACTCAATTAGCTTTTCGCTTGCTTAAGATTATTCACTGATTTTTTAATAAATTAATCCTGTCAAAACCTCCATCATGAAAAAGTCAATCCTCTCCTCCCTTCTGTTTTTTACCTGCTTCTTAGTTTTTCCTCAAGTGAAGCAACTCGAAGAGGGGGAGGAACCAGGAAAAGGGAATATTGAAGACCTTAGCTGGCTGGAAGGTTTTTGGACGGGAACCGGCTTTGGTGGCGAATGTGAGGAAGTATGGATGCCGGTAAAAGATGGGCACATGATCGGCACATTCCGGTTTTGGAGTGAGGGCAAACTGGTTTTTTCTGAATTCATGAACATCATCCAAGAGGGCGATACTTTTTCACTTAAACTCAAGCATTTCAATGCTGATCTGACTCCTTGGGAAGAAAATGAGAAATGGACTACCTTCCGATTGGTGGAAACTGGTGAGAATGAAGTCTATTTTCATGGGTTGACCATGAAGCGGGAGGTGGATGAAATCAAACTTTGGTTAGCGCTGACAGAGGGTGGAGTGCGTACGATAGAAGAATTGGTTTATGTGAAGAAGGGATTTTAACTCTCAAATCCGGGCTTTACCCTATCCCAAAACTCATCCAATGCGATGATCCTAGGCTTAAGAAAAGAAATAATTTTCGGCCAATCATCTGAATTCATGACATTTACCCCGGACAAAACCTTTTCAATTCTAGATACCGGCTGTCCAAATTCATTCCGATCCAGCAATCTCCATTCCCACTCTTCTCCTACGGTTGCTTCCAGCATTTTTCTGAACTGGCGAAACTGATCAAAATACAATTCCTGCAACTCTTCGTCTGAATGGCCTAATTCTATTCCTATGGAGGCAAAATCCCGTTCTGCCTTCATCCGGAAGTAAATATTCCGGACTCCGGTTTTATAATTTGGCCAGTTAATCCTCCGCCCTTCCGCATTTGGGATCGGCTTCATGTATTGCCCAAACGCAATCCAAAATTCCGAACGGATTCTTGATGTTTCAGCTTTGTTATACAAAATCAGTAAGTAATATGGCTATCGCTGGGAAGTACTAGGATGATCTCGCCTGCCTGTGAATTCTCATCCTCCAGCTTGTCCAGCTGATCCTGAGTCACCATATGGATATTCAATAGTTTCAGGTTAGGAAATTCCTTTTTGAGATACCAGAGTATTCCTTCCCCATCCTTCGAATGATAGGCTCCATTGATATGATATACCTTTTCCCCAGAAGAAATCGGGGCAAAAAGTGACTCTGCCATAGTGGCGTCTTTTAAAGCCTGAGCCTGAATCATAAATTCAGGATTGCCCGGAGCACCATGCATCATATCCTTCATCGCCATATATCCTGGCAAAGTCATATCCACTTCCACGGGAAGTCTGGCAATGTAAGTTTTGGCTTGAGGTGAAAGTGAATCCAACGCTCCCAGCCCTTTCTTGCTCACCAGAGAGGCATATTTCCGAGGAACATTGGTAGCGATAAATTTCAGTCCCTTCTCTTTGGAGAAGCGTAAAAGAGAACGGTAGTCTATCGTGTAGTTTTTCCAAAGCTTGGCTTCCGATTCAAAACTGCTTTCGCTGATTTGATCAGCAAACCATTCGTCCAGATTCAGCTGGTCTTCCCGCTCAAAAATCTCAGATCCTACGACTAAATCCGGATTTTCGGCGTGGAGTCCTTTCAGTACCTGTAGCTGCAGCCAATGTCCAAGACTATTATTGTGAAGCTCTCCAAAGAAAACAACATCAGCTTCTCCGGCTTTTTTCAGCACTTGCTTCATCTCTACTTTTTTACCTTTCGAAGTAAAAAACTGATATGCTTCACCCTGAGCTTTAGCAGCTGCAACACAGATGAACATCAAAAAAGCAACTAAATAATTACGCATAATCTTCTGGATACTGAATTTGGACTGAGGAGTGATTGACCAGCCCTCCTAATGCAGGATGATGTTTCTTTAAGGTTAATCGGATTTTGCTGGTTTTGGGATATGCTTCCAGAATATCAGTCACGATCATATGGCCTAGGTGTTCCAGCAGTTTCACCTTTACATCCATTCTTGCCTTGATGAGTCTGTAAAGCTTAGAATAATCCACAGTTGCACTCAGGTCATCGTGTAGCATGGCCTGCCGAAAGTCAGTTTCCAGTTCCAGGTCAAGCGTAAAGCGATTGCCAAGGACTGTTTCCTCTGGATAAGCTCCGTGATAGGCATGAAACTCTATTCCTTCTAGACTAACTTTCCCCATTAATCAAGCTGGTCAAAAAATGATCCCGATTCGTTTTTGGGGTTTGCAGGATATTGGGGAGACGCTGCTGGTGGCCGGTTCGCTGCACTGCCTGGCTTTTCCTTCTCCTCTTCCAGCTCATCTATATCCTCTTCTAGAACTTCGTCTTCCAATTGCATCTGAGTGTCCTCTCTTTCCAGTTCTTCCCGCTCTTCTTCATACTCTTCCAATTCCAAATCTGGCGCTGAGCTTTGCTCTTCGATCACCTCATGATCTTCTACTGCTCCTGACACAGTATCATTTACTTCTTCAGTTTCCTCTTCCAATGCTTGATCTTCAAATTCATAACCTAGATTTCCCAGATTAGCGAAGGTAAAGGTCTGTGATCTGCTGAGTTCGTCTATCGCACGGGCATGGGCCTTGGCATCTATTCGTGTGTAATGCGCTTCCGAAAGATCAATCTGGTTTAGCGTATCCTGGGCGATTCTTTTTAGGCTTTTTACCATAGCCTCTCTTTGCTCCGCCAGACCTTCGTAAGATCTCACCAAGCCCTGCATACTTTCTCTCAGTTCCACTATCGTTTCCTTTGCCCTGGTTTCAGCAGCTCCGATGATAGCAGCAGCTTGCTCTTCAGCCTGCCTTCTGGAATCTGACACCAACTGATCAATATGCTTGGTGGCATTTGCGGCAGTCTCATTAGCATCTGAAATGATCAGATCTGCAGCTTCGTTCGCTTCCACTATAATTGCAGCTCCGGTATCTTCCGCCGTTTTTAGCGTACGAAAAAGAGATTCTTCTACATCCTTCAGTCGTTTTGCTTCCACCTCAGTATTTTGCAGCTTTGTTTTCAGCTCCATGTTTTCCTTATGAAGTGCATCTACCACTTCACTTATTTCATCCAAAAAGACGGTTACATCTTTTTTCTCATATCCTCTGAATCCAATTTCAAAGGTTTTCTGCCGAATGGCTGCTGGTGTGATCTTCATGGGTTAGTTCGCTTCAATTTTCCAAATAGAAATAGTACGGTCATCAGACACAGAGATTACATTGCCTTGATAGGTGCTCCAAAGTACCTTATTGACGGAAGTACCATGGCCTGCATTCCGAGCTTTATCGATGACCTTGAGGAGTTGTCTCTTGGATGTGTCCCATACCTTAATGGATTTATCCATAGAGCAGGTGACCAAGAGATTGCCATCCTCTTTGAAATATAAATAATTAATGGCATACATATGTGCCACAATGTTTTCTTGTAGAGTGTAGGTGTCAGTTGCCCAGAATTTCAGCTGAGCATCCCTCCCTGCACTAGCCAATACGGTCTCGTCTGGTGAATAAGAAAGCGCAAATACGGAATTGGTGTGGCCCGTCAAATTAGCAATGGGACGAAAGCCATCTGATAAGTCAAGTACCTTGATGGTATGATCACTCATCCCGATCGCCAGATGCCTTTTATCCTTTGCCAGGGACATTACCCGGATACTTTTATCACTTAGTTTGATATGCATTTTAATGTTCCTGGAGGCGATATCCACTACGATCAACACACCATCTCCTGTACCGACATATGCCTCATCTCCAAAAACTTTAATATCAAAGATCGCCTGATCTGTCATTTTCAATGACCAAATCTCCTTGCTTTCATTAAGATCTATGACATGGATACCTTCGAAGTTATGACCGATGAAAAGCAGGTTTCTAAGTGAATCTACAGCCAGTGCATAGACAGAATGTGGAAGTCTGGCGATGAGTTTGCCATCTTTAGGCTTATCCAGATCCCATTCTACCACCATCCCATCCCCAGAGCCAGTATAAAAAAACCTGGGGTCGCAGCCTTCTGTCAACGCATAGATACAGTCATTGTGCCCTGTTAGTGTTTGTAATTTATTAACTTCTATTTTTGACATATATTGGATGGAGACTTTGAGTGCCCTTCTGGCCTATGCAGACAAAAATAGAAAAAATAGATACTTCCTCGGCTTTGGCTATAAAGATTATCGAAACTCAGGATGAAAGTGGGTTGGATTTCCTCAGCTTTAGGGAAAAACTCGCCTATGC
>CBFGUY010000158.1:0-9269 GCA_965651895.1 uncultured Algoriphagus sp. | reverse complement strand
AACATAAAAGCCTTTGATGTAACTGTGTTTTTTGATTCCATTGAATAGTTTTGTAATAATGCAGTCTCAGTTTGCCTTCAGTATTACCCAAGATAATCAACCTATGGATCAAAAATCACCCTTTCCAGTATTTCCAATGCACTTTCGTGGAATTCTCCTGCTTGCAGGCATGTACACTATTGGTTGGGCTGCTATTTTCCAGCTGATTGGGGCTTCATTAGTAGAATGGTTTGCCGACGGAAATACTTACGAAGCTTCCTTACCGACTGACTACTACGGGGGACTTGGAATTGTAGTAGGTCTTTTGCTATTATTTAGCGCATTTTATCCAGTCAGTTGGGTATATCTGATTATCGCAGGTATTACGGGAAAAATCATTTTAGCCATTTGGTTTGGTCTGGATTTCATACCGGCGTTAGGCTGGAACAGGCGCACGGCATTTCAGTTGATCTTCAATGAAATCCTTTGGCTTATCCCATTAATAATGGTTTTCCTCCGGGGATGTCAGGTGAAAAGTTACCTCGCAGAAAACTTGGAAAAATAAAAAAAGGAAAGCTATGGTGGGCTTTCCTTTAAGATAACTGACTAAAAGCTGTTGATTAGGTCACCAAAATCAGAATCAATAAAATAATGATAATAGCACCTACGGAAATATAAACTCCACCTCCAGCCCGCTTGGCTTCTTCCTTCATTTCTTTCAGCTCCATACGTACATCCTTTCTTTCTTCTTTGCTCATGGCACTAAAGTCCATCGCTTTGATTTCATCTACTCTAGCTTCAATCTCCGCAAGCCGCTCTTTTTGAGCGTCTGTTAACTCAGTTTTATCCTTTTTAGAGTCCTCGTCATTTATTATAGGAGCTGCTATCAGCATTTGAGCTGAAAACATCATTGCAAGAATCACAAATAATTTTTTCATAGATTGTTTATTTAACGTCAGGTATTCCAAATGACCAAATTTGCCGCCAAACTCTGCCATAGGAAATTTGATATCGCCGGATTTTGGCCTGCCGATAGCCGAAAATTTGTAACTTACGCAGCTATTACACGATTGCCTTTTTACCAAAAATCATCCTGAAATGTCCCAAAAACAGCCCTGCAAGCTTTTTTTACTTGATGCCATGGCGCTTATATACCGAGCGCACTTTGCCTTCAGCAAAAACCCTAGAATAAACTCCAAAGGACTCAATACCGGAGTGATGCTGGGCTTTACCAATACGCTTCTGGAAATCGTCGACAAGGAAAAACCTACCCATATTGGGGTGGCATTCGATACCCATGCCCCTACTTTCCGTCATGTACAATTCGAAGCTTACAAAGCAAACCGACAGGAACAGCCAGAAGATATCGCTGTGGCAATTCCTTGGGTCAAAGAAATTGTGAAGGCATTCAATATCCCGATTTTGGAACTTGATGGCTACGAAGCCGATGATATCATAGGAACGCTGGCAAAGCAAGCCGAGAAGGAAAACTTCACTGTCTATATGATGACACCTGATAAGGATTACGGCCAGCTGGTAGATGATCATATCTTCCTATACAAACCTGCCTTTATGGGAAATGGGGTGGATATTATGGGGCCTAAAGAAATATGCGCCAAATGGGATATCGAAAGGGTGGATCAGGTAAGGGATATGCTGGGCCTTATGGGTGATGCTGTGGATAACATTCCTGGAATACCCGGAATCGGGCAAAAAACCGCTGTGAAGTTGTTAAAAACTTATGGTACAGTGGAAGAGCTTATAAAAAATTCAGCTGATCTGAAAGGCAAGCAACGGGAAAATGTGGAGAAGTTTGGTGCGCAGGGAATTCTGTCTAAAGAACTCGCCACTATTAAATGCGATGTGCCTATCGTATATGTAAAAGAGCATCTGGAGTATGAAGGAATAGATGAGGAAAAGGTACGGGCCATATTCACCGAACTGGAATTCAGAACCCTGGCTGCACGTGTATTCAAAGGCAGCGATAAAAAAGGAGGGATTCAAAAAAATGAGCAATTGGGACTTTTTGGAGAGGCTCCGGCAGCCACATCCTCAGCAGCTATAGAAATAGAATTTGAGGAGGAAACGGTGAATGTGGCCGAGCAAAAAGTGCCTGACACTATTCATAGCAATATCCAGAATTACCACAAAGTAAAAGGCAAAGCTGAAATCCTGGAATTGGTGGAGTTTCTGGAGATTCAGAAAGAACTCTGTTTTGACACAGAGACTACTTCCGTGAACCCCATGGAAGCAGAACTCGTCGGAATTTCATTTGCCTATGTCACTGGTGAGGCATACTACATTCCTTGTCCGGAAAACAGGGAAGAGACATTGGCAATATTGGAGTTATTGAAACCGGTATTTGAAAATGACTCCATCGTCAAGATTGGCCAAAACATTAAGTATGATATCCTGGTATTGAAAAATTACGGGATTGAGGTGAAAGGCATGCTTTACGACACCATGCTTGCGCACTATTTAATAGATGCTGACGGCAAGCATTCCATGGATTGGCTCGCTAAGCAATACCTGAATTATGAGCCTGTCTCCATCACGGAATTGATCGGTAAAAAAGGGAAGAATCAGGGGAATATGCGGGATGTGGATGAGGACGAGGTGACTGCATATGCATCTGAAGACGCAGATATCACGCTCAGATTGAAAGCAGAGTTCGACCCCCTGCTCAAGGAGAATAACCTGCAAAAACTGTTTAATGAGGTAGAAAACCCTCTGATCAATGTACTGGCGGATATGGAGTTTGAAGGGGTTCGCATCGATATGGGCAGTCTTGCAGAAATGTCGCTTCTATTGGAAAAAGAAAGCAAGGAACTAGAAAACAAAGTCTATGAACTGGCCGGAGTACGCTTTAATCTGGCTTCGCCAAAGCAACTAGGCGATGTATTATTCGACAAATTAAAACTCGATCCCAAGGCAAAAAAGACCAAAACAGGCCAATATGCCACCGGAGAGGAAGTCCTCAGCAAGCTTGCCCACGAGCACGAAATCATCCAACACATTCTTGACTTCCGGCAGATGGTCAAGCTGAAGTCCACCTACGTGGATGCCCTGCCTACGATGATCAATTCCAAAACGGGACGAGTCCACACGACTTATAACCAGTTTGTGGCTGCCACAGGAAGGCTTTCTTCTATCAATCCAAACCTACAGAATATCCCGATCCGTACCGACCGCGGACGTGAGATCCGCAAGGCTTTTGTGCCAAGAGACGAAAATCACATCCTGTTGGCGGCGGATTACTCTCAGATCGAATTGAGGATAATGGCAGCTTTCTCCGGAGATGAATCCATGATCGAAGCCTTCCGTACCGGGAGGGATATCCACGCCACCACAGCCGCAAAGATATTTCAAGTTCCACTGGAAGAAGTGACTTCGGATATGCGTCGCAAAGCCAAAACAGCCAATTTTGGGATTATCTATGGCATTTCCGCTTTTGGGCTTTCCCAGCGTTTAGCTATACCGAGGGGAGAAGCCAAAGAAATCATTGATTCCTATTTCAAGGAATTTCCTGCGGTGAAGGAGTATATGGATGGCGCTATAGAAAAAGCCAAAACCCATGAGTACGTGGAAACCATCCTGGGCAGACGCAGATATCTACGGGATATCAACAGCCGAAATGCGACCATGCGTGGCTTTGCAGAGCGAAATGCCATCAACGCACCGATTCAGGGATCTGCCGCCGATCTGATCAAGGTGGCAATGATCGATGTGCATAAGTGGATGAAGAAGGAAAATCTTAAGTCCAAAATGATTCTTCAAGTACATGATGAATTGGTCTTTGACGCACACAAGGATGAAGTAGAAATCCTCAAAGTCAACGTCCCTAAGCTAATGTCGAATGCCATCAAAATAGCTGTACCGGTGGAAGTGGAAGTGGGTACGGGAACGGATTGGCTGCAGGCGCACTAAACAGTATCTGGATCTTATGCATAAGTATCAAGTACTTCAAAATTTAGCATTCTATGTTCGACATCCATTATTAAGATTTCAAGATTGGAAAATCTGAAAATTAGTAATCAGGCGGATTGACTCGCTAATCCTTTTCAACTGATCTTTATTGCCCATGAAAGATTTTGAAAATCTGCTGACACAAATTGGTAAGATTCATTTACAGATGCAGGCCTATTCCTCTAATGCGGTGAACCAAGCTTTAACTGTGCGGAATTGGTTAATTGGATTCTACATAGTTGAGTTTGAGTTGGAGGGTAAAGACCGTGCTGTTTATGGCGAAGGACTTATCGACCAAATAGCTCAAAGACTTTCTACAATCAAAGGATTGGACAGAAGATCCTTATTTAGATTCCGCACTTTTTACCTTTATTACCCCCAAATCGGTTCCTTTCTAAAGGAGAAAGTCAATCCCTTTTTGCCGATGGTCCAGGAAATAGGAGGATTAGAAAAAGTGGGGACGCTGACCCCACAATTAAACTCTTCTCAGATTGTGGGGTCAGCGTCCCCACAATTCCGTACAGATCTATTGGTTCCAGGAGAGAAACTGCTTTCGAAGCTGTCTTATTCACATCTAGAACTTCTTATACCAATAGCAGATCAAATGAAGAGGACTTTCTATGAATTAGAAACTATAAAAGGCATATGGAGTGTTAGAGAACTGAAAAGAAATATTAATAGCTTACTTTTTGAAAGATCAGGATTATCCTCAGATCCTGAAAAAATGAATAAGGTATCACAAGGAAATCTACCTTCAGTTCCTACAGACATTATCAAGAATATATATGCATTTGATTTTCTGAATCTCAGTGGTCACGAACTGATTGAAGAGTCGGACTTAGAGCAAGCTTTGATTAATAATTTGCAGGACTTTATCTTAGAATTGGGTCATGGATTTTGCTTTGAGGCGAGGCAAAAACGGATATTGATTGGCGAAAACTATTATTTTATAGATTTGGTATTTTATCATCGTGTTTTGAAATGCCACGTTCTTGTAGAATTAAAAATAGGGTCCTTTGAGCATGGTGATCTCGGACAGCTCAATACCTACGTCAACTTTTTCAAACAAGAAATAAGTGAATCTAGCGATAACCCTCCAATTGGAATTTTATTGGTGGCAGAAAAAGATCATGCACTTGTGAAATATGCCACGGGAGGAATGGACCAAAACCTTTTTATCCAACAATACTTGATCAAACTTCCAACAAAAGAAAAATTTGAGAACTACTTAATAAGCGAATTAAGAAAACTTTCATAGCATATAACATGGCCAAAATCAAAACCTCTTTCTTCTGTCAAAATTGCGGCGCTCAAAGTCCAAAATGGCTCGGAAAATGCCCTTCCTGCGGGGAATGGAACACCTATGTAGAGGAAATTGTCCAAAAGGAAGAATCGGGTAAAGGGACGTGGAAGACTCCTTCCTCCGGCACCAAAAAAGCCAGTGTCCCCAAGAAAATCCAAGAGGTCAATTATGAGGAACAGCCACGGTATGTCACGGGAGATGCGGAATTAGACCGGGTTTTAGGAGGAGGGATTGTTCCCGGTTCACTTGTACTGATCGGTGGAGAGCCTGGAATCGGCAAGTCTACACTTATGCTTCAGATAGCTTTGATCCTCAAGGAAAAGAAAATCTTGTATGTCTCCGGAGAGGAAAGTGAAGCCCAGATAAAAATGCGTGCGGATCGGATGACAGCAAAGAATCCGGAATGCTACGTGCTCTCTGAGACAAATACCCAACATATTTTCCAGCAGATTGAAGCACTGAAGCCTGATTTGCTGATCATAGATTCTATTCAGACACTCACCTCCCAATATGTAGAATCTGCTGCAGGCTCAGTCTCTCAGGTTCGGGAATGTACAGCAGAGTTGATGAAGTTTGCCAAGGAAACCGGAACCCCTGTTTTCCTGATCGGGCATATCACCAAGGATGGGTCTATCGCAGGGCCAAAAGTACTGGAGCATATGGTGGATACCGTCTTGCAGTTTGAAGGAGACAGGCATATGAGCTATAGGATCCTGAGGACTTCTAAAAACCGCTTCGGATCCACCCACGAACTGGGAATCTACGAGATGCGGGTTGAGGGCCTTCGTCCAGTGGCCAATCCTTCCGAAATTCTCCTTACTCAGCGGGAAGAAGTGCTCAACGGCGTAGCCATAGGGGCTATGATGGAAGGAAACCGCCCTTTGCTAATTGAAATCCAGTCCCTGGTAAGCCCAGCTACTTATGGAACTCCCCAGCGAAGTAGTACTGGGCACGATGCCAAGCGATTGAATATGTTGTTGGCAGTCTTAGAAAAACGGGGTGGAATGCGCCTTGGTCAGCAAGATGTTTTTCTGAATGTCGCTGGAGGTCTACGGGTAGATGACCCCGCATTAGATCTGGCAGTCTGTGCTTCCTTGATTTCCAGTTACGAAGACACGCCGGTTTCGGAGCAGATTTGCTTTGCGGCTGAAGTAGGCTTGGGCGGAGAAATACGTGCTGTACATAGAATAGAAAACCGTATTGCAGAAGCTGAAAAATTGGGATTCAAAAAAATAATTGTTTCCAAATATGCTGTCAAAGGTCTCGATCTAGACAAATACAAAATCGAGGTGATGGCTGTGAGTAAACTGGAAGAAGTTTATCAGAAGATATTTTGAGAGGCAAGACATTTACTTTCTGGAAAGATCCAATCTTACAAACCCTCAAATGCCTGCAGCAAAACAGAAATAGATTCAAAAAAACTAAACCCATTTTGCAAGACATAATAACTTAGGAATTACATTTTTTCAATAAAAGACAGGAAATATTGTGTTTTTGCCTTTGAATTCAAGGACTTTATAAATTTTCATTACTATATTGTCGTTTATACTGAAGTTTCATTAACAAAACCCTAAGCCTATTATGAAAAAGACCTATACCAGGAACACTACTAAAATCAAACCTAGTTTGAAGCAATCAGTAGCGATTTCAGGAACTTTTATCGTTCCAAAAACATCAAAAAACATCAAAAAGCCTATTTAACTGCTCTCAAATAGGTTTGTTTGCCTATGGTGGGCAGAAATAAAAAATCAGCTAATCCGGTCATGGTTTCATGACCGGATTTTTTAATATGTATATCCGCTTTTCTGCCAGCAAAACAATAAAAGCATCATAGGATTCGGAAAACACCAGCGTCAAGGCCACTTCGGTCACCCGTCACTTGTACTGAGCTTAGTCGAAGTATCGGTCTTCCGTCCAGTAAAGCAAAGAGAATAGGGTTACTGGCATCATTGCGGATAATCACACTGATTAATAGTACATCACAATGTTCAGGTCTATCTTCCCCGTTAGTTTAAGGAAGTTCTTCCTAGGGAATAAAGCAAGGTTGAAAATAAGGAAATCCCCCTACCCTAAGGAAGCTATCCCATACACTGGATCACTGCAAAAAATCCTTCAAATAATCTGACTTTTCGCCTATTTGGATTGTCATTTTAACCTTACTACTAACTTTGCCGAGGTTTCTTCTCCTTAGCCTCCGTCTTTTGCTAAAGGAATATCAGACTATTCAGGATAACCGGTTTCCTTATACCTTTAATAATAATTATACTTGGATCCTAAAAATTTTCTGAATCTATTGGACTTAGGAGGAATAGAGGAGACAAATCAGTAGAACTGGTAGTTAAAATCAAAACTGAGAATACAAGCAAACCGGCAAAATCCTTCTGACTAAATTTCAAATAACCTAAACCCCTATGAATACCTCAATTAGATCTGCGAGAGCAGGGATTCTAGTATTACTGCTAGCCGTGATAACACAGGTGTCTTTTGCACAAAGCCAGGCATTCGACAATCCTGTTTTAGCTGGTGACCGACCGGATCCTACTGTGGTGAAAATAGGAAAGTACTATTACGCTTCAGCCACATCCAATGAATGGGCACCTCTTTTTCCTATCTTCAAATCGACTGATTTGATCAACTGGGAGCTAGTGAACTATATTTTTCCAGATGGTGCTCCAGATTGGGCAAAGAACAATTTTTGGGCACCAGAACTTGCTTACGATGAGGATCAGGGAAAAATCTACGCCTATTATACTGCTAGAGATAAGGTTAGTAATAGACTCAGTGTAGCTGTGGCAAGCGCGGCTTCTCCTGAAAGCAAGTTTACCGACCATGGGCCACTAGTAGCTCAGGAATATGGCTCCATCGATGCTTTTGAGGCTAGTGATGAAAATGGTAAAATTTATGTGCTGTGGAAAGAGGACGGAAACAGCAAGGGTCAAAAAACTCCCATTTGGGCCCAGGAAGTGAATTCAGGCCGGACTGAGTTAATTGGTGAGAAGCATGAGCTATTTACTAACGATCAACCCTGGGAAGGGGGACTCGTAGAGGGCGTGGCTATTTTCCAAAAAAACGGATATTTCTATGCTACATATTCTGCACGTGGGTGCTGTGAAATCACCTGTGATTATGTTACCGGAGTTGCCCGAAGCAAAACCCTTTTAGGCCCTTGGGAAAAATACGACATGAACCCCGTACTGAAAGACAATGACAACTGGAAATGTGCCGGACATGGAACTGTCGTAGAGAAAGACGGAGATTTCTGGATGCTTTACCACGCATATAATACTGAAGGAAGCGTGTATGTGGGTCGGCAGGGAGTCTTGGAAAAAATAGAATGGACAGAGGACAACTGGCCTATATTGGCAAATAAAGCGGGCTACGAGCGTACTAAAGCTTCATTAGAATTCAAGGACAATTTCAAAAAACGACTGGATCCAGTCTGGCAATGGAGGGTAACACAGGATATCCAATACGAAACAGGAAAAAAAGGGCTTAAACTTCAGGCTTCGGAAGAGAATGAAACCTTGGGAACATTATTGGTGCAAGGTACCAAATCACTCGATTATCACTACGAAGCTACTGTGAAGCCAAATGGAGAAGCTGCTGCTGGATTGGCAGTAATTGGCGGAGCAAATAACGGTTTCGGGGCACCCCCGGCAGGAATGGGCATTTCTGTAAAGGGAAATCAGCTGATACTCTGGGAGACAATCAATCAAACTACCCAGGAAATAGCAACTGAAACCATACCAACAGGCAAAGAAGTCAAGTTGATTTTAAGCATGAAGGAAGGTTATAAAATGACCACTTCAGCATTGATAGACGGCAAAACCATTCAAATTGGAGAAACCCAGGATGTGAAGCATTTAGTCCCTTGGGGGATGGGCTTTAGACTTGGGCTGGTGGCCAAAGGAGCTACTGATTCATATGCACATTTCAAGGAAGTAAGGATTTATTAGAAGTAGCAAGTAGTTAGAAGTAAGTATCAAGATTTCAGAGAAAAATATTACAGTTATACTTAGTT
>CBFGUY010000157.1:0-9365 GCA_965651895.1 uncultured Algoriphagus sp. | reverse complement strand
GTGCCCACAAAATTATTGAAAGGGCGGATCACTAACGGTACTGCGCTTAGTGCCAATGTAAACGCGATGGTACAAAGCAAGGTAGCCTCTACAAAGAACTGCTTTGCAAGCTCATTTTTTCCAGCTCCCAATGTTTTACGGATACCTACTTCTTTTATTCGGCTATTTGCGCTTGAAATAAATAGATTAATAAAATTGATGATGACCAAGAACAGGATTAAGAAACCGGTGGTGGAAAATAGTAGGATGTACTTCAGGTTTCCATTTCTTACCAGATGAATGTCCAGAATAGGCTCAAGATAATAGCCATATTGAGCCCTGTTGTTTTGCAGTTTGGCGATGGACGCTCCCAAATGTTTATTTAGCTGAGGCCATAGAAAATCTTCTTCAATCTGTTTAAATCTTGAATTTATCGTGCCTAGGTCAGCACCTTCTCTTAGCACCACATAATTCACTATACCCGCGGGCAACCAAGTTTCTTTACTGTATCCGTTAGATATCAGTCCATGAATGGATACGATGGCATCAAACTGCAGATGGGATTTTTCCACAGGGGTTTCCAATACACCGGTAACCGTATATTCTTCTCCATCCAAAATAAGCGTTTTACCTAATGCCTGCTCAAAAAGCACATTTTCTTGCCCTTTAAATAATTGAGGCACTGTACTTTCTGAGATTACAATTGAATTAGGATCAGACAGTGCTGTTTGGGGGTTTCCTGCCAAAAGGTTAAAATCAAAAACATTAAAAAACTCCCCATCAGCATGAAGGGTTCTAATCTCATCCACTATCTTGTCCTCGTATTTGAATGAATAATCAAATGGTGCGGTAGTACTTGTCAGGTACTCCACTTCGGGAAATTGATCACGCATTTTTTCTGCTAGTGGCACAGCTGTTTCATGCCAGTCATAATCCTGATCTGCCATAAAGTAATTATGACGGATCCTGTAGGTATTTTCTGCTTTGGTGTGAAATTGATCATACCCCACCTCATCCGCTACATACAGGAAAATAAACAGTGTAGTCAGAATCCCCACAGCCAGCCCTATTATGTTTATGCCCGAAAACAGTTTTTTCTGCAAAATATTTCGCCAGGCAATTTTCAGGTAGTTTTTGAGCATTTTATATAGATTGGAAGATTTTAAAATTGGAAGATTAAGAGTTAGGAAGTTGAAAGGTTGTAAGGTTGTAAGGTTGGAAAGTTATGTCTCCAATTACTTAGTTTGTATCAACTTGTTTCTAATACCCTAACACTAATATCTTGAGACTTTCTACTTTAACACAATTGGAATAACCTGTACCATCGAGAAAATCAACCTCTTTTAATACTTAATCGCAGCACCAAAACAGTTTTCAATTCCTACAAATAACAGGGTCAAAAACAGCAAGGTAGTGGCTGCTTTAATCCAATGCATTGGATAGGTTGACAATTGAATTGCTAATGCATGTCCCGGTTTGAATACCTCTCCAGTTCCCTGATTAATTCATCCTTCATGAGGATCAGTCGCTCTTTGTCTTTAAGTTGCCCTTCCATAGCGTCCACAAGCTTTTTCAGTGCTTCGATCACTTCCTGCTTTTGGCGCATCCCCTCTTTGGTCACAAATTCCTCTTTGGACTCTTCCACCAAGTCACGGGCCACGGGTAAGTTTACGCTCAACATTTCCCCCTTCCCTGTCAAAAGCCAGATAGGATTCACTTCTGGAAACTTCTCGATAAACAGCGAAATCCATTTGGTCTGGATATCTCTATTTAACCCGATAGCTTTGGACAAAGTCCCGTTGCCAGAGCCAATCGCGTTTTCAATTTGACGAATACTGATTCGCTTTTCATGAGCAAAATCACCAATTCTTTTGACAATTTCCGACATAATAGAAAAACTTCTTTAAATAGTTTGATTCATTAGAGAAAAATGACCATTTTTAAGGCAGCTATAGAAATATAGCCAAAAAAGACCAAAAAGGCATTTTTGGCAGACAAAGATAATCGCTGGATCCCCAGCAGCATCCGGATGGCTCGGAAAACTCCGACAACCACTCATCATTCGGATTGAACTAATTTCTAAATATTTACTGATAATCAGCTTGTTCCCTTATAAGATCAAGCGTAAAGGTCATTTTATGCTTATTCAACTCTTTTCCAGTAGTAGTATTTGTACTCTTAGACTCTCCATAAGGTTAAATTTTAGGTTTCCCAAAAATAAGCATTTCTGGCATCCTTACACATTTCTGTAACTTATCAAGGTTATAGATAATAAGCTAATCATGGAGAAATATACCGCCTTTTAATCCGAAAACCCGCTTAAATCACAAAATGGAAGTAATCTTAAAATCACTTAATTCAATATCCGATGAACACTTTCTACAAAACCTACCCCTCAAAGTTTAAATGCAAGTCTCATGAGCATTGCAAAGAAGCCTTATATGATCTTCTCATCAGCATGATGAATATCGATTCATGGAAAAACACGATAATGAAGATCTTTAAGAATGCGTTATCCGGAAAACCGGACTATAAGGGCTTGACGCCTGGAGACCACGCCTATTTTGGCAATGAGTTCCTAAAGCTAATTTACTCAGCACACTATCTCTACGAAAATTGCTACTTGGAGCCTGTAGATACCCCCTGTTTAGAAGACCTTGTTCCGCATCGGGAACTGGCTTCTTCGCCCAACCTATCAGAGTACATCTATTTATTGCCCAGCAGATTGGACATACAGGAAATCAGAAATCCCTGGATTGTTCTAAAGAGGTTCTTCCTGAAAAAATCCCTGAAAAAATGGGTGAAAAAATGGAACGAGATGAGGGATTACTCAATCTGTAATTTCAGCGGTGCGGAAGAAAACGCTGAAGATTTCATGGAACATGCTGAGGACTTCATCAGGCTGATAGAGGCCTGTTACATTATCTACACCAGACTATTTGACCACTCTAAAACAAAAACATCATGATACCTACCGCCTTTAATTTCGAACCGTTTGAACTCTTTGAAAGCTATAGCGAAGAATCCATTAACAATATATTATGGTGCCTTCACAAAAGTTCTGTTATCTATTCTGTCCAGCAACTGGACTCTTCTGAAGAAGTGGAAAACAATGTATATTTCTGGGAGATGCTGATGGCCTATATCCAATACGGCATGAAGGTGAACCAAGGTTTGGCAAATGCCCCCAAAGACAAAAAGGAGGTTCAGGTTCTTTGTGACGCGCTGAAAATATTGCTATGTCCCAAAGCTATTTATCTGCAGGAAAACCGAAACACAAGTGACTTGTATGTCCTACTCCCCCACCATACCCCAGGTGAGCATGATCAGGTTGAAGGGGTGATCGGTCTGCTCCTAAAAGACAGGCCTTCCTATCAAATCCACTGCATCAATGTAGGTTATCTGACAAAGTCCTTGACTGATGGAAATCCATTCTTACTCGGAAAAACCCTTTCTTCATCCCCCGTTTATCTCGCAGAAGGGTTTGAAGGATTGCCTCAGGTTTCCGATGAAAACATCCAAACCATCAAGGCTGCTGCCTTGGTCCGTCTCAACCAAAATCTTGAAAAATCAGAGGAGTTATTCCGTATGGCACAAACTGCCTCTTCTGAAATGAAGTTGTTTTTCCTACATCAATCCGCCGAGTTGGCATTAAGAGGGCTGTTGCTGGCATGGGAAAAGCTAGAGAAGAAGACCCATGAGATAAAGGTTCTACTAAGACTATGTTCGAAGTATATCCCTGAGCTATCCGATTTATTTACCGGCAAGGAAGAGGCGCTTTCTGTTTTGGACGGAGCCTATTGCAAAGCCCGATACAATGGCTCTTATAAAGTGGAGGAAAACATAGAAAAGGAAATCAACGAATGCTTAGGTAGTTTACTGGGACTATGCTCCGACGAGCGGAGAAAATTCGATCTGAATTATGAAATCGTATAGCAACACTCTTTCTTGGTTTCCACATTATGCACTTTGTCATCGATTACAACCTCACGCAGAAGTCAAATCAGGCTATGGATACGAAAGATCGCTATCCGATCGTCAGATATCCTTTACCCGATGCTATTCCACCTGAGCAGCAGTTCGCTCCTTTGGACTATATCTTACATTTCTTCAAAGACCGCTATACCATTTATGAAGCCCATTACCTCCTTGAGACACTCTCTCTTTCTGTAAAAGGGAAAATCAGCGTTGCCTATTGGGATCCCCAAGAAGGAGCCAATGTTTTTGTCAATGATTTTTCCCGGCTTCTCCATGCAGCATATCTTATCCGAAACGAACCTTCTGTTGAGCCATTAGCTGATCAATCTAACCGGAAAACAGAAACCGGAACCCGCCGGACAGAAATATTCCCTTTTCTTCCGGAAACAAACAGGTTGATGCCGGAAATTGATCCTTGGCACTTTCTACGTATTATTTTTGAAAAACACCCTCTTCCCGACCTACTGTATCTTATTTGGCATTGGGGATCAGCCACCTATAAGGTTGCAGAAATCACCAAGAATATTCCCAAAAATCACAATATGGACGATGCCATATTGAACCTTGTTTTGGACTGCTGCGGTCAGATCTATGTCCGAAACTGCAACAAGGAAGACCTTTCCGATGTGCTTGGGAAATTCTATATGTTCCGGGAATGAGACCTGGAAGATTGGTGCAATCAATTTTCAAGTTTGCTGAACCCGTCCATC
This sequence comes from uncultured Algoriphagus sp., assembly GCA_965651895.1. Lineage (GTDB taxonomy): Bacteria > Bacteroidota > Bacteroidia > Cytophagales > Cyclobacteriaceae > Algoriphagus. Next base: position 4,698 of record CBFGUY010000157.1, on the reverse strand, counting down.
GTTCGCAATGAGCTCCTGACGGATCTTGGATCTTGATTCTTAAATCTTAGTTCTATCATCTTGATACTTATATCTTGCTACTTATTACTAATCTTCACTCACTCTTCAAGCTCTTCACCGGATTCATCAGTGCTGCTTTGACGGATTGGAAACTGATCGTCACCAGCGCTACGATTACCGCCAACACGCCCGACACGAGGAAGATCCACCAATGAATAGAAACCTGATAGGCAAAGCCTTCCAACCATCTATTCATCACATACCATGCAAGCGGAGTGGCTACGACTATCGCTATCAGAACCAACTTAATAAAGTCCCTGGATAGCAAGCCTACGATATTTGCCACATTTGCCCCCAGCACTTTTCTGATCCCGATTTCCTTGGTCCGCTGCTCTGCCGTGTAGGTAGCAAGTCCCAAAAGACCAAGACAAGCGATCAAAATCGCCAATACGGAAAAGGTGGTAAAGATCTGCCTGAACCTAAAATCTGACTCGTACTGCTTATTGAAATCCTCGTCAAGAAAACTGTAGATAAACGGCCTATGAGGAGCCAACTGCTTCCAAACTTCTTCAATCTGAGAAAGCATGGCAGGCAAGTCTTTACCGGTCACTTTCAAACTCATATACCTGCTCGCATAGGCTTCAAAAGGCAAAGTCAACGGCTCTACTGCATTATGTAAAGAGATGTAATTAAAATCCTTAACTACTCCAATTACTTCCCCAGCTCTTCCCCACTGGTCAAACTTTTTCCCGATTATATCCGCAGGATTAGAATAACCATACTGCCTAGCCGCAGCTTCATTGATAACCAAAGCCGATGTAGAATCTGAAGGATAATCTCTGGAATACGATCTTCCTGCCACCAACTCCAGACCATAATGATCAATAAAATCCAATCCTACCTGAAATATGGCCTGTCCTCGCTCTACCATCTCCCCGTCAAGCCCTTCAATAGTTGTACCTGCATTAGGAAAATGACTTCCCGGAACGCTCCGCGAAAAGGCCACTGAAAGAATAGCCGGTTTTTTCTCCAACTCGCTTTCCAAAGACGAAGAGACATTATTTACCTGCTCATCATAATTATAGTCCAATACCACCATGTGCTCTTTATCAAAGCCCATGTCCTTATCCAGCAAGTGGCTCATTTGGGTATAGACAATTATTGTCCCTGCGATCAGAGCAATTGAAAGGCTGAATTGAAATACCACCAATCCTTTTCGGAGATTAACTCCTCTAGCATCTGATTTATTGATTCCTTTGAGAATCATCACCGGTTTGAAACCCGACAAAACCAGAGCTGGGTATGAACCTGCCAACAGGCCGACCAGAAGCATGATCACAAGAAAAGCAGGTATTGTCTGCCAGTTCACTATTCGGCTGATTTCAAATACCTTTCCCGTCATATCATTCATCATAGACATGGTGAGGCTCGTCAAAATAATACCGACTACGGCTGCCAACACCACGATAATGATTGATTCTCCCAAAAACTGAAATACCAAACTTCGGCGATCTGCCCCGATAGATTTTCGGATACCGACTTCCTTGGCCCGCTCCATAGACCGGGCAGTGGAAAGGTTCATAAAATTGATCATCGCAATAGCCAGAATAAAGAGGCCGATGATGGAAAACACATAGATATTTGTCAAAGAACCGGTATCGCCAGGTTGTCTTACTGCAGATGTTCTTAGATAAACATCTTTAAGAGGCTCGATTGCAATGGTATAAGGATAATCTTTGTACGGGTATCTTTTATCTAGAAAACCAGGCACTTTTGCCTCAAAAGAAGCTGGGTTGAATTGCTCCTTAACCAGAAAATAGGTGTAGGTATCCACATAACCCCATTCATCAAAAATTCCCGGTCTGGACTGCTTGAAAGTGCTTAGGGACAATAAGGTGTTAAACTTGAAATGGGAGTTGGAAGGAAGGTCTTTCATGACTCCGGTCACAGTATAATCACCCGCATTTGATCTTCCGGCGGCTTCACTTCCCTTCATTGTTTTTCCCACAGCATCCTCATTTCCAAAGTACTTCTTAGCAGTGGATTCGGTCAAGACCACACTGAAGGGAGCTACCAAAGCTGTCTTTGGATCTCCTTGCAGCAACTCCCAGCTGAATACATCAAACACCGTGGAATCCATAAAAAGCACGCCATCTTCCTGCTGCGTCTCCTCCCCTACGGTAAAAAGGATATCAGCCCTTCCTGAAAACTGGACAACTTTTTCAATCTCCGGAAAATCCAGCTGCAACGCAGGTCCAATAGGCGCATTGCCCCAAACCCAAAATGAAGAAAGGTCAGGTTCCACTCCTTCCTGCGCCTCACCGTGAATTACTCTAAATATCCTGTCCCCTTTTTCATGGTAGGTATCATAGGAAAGCTCATCCTGCACAAACATAAATATGAGTACACAGCAAGCCATTCCGATACCCAAACCAATGATGTTGATAAAGGAATACACCTTCTTTTTGAGAAGATTTCTATAGGCGATTTTTAGGTAGTTTTTCCACATGATTGGAAGATTTTAAAATTGGAAGTACTTGTCCGCCGGGGCGGATTGGAAGATTTTAAATACTTGTCCGCCGGGGCGAGTTGAAAGATTAGGTGTTCAGAAGTTGTAAAGTGGTAAGGTTGTAATGTTGAAAGTTCCGTACTATGTCAGACTGAGCGGAGTCGAAGTCTTTTCTCATTCGTAAATCACTAGGTCAGACTGAGCGGTCTGTCTGCCGAAGGCATGAGCGTCGAAGTCCCTTCTTACTCACTCGTAAATCTATTTTCATAAGCTACAACCCTTCACCTCTTACTTTTTACTCAATCATCTTGATTCTCTGATCTTGGCTCTTGTCTCTACTATCTTGCTACTTACGTCTTGCTACTTGATACTCTCTATTCGCTCTTCAGCGTTCTCGCAGGATTGGTCAAAGCCGCTTTGATAGACTGAAACCCGACCGTCAACAAAGCAATCAGCATTGTCACAGTTCCTGTCGCCACAAACACCCACCACTCTATCCCCACATTATATTGATAATTCTCAAGCCATTGATTCATGACATACCAAGCCACCGGAACTGATAGGAGAAATGCTATACCCACGAGCTTTAAGAAGTCCTTGGAAAGCAACATCGAGATACTCCCCACACTTGCCCCCAAGACTTTTCGCACTCCGATTTCCTTGATTCGGTTTGCCGCCATATAAGTGGAAAGTCCGAACAGACCCAAACAAGAAATGACGATAGTAAGAATTGTAAATAGCATTGATAAACTAGCTGTGCGCCTGGTATCATTGAATTTTCTCGCATATTGCTCATCTACAAAACTGTATTCGAAAGGAAAATTCGGGTTGAATTCCTCAAAAACTTCTTGGATTGAAGCAATATTATCAACGACAGACTGATCTGCTTTGAGGCGCATATGCACCACACTAAACCAAGTAGGCCCTGGCCCATATACCATCAGAGGATTGACGGGATCATAGGGAGATTCAAAAATAAAATCCTCGATAACTCCCACGACGGTAAAATTATCTTCCCCATAAGATATAAGCTGCCCCACGGGATTTTCCAGACGCATTTTCCTCACAGCAGTTTCATTTAACAAAAGGGCAGTTGAATCACTTGGAAACTGATGGATATCAATATCCCTTCCCTCAACCAACTTGGTTCCCATCACCTTCATAAAATCTGCATCTGTACTGAATCTTATGAAATCAAGTTTCTCATCTTCAGGTGTGCTTCCTTCCCAGGAATAGCCCCATCCATCGCTATGGCGCTGGGTAATCGGGCTCATGGATTTAGTCATAGCCTCCACAGCACCATTGTTCAGCAGCGACTGTTTGATAGCCTCATAATGCTTCCGAATATCACCTTGCATCATCACATAAATGAGGTTGTCTCTATTATAACCCAATTCCCTACTTTGGGCATGGCTGATCTGACGCTGTATGATGATGGTGGAGACTATAAGCACGATGGCAAAGCTGAACTGCAACACTACCAATATTTTGCGCGGATTAACAGCAGATGCGGCAGATCTGAACGTGCCTTTCAAAACATTCACAGGGCTGAATGAGGAAAGAAAGAACGCTGGATAGCTGCCCGCCAGAAGTCCTGTGAGCAGGATAAAACCAATCAATTGCAACCAGAAAACATAACTGCCATAGGAAATAAAAAGCTGCTTATCCACCAAAGTATTGAAAGATGGCAGGGTCAGTTCAACAACCAGAATTGCTAAAATTCCAGCAATAAAGGCGATCATTGTGCTTTCGCCTATAAACTGAGCTATAAGGGATGTTTTTCTTGCTCCCACCACTTTTCTCAAACCCACTTCTTTTGCCCTCTTTTCACTGCGGGCTGTGCTCAGATTCATAAAGTTGATGCAGGCTATCACCAGAATAAACAAAGCGATAAATGCAAACATCCTCACCGTCACTACCCTACCTCCTACAAGCTTTCCATTCTCACTTTTCCCATACAGGTGGATTTGAGAAAGAGGATAGGTAAACACCTCAGTAGTATTTTCCCCATTCGTATGATCCTTGGTGACGTTCACTATTTTTTCATTAAACGCCTCCAGGGAAGCATTCTCTGCTAGCAAGACATAAGTTTCCACGGAATTGTTTCCCCAATATTCGTCATCCCAGCCAAGTTTCTTCATATATGCCCAGGAGAGAAAAAAGTCCGATTGGAAGCGGGTGTTATTGGG
>CBFGUY010000156.1:0-9530 GCA_965651895.1 uncultured Algoriphagus sp. | reverse complement strand
AAAGAATCGGAAGAAACGGACAGCCATTTCAAATTTTGAAATTCAGGAGTATGATTGTGGACTCAGAAGTTAATGGCCCACAGCTGACCAAGGATAATGATCCCCGAATCACCAAATGGGGCAACTTCATGAGAAAAACCCACTTGGATGAGCTTCCCCAATTCTTCAATGTACTGATGGGTGATATGTCTGTGGTGGGACCTAGACCGGAAAGAGCACATTTCATACAGCAAATCGTGGCTAGACAACCAGTTTACACCCAGCTACTTACCATTCGCCCTGGTATCACTTCCATAGGACAGGTGGATTATGGCTATGCAGAGACTGTAGAGGAAATGTGTCAAAGAATGTATCTGGACTTGAAATATTTGGGTCAGGTGAATCTTCTGACTGATCTGAAAGTCATCGGACAGACTATAATGACTATGGTTAACAAAAAAGGGAAATAAGGTCATAAAAATTTAATTTTGACATCCCCATATAATCGCCGGAGCTCATATTTCGGCGATTTTTTTGTGCCTCTCTAGGAAAGTAATACAACAACTCATGTAAAAAATCTCATTTTCTTAAAAGGAGTTCCTATTTTAGAACTACAAACAACAGCTTATATAAATCCCCCGATTGAAATGAAAAAACCGGTTATAGAAGATTTAGGAATATTACTGATGAGAGTAGGTGCTGGAGGTATGATTTTAACCCACGGTTATCCCAAATTAATGAGGTTTTTCGGTGACGAGCCGATTAAATTCATGGATTTCCTTGGATTAGGATCTACGGTATCCTTGGCTCTGGCTGTCTTTGCCGAGTTTGTGTGTGCAATACTTGTTATCATCGGATTCAAAACCCGCTTAGCCACTATTCCCCTGATTGTCACTATGCTTACCGCCGCATTTGTGGCTCATGCTTCAGATCCATTCGGAAGAAAAGAATTGCCTCTTCTTTACTGTGTTATCTTTGTGGCAATCCTCATCTTTGGTGGCGGCAAATTTTCTATTGACAGAATAAAAAACAACAAGTCTGCTTATTATAAAAGCTAGTCCGGCATTTTAAAATTAATCCGGGAGGGCAAAAGCAACGTACTCATCACCACTTTTTGTCCCTTTTCCACCACCACATGCAACAACAATATACTGCTTGTCTCCTATTTCATAGACTGCAGGTGTGGCATGTCCTGAAGCTGCCAGTTTAGCCTCCCAGAGAATCGCACCGGTATCTTTATCAAATGCCCTGATTTTTTCGTCTTTGGTAGCCGCAATGAACAATACCCCTCCGGCTGTAACTGCTGGCCCACCATAATTCTCAGTGCCTGTCGGGGCAAACCCCTGTACACTCAATGAGTCTATCTCTCCCAGAGTCACCTGCCATTTTTTCTTACCTGAGTTCATATCAATAGCAGTCAACAGACCCCAAGGAGGATTAGACCCATATATGCCTTCCTTGGTAGTCAATTTCTTATACCCATCCATATAGTAGCGGGGAAAAAGTTGTTGGGTACCACCCTCCAATTCTTGTTTATCCCCCTCATCTGCCGCCTTGTCCAGCAAGTACTCTAAAATCACCTTTCTGTTTTCAGTAGAAATATGATCAAAAGCCGGCATTGCGCCCCTTCCCTTGCGAAGCAAAAGATCCAAGGAATCATAAGTGAATCTTTCTTTAACATCAAGCAAGCCCGGAATAGCGGGAGGATTGCCTTTTCGGTCTATCCCATGGCAGTTACCGCAATAATTAGTAAAAACTGATTTACCTACATTTTCAAAATCAGCATTTGGAGTCATTGCGATCATCCACGGAATCTGATTGGCGTTCACATACATGGTCTGTGTCTCAGGATCAAAGGAAGCCCCTCCCCACTCTCCTCCACCGTCCATTCCTGGGAAAAGCACAATAGGCCTGTCTGGATGAGGCGGTGCCCAGGTATCACCATAGATAGCCCCTTCCAGCTGGCTTCGGATATCTGCCTCCCAGTCCGAACGAAGATTTAAGATGCTGCTTTCGTCAAACACCATTTTCATAAAAGGTTCTGGTAGGCTCGGGATGGGCTGTGTTGCTGAAGTAAATTCCCCTGGCATGTCGGTCTGCGTCACGACAGTTTCCTTAATGGGCCAAATCGGTTTGCCAGTCATCCGATCAAACACATATGTCATCCCCTGCTTGGAGATTTGGGCAACAGCATCTATCCATTCCCCATCCTTTCGAATTCGGATAAGATTGGGATTGGCAGGAAAATCCCGGTCCCAAATATCATGGTGAACAGCTTGAAAGTGCCAAATCCGTTCACCTGTCTGGGCATTTAATGCTATCAGTGAGTTTGCAAACAGATTATCGCCTTTGCGATAGCCGCCCCAAAAATCATAAGTCGCAGAACCGGTGGGTACAAAGACAACACCCCGTTCCTGGTCCACAGTCATCCCCGCCCAGTTATTTGCACCGCCGATTTGCTTGATAGTGGCTGGATCCCAAGTCTCATATCCCAACTCGCCTTCTTGGGGAATTGTATGAAATATCCACTCTCTTTTACCTGTCCGGATGTTATAGGCGCGGATATGACCTGGAGCGGCGTCCAATCCTTCAGAAAGCCTCATCCCGATGATCAACAGATCACCGTAAACCACACCGGGGGCATTGGCAACTATCATAAAGTCCTCCCGTCCAGTATCCAATCCTTTCCGAAGATCAACTTTCCCCTGCTCTCCAAAGTCCATAATTGGCTCACCAGTCTCTGCGGACACTGCCATCAGCCAGTTTCCGGCACCAAACAAAATCCTCTTGTCCTCACCATCCTCCCAATAACTCACTCCACGGTTTGTACCTGCCCAGGAATTTTCCCCTCCAAGTACCTGAAATGGATCAAATCTCCAAACTTCCTTGCCCGTAGCTGCATTCAATGCAAAAACGTTCAATGTCGGGGTGGAGCCGTAAAGCAATCCATTAACAACAATAGGCTGGCATTGGATCTGGGAACTTGTAGTGGCATCTCCGGTTTTATACGTCCAGGCCACTTCAAGCTGGGAGACATTCTCTTTATTTATCTGCGTCAAAGCAGAGTATCTAGAACCGTCTGATGGGCCACCGTAGTGAGACCAGTCTGTATAGTCGATTTCCGTAGTCTTGGTATGGCATGATGAAAAAAGAAAAAGGACGCCAATAGTGAGTGGGAAAAGAGCTTTCATAAATAGGTTAGGCTGGGTTTGAGTGCAAAATATCGCCAATTATTGGCGAAGGAAAAAACACACCTATCCCTGAAATGGTGCTTAATTTCCGATGGGGAAAACATCAAATCTCAAAGAATTAATTTACCACCACTTCACCTATTTCAAAGAGGGTGAAGAGGATTTTACTATATAGTTGGCTCAAATACCACAGAACTTGCTGATGGACAAGCAGGTTCTCACCAGTTAACTCTTTTTCTTCGAAAGAACCTTATGAACGCCATAGATGACAAAGCCTAAAGCAGTCCAGAGTGTCATATCCGTGATCTCTTCCCATTGAGTGCTACTCAAAAGCCAAATCGTGGCTGCCATTCCTGCTATTGCCAATGGGATCCCAAACCTCAATTTGTAATAATCGGCATCAGGTTGGCTTTTGCGAAGGCGGATCAAAGCTCCACAAACCAACAAATAAATAAGCAGCCGGGCGATAACTGAAATAGCCAGCGACCCCATAAAATCCCAGACGATAGCTACGATAATAATCAAAAAAGAAAAGAATAAAACCGATACAGACGGGGTACGAAACCGGGGATGAACAAAGGAAAAAATTTCAGGAAATTGCTTGGATTCACTCAATGCAAATGGCAGTCTGGAACCACTCAGAATCTGAACATTCAGCGTGCCCAGAATCGACACAATTGCCCCAATGGTAATAAAAAGCCCACCTCCATAACCTAGAATCCGGGATGCTGCATCAGCTAAAGGTTTGTCGGAAGTAGCCAAATCAGGAAGCGTACCTATCGCCACCACTTGGATCAGCACATAGAAAACAGCAATGATCAATGCCCCCGTCATCAGGGCAAAGGGAAGGTTTTTACGAGGGTTTTCTACCTCACCGGAAATCACCAACCCTGCCTCAAAACCCCCAAAAGCAAATATCAGCAACAAGGCAGTGTTGGCAAATTCAGGCATGGGGGGAGGGACACTGAAATCAAAAGCCTCTACATTGAGGAAGAAAAGACCCACCACAATAAAAAGCGAAAGAGGAACCAATTTCGATACTGTCAGAATATTTGTGGTTTGCGTGGAATCCTTAATCCCAAGCAGATTGATACCTGTCAAAACTCCGGTAATGCCCACAATCATCAGAATTCTCATCCATTCCTCCTGAAAAACAGGAGAGAAAAAAGACATGTAGATTACCAGTAGGTTCACCAAAGTAGCATAGCTAAAAAGCCGGGTCAGCATCAGCACCCATCCTACGGCAAAAGCGGGGATATTACCAAAAGCTTCCTTGATGTAGAGATATGGGCCACCCGTCCTGTCAAATCTAGAACTCACCTCCATAAACACCAAAATCAGCACCAGCATGACCACTGCACATACTCCAAAAGCCAGCAAAGAATAAGGGCCAGACAATGCAAAAGCTTTTGCCGGAAGACCAAAAATCCCAGCTCCAATGACAGAATTGATAATCAAAAAAACCAGATCCCACCGACGGATTCCTCGCTTTAACATAGTGTTGATTGGGGTGAATAAAAGCTTAAAGTAGGCAGAATATTTTCGCCAAAATATGCAAACTCCATTTTACATTCTAAAATTTGATGATTGGTAAAATCTTGCTCAAGCAGTAAAAATTTGATTTTCAATCCGTTTCCCGTCAGTTATTTTACTAAACCAATAATCCCTCAGTTCGCATGAATGATTAACATAACATGTAGAAAGCATTGGTTTTCTGACAAATCTTCCTGAATTTAATAGGATAATCAATACCCAAAAAATCATGAAGACTATTTTACTCTTCTTCTCAGCAATGTTTTTCATCCTCTCTGCGAATGCACAAAACCTAGAAGGATCCTGGAAACTAACCCATCAGGATGGTAAGGAGGTAAAAGATATAGAATACATTAAAATCTATCAGGATGATTATTTCGCATTTGGTGCAAAACAGGTAAAGGACAATCATTTTGTAGGTGCAGGTGGTGGCCCCTTTTCTTATGAAGAAGGAAAATACACTGAAACCTTAGACTTCTTCACGCAGGATCCTCTTCAGGTGGGAAAAACAAATAAATACAAACTGGACTGGGTGAATGGGAAAATGGTGATCTCCTCAGAAATCAACGGAAAAATGCTGGTAGAAATCTGGGAGAAAGTAGCTGACACTAACGATGATCTCACTGGAAACTGGGTAATCACAGGAAGAAAAAGAGGTGAAGAAATCTCCCGATCCACTCCAGGAGCCCGTCGAACTGTAAAAATCCTAAGTGGGGGTAGATTCCAGTGGATAGCTTTTAACTCCGACACCAAAGAATTCTCTGGGACAGGAGGAGGAACTTACACTGCAAAAGGAGGGAAATACGTAGAGAACATTACATTCTTCTCACGTGACGATAGCCGTGTAGGAGCCAGTCTGGATTTCAATTATGAAGTAATCGATGGGGAGTGGCATCACAGCGGCCTGAGTTCTAAGGGCGATCCAATATATGAGATCTGGACACCTTATGCGATTGGGTATAAAAAGTGATTTTTTCTTTTGCAATGCCACTAATCTGATTTTTTCTTTTGTGTATTATTTCTAATGACTAAATCTATTTCTTTAAGGTGGCCATATCTGGCAGATGTACTTCGATTTATCCTAAAACCAGGAATTTATCTGCCCGCAAAAAAGGCTACATTCAAAGATTTCCTGATTCTGGTGCTAGCCAAGTTCATTATTATATTCCCTGTGATTTCAATTGCAGGAATTTTATCACTGCTGATTTTTCTTCCAGAGTAGAACAAATTTATCATTGGAAAACGCTGGCAGTTGAGCCTTGGTCAGGAAGACAGAACTAATGACATAATTCGATTGCTTCCCGATACTATTTTAGGCAAAAAATCAACCCAATCTAATAATTTAAATTGTCAAAAAAGACACGGACTTTGTTTAAACTTCCCGCAGCAAACTTGGTATCCTCTGTGGATAAAATAACAAAAGGAGCCTTTTGGGCTCCTTTCATATTTCTTATGCTTCTACAGCATATAGTTCTTTCAATTTGCCAACGGTGTAATCCACTTCCTCTATTGTATTAAAACGGCTGAAGGAGAATCTCACCGCATCCCTTTCCGGCGTATGATTAATCGCCCTCAATACATGCGAACCTACCGTAGCTCCAGAACTGCACGCCGATCCTCCTGAAGCAGAAATGCCCTCCAGATCAAGATTGAACAGCAACATCCCACTATTCGCTTCAGATGGCGGCAAACTCACACTTAACACGGTGTAAAGGCTTTTGTCTAAATCCGCGGACAGTCCGTTGAATCCCACTCCGGGAATTTCCCGGGTAAGGCTTTGGATGAAGTGCTTTTTGATGGCTTCTACATGTGCCTGGTGATCTGCCATATCTTCATAGGCGATTTCCAAAGCTTTGGCAATACCGATAATCCCAATCACATTTTCGGTTCCTCCACGCATATTTCTCTCCTGGGCTCCTCCGTGGATCAAAGGATGGATTTTCTTATCCTTTTTCACATATAAAAATCCGGAACCCTTAGGTCCGTGGAATTTATGTCCACCAGCCACTACAGCATCAACCGGAAGCGATTTAAGATCATGTACATAATGCCCCATGGTCTGAACCGTATCTGAATGGAAAAATGCCCCATATTCTTTAGCAAGTGATCCAATTCGGGATAAATCGTTTAGATTACCAATCTCATTATTTGCATGCATCAGGGAAACCATGCTGTTGGGATTGGTTTTTAACAATCCTTCGAATTGGTTCATATCCAGTTCCCCTTTCTCATTTACATCCAACTTGCTCAGCTTGATGTGGCCTTTTTTCTCACACATCTCCAGTGTGTGCAAAACAGCATGATGCTCTAAGGGGGAAGTGATCGCATGGGTAATGCCATGGCTCTCTATACCACATACTATGGCTGTATTATCTGCTTCAGTACCACCTGAAGTAAAGAAAATTTCTGAAGGAGATGCATTCAGCAATTCAGCAACTTTCTTACGGGATCGCTCTATAGCAGTCCTCACTTCTCTGCCAAAGCTATGGACTGAGGAAGGGTTGCCATAATGATTTCTCATAAAAGGAATCATCGCATCAATCACCCGATCATCCATCGCAGTGGTGGCTGCATTATCTAAATAAACTTTCATTGTACTCTAGTTGGGTTGTATATTCTGGACAGTGCCGGATCAGATCATTGAGGCATTGACCACCTCCTTGATATCTGCGATCAGCTTTTTTGCCAAGTGCTCGGCTGTCGCCTCCGATTCAGATTCCGAATAAATCCGGATGATTGGCTCTGTATTAGACTTTCTTAAGTGCACCCATTCCTTTTCAAACTCGATTTTGACACCGTCAATATCGTTAATTGGATGGCTTTTGTATTTATTTTTTATTTCATCCAAAATACGGTCAACATCAATCTCCGGAGTGAGTTCGATCTTATTTTTGGATATATGATAGTTAGGATAAGAGGCCCTAAGTCTGGAAATCGACTTTCCAAAATTAGCCAAATGTGTCAAAAACAGCCCTATTCCCACCAATGCATCACGACCATAATGGGAAGTAGGATAAATAATGCCTCCGTTTCCTTCCCCACCGATCACTGCATCCACAGCTTTCATCTGGTTCACCACATTCACTTCTCCAACTGCTGAAGCATGGTAAGCACCACCTCTTTTCTCAGTCACATCCCTGAGGGCACGCGTAGAACTAAGGTTTGACACTGTATTACCCGGAGTTTTGGAAAGCACATAATCCGCCACTGCCACTAAGGTATATTCCTCTCCAAACGCTGAACCGTCCTCATTGATAAACGCCAAACGATCCACATCAGGATCCACAACTATTCCCAGATCAAAACTGCCTCGCTCCAGTTTGCTGGAGATATCCCTTAGGTTCTCTGGAAGAGGCTCGGGATTATGCGGAAAATGGCCATCAGGTGTACAGAACATCTCTTCGATCTCTGTCACTCCCAGAGCCCTGAGCAGCCGGGGAACCGCGATACCTCCTGTAGAATTCACTGCATCGACTACCACCTTGAAATTCCTGGCTTTGATTGCTTCCACATCTACCAATTCCAAATCCAGCACATGCTGTATATGCCTATCTATGTAGTCATCGATTTGAGTATATGAGCCTAGTTTTTTCACCTCCGCAAAGGTAAAATCTTCCTTTTCTGCCTTCTCCAGGATACTTTTCCCTTCCAGATCAGAAATAAACTCTCCTTTGGAATTCAACAGTTTCAGCGCATTCCACTGAATCGGATTATGGCTGGCCGTGAGAATAATCCCCCCACCGGCATTTTCCAATGGAACTGCAAATTCTACGGTAGGCGTAGTACTTAATCCTAGGTCGATAACATCGACACCTAGCCCTTGCAATGTGGCCGAAACGAGCCCCGACACCATTTCACCGGAAATCCGGGCATCTCTGCCTATCACAATCTTAGGGTTATTGGTGTTTTCGAGTACCCAAGCGCCATAAGCTGAAGTGAACTTGACAATATCAATGGGGGTCAGTCCATCACCGGATTTACCGCCGATAGTACCTCTGATACCAGAGATAGATTTAATTAGAGACACTTAAATAATAATTAGGTGAAAAACAGATAATTATAGCTATTGCCAAAGTAGGCTTACTTGAATTTTGCCAGCACTTTGTCAACTTCATTGTCAGGATTACCGCAGCTGCTGTTTGCATCTACAGTTTTTCCACAATACCCACAGGTAGTCCCTTCTTTATTAAGAAAAGGACTCTGAGAAGCACAGGTTCCTTTAAATTCGCCGTTTTTGAGGAACAGAAGCCTTACTGACATCAAAATGAAGAATAAAGCAACAAAACCAAGTGTGAGAAATACGGTTGTCATAACGGATAAATTTGCGCAAATTTAAAGCTTTACTTCGAAAACGTCCACAATTCACACATAGTTTCCTTACCCATGACAAATTTGAGTACCAGAGCCGAGCAATTGGCAGCTTTTGACCGATTATTGACTATCATGGACGAACTAAGGGAGCAGTGCCCCTGGGACAAAAAACAAACGACAGAAAGTCTTCGACATCTGACCATCGAAGAAACTTTTGAATTATCCGATGCCATATTGGAAGGCGATCCCGAAGAAGTAAAAAAAGAGCTTGGGGATATTTTATTGCACATAGTTTTTTATGCCAGAATAGGTTCTGAAGAAGGCAATTTTGACATAAAGACGATGATAGATGGGTTATGTGAAAAGCTGATCCGCCGTCATCCACATATATATGGTGACACCCAGGCTGAGGATGAAGAGGCTGTGAAGCAAAACTGGGAAAAAATCAAAATGACTGAAAAAGGCAATAAATCCGTACTTGGCGGCGTCCCCAAATCCCTACCGGCGCTGATCAAA
>CBFGUY010000155.1:0-9607 GCA_965651895.1 uncultured Algoriphagus sp. | reverse complement strand
AAACTTTTTACCATCCCACGCCTGTTGTGCTATCAAATTTTAGCCAAAAACATGGAATTAGGAATCAGTACTTTCGCCGAACTCACCCCAGACCCCAAAACAGGAGAAACACTATCTCCCGCACAACGAATGAAAAATCTGATGGAGGAAATCCAGCTTGCAGACCAGGTAGGCTTGGACGTATATGCCATAGGCGAGCACCATCGGCCAGATTTTGTGGTGTCTTCACCCGCTACCGTCTTGGCTGCTGCCGCTATGGTTACCAAGAATATCAAGCTTTCATCAGCAGTTACGGTACTGGGTTCTGAAGATCCAGTCCGTGTTTTTCAGCAATTTGCCCATGTGGATTTACTTTCCGAAGGACGTGCTGAGATCATGGCGGGAAGAGGGTCATTTATCGAATCCTTTCCGCTTTTCGGACAGGATCTGAATGACTATGATGCCATTTTTGCGGAGAAATTGGATTTACTCCTACAACTGAACAAAAGTGAGCAAATCAGCTGGAGAGGAAAATTCAGGCCCGCTATAGCCAATAGAGGTGTTTTTCCCAGGCCATACCAACAAGAAATCCCTGTATGGTTGGCAGTAGGAGGGACTCCGCAATCGGTAATCAGGGCAGCAGAAAAAGGCTTACCTCTGGCTTTAGCCATTATTGGTGGGAGTCCTGACCGCTTTACCTATTTCACTGATCTATACAGGCAGACTTGGATCAAAGCTGGGAGAAACCAAGAAGACATTCAGATTGCCGTTCATTCACACGGTTTCATCGGAGCGGACTCACAGCAAGCTGCCGATGACTTTTATGGCCCCTATGCATTGGTGATGACTCAGCTGGGAAAAGAGCGTGGTTGGCCTCCGATGAATAGAGGTCAATTTGACGCAATGCGGGCCAAAGACGGTTCTCTGGTGCTGGGCAGTACCCAGGAAGTCATAGAAAAGATTCTGATGCAGCAGGAGATGATGGGCCTGACGCGCTATTTGCTTCACTTGAGTGTGGGAACTATGCCTCACGACAAGCTGATGAAAGCCATTGAACTATATGGGGATGTGGTCGCTCCAGCAATCAGAAAGGCATTGAAAAAATAGGGAATAAACTTCCCGAAAAGAGTAAGCATTTTGGTAAGGGTACTTACGCCCTCCTTCTAATTACATCATTTGCCCATGATTTTAAGACGGCACTGCTTTTGAAGATTCTAAAGAGACAACCCTAAAGACTAAACTATGCCATTTTTAAAACACAATAACGGAAACGAAAAAGTAAGAATCTTTTACCAAGATTACGGACAAGGAGATCCTGTCCTATTGATTCATGGTTGGCCACTGAGTCACCAAGCATGGGAAGGACAAATCGCCACCTTGATAGACGCCGGCTACCGTGTGATTGCATACGATAGGCGGGGGTTTGGCAAATCATCCCAGCCATTGGAAGGTTATGACTATAGCTCGCTAGCAACGGATCTAAGGGAATTGATTTTACATCTGGACCTCAACAATGTGACTCTCGTTGGCTTTAGTATGGGCGGGGGAGAAGTTGTGAGATATTTTACTGACTACCAAGGAGACAGAGTAACCAAGGCAGCACTGATTGCCTCTATTGTCCCTTTGGTGGCTCAAAAAGATGACAATCCTGATGGAGTCCCTCAGAAAAACTTAGATGAGATTATGGAAGCATTGAAAAATGACCGAATTGGTTTTCTAAAGGGATTCCATGAAAACTTCTACAATTTCGATGAACTGAAAGGCGAGATATCGCAAGCAAGTCTGGATTACGACTTTTCTATTGCCAGTCATGCATCCCCAATCGCCACAATTAAAGCCGCAGAAGCATGGGCTACTACGGATTTTAGATCAGAACTGAAAAATATAGATGTTCCAACACTGATCATCCATGGAGATGCTGATAATATTGTGCCTTTCCAGACTTCAGCCCAGCAGGCAGCCCAAGGAATCGCCACAAATGAGTATCACCTCATTAAAGATGCTCCCCATGGTTTGACGCTCACCCATAGGGATGAAGTGGACTCGTTAATCTTGGAATTTTTGAAGAAGTAATCGCATTTGTACTTCCTTATTCTCAGCAACGGGAGGCAAAGAATTGGTTTAAATTTCCATTAAACCCTCAAATTTGCCTCCCTTAAATTTTAAGAGCACTTTAAGCAACTTCATTTTTTGGATTGTAAATAAATAAGGTAACTTAGGAATGCATTAAGTTTCTTTCTTTGTATGCAGTGACCTTCTCAGTATTGTTTCATGAAGGCAAACTAATAGAGTACTCCCAATCTTTTTATTAGTAGTATTTACCGGCTTATAGGTCATCGGTCTTTATGATAGATCCTATACTGCTGTGGAAAATACCTTGTAAAGTTTTCTATTTAGTAATCGATTCAAAAAATATTTCCAATTGTTCCTAAGTTCTTTTCCTGAGATCTTGAACTCTATTCAAAACTAGTGTATGACTAGTATCATACTTATTCCTAGTCAGATAACCCAATGTAATGAAGTTATCTGCAGATCAATGAAGAAAATTCTCAATACAATTAACTCAAACCCATAAAAAACCCATGTTTAAAAAAACATTTCAACTCTTAGTAGTGGTGCTTGTAAGCTTCACAATCCAATCAAATGCCCAAAATGTAAGTAACAAGGACAAGCTACTTTCATCCTATCAAACAATCACTGTCACAAAGGATATTCCCTATCGTGAAGGAGCTAGTGAAGCTTGGAAACTCGATTTAGCAATGCCGTCTAACTTTGGATCAGAGCTTCGTCCTGCCTTGGTAATTGTGCATGGTGGTGGTTGGGCTGGTGGATCTAAATCCGTGGATGTTTACCAAAAAATGATGGTGGAATATGCCGGGAAAGGCTATGTCACTATCAATGTGGAATATAGACTCACCGGAGAGGCAGGATTTCCAGCCTGTATAGAAGATGTGAAAAATGCCGTAAGATGGCTGCGGGCACATGCCGGCGAGCTTCAGGTAGATCCTGAGCGGATCGGCACATATGGACATTCTGCAGGAGCACATCTAGCACTTATGCTGGGGATGACTTCGGAAAAAGATGGCTTGGAAGGAGATGGTAGTTTTAGTGAATTCTCCAGCCATGTAAATGTAGTGGCAGCGGGATCACCTCCGACTGAACTGGGACGGGATGTCCCTATGGCAAAATCTGTTTGGTGGCCTATCGGTTATATCTCTGCGGAACACCCCCCGCTCTTTTTGATTCAAGGTACAGAAGACCCTGTAGTGAAGCCTGAACTTACCCGGGATTTTGTAGATAAAATGAAACAAGCGGGCGCAGAAATAAAGTACCTGGAAGTGGAAGGAGGACATGATGTGGCGTATTCCAGCCAATTGAAAGTTACTGATCCAGCAATTTCAGAATTCTTCGAAATGCACCTCAAGCCTTAAATTGGCTGAAAAGACATATCAAAAATAAAATACTAATACCCAAAATGATCAACATGTTTAATAATAAATTTTTCAGCAATGGAGAAAGCAGCTCCCATGTAAGGTTGCTACGATTAGTCATATTCTTTAGCTTCCTGGCTATAAGTCTTCAAAGTGTACATGCCCAACGAAGAATACCTGATGATTCGAAAGGATTGATTGCCCACGATCCGGTTATGATCAAGCAGGATAGTCTGTACTATTTATTTCTGACCCACGGAGGAATAGCCAAAAGCACTGATATGGAAAATTGGACTAGAATAGAGCCTGCACCGAGAAATCTGGAATGGGTAACAGATGACATCGTACCGGGTTACCGAGGCGGATTTTGGGCTCCGGATATCCAATATTATAACGGTTTGTATTATCTATATTATTCCCCTTCTGCCTTTGGCAAAAACACGTCTGCCATTGGTGTAATGACCAGTAAAACCTTGCATCAGGACAGTCCTGACTATAAATGGGAAGATCATGGCATGATCGTGCAGTCCATTCCAGGGAGGGATTTTTGGAATGCGATAGATGCGAACGTGATCTTTGTAAAAGAAGAATCCGGAGAAACAGTAGGCTGGCTTTCTTTTGGATCTTTTTGGGGGGGATTGAAACTAGTGAAACTGGCGCCAGATATGATATCCTTGGCAGAACCACAAGAGTGGTATGGAGTAGCCCAGCAGGAGCGTACTTTCGGCAGACCAGACACGAATGGAGGAAATGGAGCCATTGAGGCACCGTTTATTTATCATAGGGACGGCTATTACTACTTATTTGCATCGACAGATTATTGTTGCCGGGGATTGGAAAGCACTTATAAAACCATCGTAGGGCGAGCTAAAGATGTACGTGGCCCCTATTTGGATAAGAGTGAAACAGCTATGTATGCAGGAGGTGGTGAACTGCTTGTAGGTGAAACAGATCAATACAAAGCAGTAGGGCACTGTTCCGTTTATGATTTTGAGGGAAAAACCTATTTTGTAGCCCATGGGTATGACAAAGAGGATGAAGGAAAATCAAAATTGGTCATACAGGAAATCCAATGGGATTCCGATGGCTGGCCTTCCCTTATATTTTAATCGCACTATATTTTTCTAAAAAATTCTGCAGTTTAAAGCTAAGAATTTCTATGTTTAATATTCAATTTCTTGCACCAAAGTGGCTCGCTGCTTTGGTGTTTATCTTTCACTTGACATTCCAATGCAAAATAAAATAAGACTAGTCCAGCTGACACACCCTTTCAATGGTCGAAGAATTGCACTTGTCCAGGAGCCTAATTTAACTCTACTGAATAATATCAGTTCAGTGTATCAACTTGCCTTACAGGCTTTGGATCAGAAGCAAAAAATCAAAGATTTGATTCAGGAAAATTTATCAGAAGAAATGCTGGATTACGATTCAGTCTATGAAGGAAACAGTAAGTGGAAAATACTGCCTTCTTTTGATCATCCCGAATCTCCTTTTGCCTGCATGGTCTCAGGCACGGGATTGACTCACCACAATAGTGCCTTGAACCGGCAAATGATGCACAGCGGAAGCGACACTGAAGAAAAACCTACAGACAGCCTGAAAATGTATGAAATGGGGGTAAAGGGAGGCAGCCCGGCAAAGGGTGAAGTCGGTGTTCAACCTGAATGGTTTTATAAAGGCAACGGAGCAGTATTGCGGGCACACGGAGAAACACTCACTGTTCCTTACTTCGGCAATGATGGCGGAGAAGAGCCGGAGATAGCAGGAGTCTATATTATTGATAGGTCAGGAAAACCATGGAGAATAGGTTTCACCACAGGCAATGAATTCTCCGATCATGTCATGGAAAAGATGAATTACCTATACCTGGCCCCATCCAAAATCAGAACCTGTGCAATCGGCCCTGAACTCGTAATTGATGCGGATTTCGAAAGCTACTCTGGCGAAGTCTCTGTATCCCGGGCTTCTGAGCCTATCTGGAGCTCGGCAATCAATACAGGACAAAAGAATATGTGTCACAACCTGGCCAACCTGGAGTTTCATCATTTCAAATACGATTCCCATAGAATTCCGCTTCAGGCTCATGTACATTTTTACGGAGCTGATGCTTTTAGCTTTGGAAATAAGATTCTATTGGAAAATGGTGATTCTATGAGCGTAGTGTGGAATGGAATGGGAAGAGCTTTGGTAAATCCTATCGCAATAGTATCGCCCGAGAATCCGGAATTCCCGGTGATAGGGACCTTATAAGACCTCCTTCTGAAAGTAACCTATAAGCCTGAGTTCGACCTTAATTTATTGATCAACTTTTCCAAAGTTGAAGTTTAGTTGAGATTTCTTAATATCTGTCAGAATTTATAGTTGCATTAAACTCTTAAAATTAATTGAAACTTTGGAAAAGGTTTGTTTAAAGTAAGCCAGAACATATACCATGTGGTATAATTATCGATTAATTAATCGAACTCAGGCTATAAGGTATCTGAAAATTGTCAGTGACTCTCGTCAACATGTACGACTAGTAGAGTATTACTTGATTTACACTTCTAAGATTCATCATAGAATAATAAAAAAAACCACGGAATAACTCCCGTGGTTTTTTACTTGTGAGCTAAGTTAAACTTATAAGCCTAATTTAGCCGATGCTTTTCCGTATTCCCAACGGATCTCAAAGCTATCAGGCTTCACTTCATAGACTAAACGCTCCTCCAAAGAGGAAGTTTGCTGTGAAGGAACAGATACTCTCAACGCATCTTCTTTTGAATCATAATCAAAAGCTCCCCATTGCTTGGCAACCTTGTTGAAAATCAAGGTGGAAGAAGTCTCACCAGGGATCACAAAAAAGCTATAAGTACCTGCAGGCAAAGTCTTACCTTCAACCATAATGTCCTTAGTAGTAGTAAAAGTGGTAGCCTCATTGGCTCCAGCTCTCCATACTTCTCCCATAGGAACCAAATCGCCCCATATCGTGCGGCCTTTTACCGCAGGGCTGCTGTAATTAATGGTAATCTTCGCATCACCTACCATTCCTTCCGCAGTTTTTGCAGGGCTTGCTTTTTCTTGTGCAAATGCCGCCAGCCCTATAAAAGCCATTAGGGCTGTTGCCAGTAAACTCTTTTTGAAATTCATTGCTGTTAGTTTTATTGTTATGAAGGAAAAATAAAGAAATTAATTAATTCCTCTAGTCATTAAGCTAACATTTTCTGCGAAAAGGTTTTGAGAATTAAGCCTTTGGACTTGACATAGAAGAAAAATATAAGAAATGTCAGCTTGGACAAAGTCTATAAGTCTAGACTTCGCCCGACCTGACAAATCATTCACTAGTTACTAAAATAAACTTAAATTTTCACCCAAGCTTCTTTAGCATTACTTTCCACGATAGCCTCTCCGATAATCAACTCTCTCAAGCCATCAGCAAAAGTAGGGTAGGTAGGTGATTCTGGCTGCTTACCTTCTCTCACTGCCGCATAGACTTCTTTAAAAAGCTGCTTGGAAGTATCCGGAAAACCTTCTTGGTGTCCACCTGGGAAACTTACCAAAGAACGCGCGCCTTCATCCACTAAAGCAGGATCTTTCATCAATATAGAGTTGGCCGTGTCACGCTTTCCAATCCATAATTCGTTTGGCTTTTCGGCATTAAACTCAAAGTTAGATTTCGAACCTGAGATCTCGATGTTCAGACGGTTTTTACGTCCGGCATTCACCTGACTTACGACGATGGAACCTGTACGGCCGTTGTCAAAGCGCAGCATAATAGTTGCGTAATCCTCAGACTTAACTTCGTATTCTTCGTAATCCTTTGGATCTAGCGCCTTACCTGAGAAAGACTCTACAGCTTTCAACGGCTTCAGTCTTGTAGGGTGTACAATGGAGAAATCGGCCATTACCGCTGTGATTTTCAATCCAGTCACATATTCGGTCATATCCAATAGATGGGAACCGATATCTGCCACCACTCTCGATCCGCCTGACTGTTTTGGATCCAATCTCCAGCTATAATCAGTTTTGTGAATGAGCCAATCCTGCAGGTAAGATCCCATTACAGAGTAAACATCTCCCAATTCTCCTTTTTGGCGCATTACTCTCATCTGACGCACCATTGGGTAGTAGCGTAGGTTAAAGTGGACCGCATTGATCAATCCGGTTTCTTTTGCCACTGCTACTAATTCCTCCGCTTCCTCGATGGTCATGGATAGAGGCTTTTCACATACGACATGTTTGCCGGCAAGCATACATGCTTTTGCCTGAGGAAAATGCAGGAAATTTGGCGTACAGATATGCACCACATCTATGCTGTCATCCTTCAGCATATTGTCAAACGTGTAAGCATTCGCAATTCCAAGCTCTGCGGCTTTGGCTTCAGCCACTTCCTGGTTTACTTCCACAAGGCCGGTCACCTCGATATTGGGAATTCTTCTAAGTGCTTCTAAATGAGCTGGGCCGATAAATCCGGTTCCCACGATAGCAGCTTTGATAGTCTGAGACATAGGTTTTTTAGGTTGTTTAATATGAATTTTAAAATGTCAAATTAGGAAAAATGGCTTAAAAAACGGCAGGGTTAATTTCAGGAAATTGGCAGTAACCCGACCAATGCTAAATATTTGAATCTAGTTCAGGAGCAGTTCGCGTTAGTTAAACTTTGATAATCAGAATTTTACTCATTGAGATGGAATTCTCCACCATTCTGAATTTGATTTGAGGTTTTCCCCAAAAAGGATAAATTCTCCTATTTCCGGGACTACTATAGGTTGCTTAATTTTGTCAGCTTTATCAATAACGCGTGTCACTGGATCATCCCAGCTATGCATTGCAAGGGTAAACGCTGCCCAATGTATGGGCATAAACACATTGGCACGGACATCCTGGGCTGCTTGGGCAGTTTCTTCAGGCATCATGTGAATCTCTTTCCATCGTTCATTGTATTGACCACATTCCATCATCGCAAAATCAAAAGGGCCATATTTTTCACCAATTTCTTTGAAATGCGGGCCGTAGCCACTGTCTCCACTAAAGTAAATAGCATCAGAGTTACCCTTGATTACCCATGAACCCCATAGCGTGGAGAATCGGTTGGTAAGCCCTCTGCCCGAAAAATGCCTAGCCGGTGTGAGTGCCAAGAATATCCCTGAGGCCTGGATTTCCTCCCACCATGCCAGCTCATGGATCCTGGAAGGATCTACGCCCCATTTTTCGAAATGTGCCCCCATTCCCAATGGCATATAAAACGCCTTAGTCTTGGCTTGTAATCTCTGGATGGAGCCATAATCCAAATGGTCATAGTGATCATGGGACATAATAATCATGTCGATTTGAGGAAGTTCCTCGATGGCTATGGGAAGTTCTTTACTGAAACGCTTCTTTCCCAAGAGAGGATTGGGAGCAGGAACATCACCAAACATAGGGTCAATGAGTATATTCTTGCCATCCATCTGAAGCAGAAACGAAGAATGTCCAAACCATACCAAACGAGTTTCAACAGGTGTTGTGGCCAGCTCGAGTGAATCCCTCTTCACAACGGGCAGTTCAAAATCAGGTCTTCGGGTTGGGTCATTTTTGAAAAACTCTGGAAGCATCTTTACCGCCTCTAGGAAATCCATGTCCATATTAGTAGGTATAAGATTACTGAACTTCCCATCTTCATAGTAGTCAAGATTTTCATATTGAAGAGCCTGTTTCTTAGATGGGTTAGCTCCGAATTGAGGACTTAAATTGATAAAAAGAATAGCTATGATAGCTACTACTAGCAGTATTGAAATGACGGTAATCATTAGTCGTTTGAACGTTTTAGAGAAAAACTTATTCATTAATAGTCTTAGATGCCTGAAATAAACTAGTGGCTTTAACTGCGAAACGATACAAAAAGGTGCGGGATAGGCATAATTATTTTCAAAAAGTGATTTACTTTTCTTGTTGGTCATCTCATCAATTTCATTGTATTTAGTCTGAGTCTTACATTTTTTTAGAATGAATTCAAATAGTGGAAGTCAAGCTATTTTTTTATAGTCGGTTTCTCTACTCTCCTGATTTTCTTTAACTTATTGCAGTAAAAACAATTAATAACCCATGGCACTTATAAACCTTAAAATCAACGGAAAGGCTCATTCAGTTGATGTAGAAGAAGATACTCCTTTACTCTGGGTACTTCGGGATCATCTAGGATTAGTCGGAACAAAATATTCATGTGGCATAGCCCAATGTGG
>CBFGUY010000154.1:0-9664 GCA_965651895.1 uncultured Algoriphagus sp. | reverse complement strand
CCGGACACTTGCCTCACCTGGTAGTTGTAAAACGGCATTACGACATAGTTGGCACCTTTGGTCTCCAACACTCGGAAATTAAGCCCGAAATTAAGCGTGGCAAAAGGGTAAAACCTTCCGCCGGTAGATTCCAATGAGGCACTTTGTGTCACTGCCTCCTGCTTCAGGGATACAGAAGACAATCCGGCCACATCATTATTGTAATGAGCCATTTGGCGTTCAACAGTATTTTCCTGGCTGGCAGTCTCATTCAAGGCATAGAAATTAGAAAACCCAGCCTGTATAGAGATAGAATTGCTCCGGGTCAGCGGATATTTGACAAAAACCGGAACCTCTACTTGCATTTGTCTAACCTCAAGCTTCTCGGTTTGAGGAAAGGAATTGCCAAAAGCCATTACTGTACTTTCTTGTTCCGCATTTTGACTGAGGTAATTGACCCCAAGCCCAGACCCAAGAATCAGCTTCCCGGGAAGTTTGATATCCACCAGCATCCCTAGGCCAACGGAAGAGGCCACAGCCACCTGATTATCGTTCTGTAAAGAGCCAAAACTGGGGGAAACACCTACACCAAGCCCCACACTGGTCTTATCTTTGGGAATAGCCGGGATTTCATTCTCTGCGACCATTTTCTCCATCTTAACTGGCATCTCGGCATTTTCCTCCCTAGCTGTAACTAGATTTTCATCTATCGCTTGTTTAATTTCATTCTGCTTTTCTTCAGTTTCTGCGACAAGTGTAGGTTCTGTTACATTTGGATTTTCGGCTTTCTCCACCTGGGCTATAAGTTCAGGCATTTGAACTTCTACATTTTCCGCTGACGGATCCACAGATTTTTGATCAGAACCCGTAGATAATTTGGGGGCAGATTTCAGGTCAGCCACTGTGGCCTTTTCTTCAGTCTGAGGGATAATTGCCAAAGCTTTGGTTCCAGATGGATTCTGTGCTGGTTCACTACTTTGTGATTTATTGATCTGGGCGGATGCACTGGAGTCTTTGTCGGTGACATTGCGCTCTTCATCCCGCACTACAGGAGATTCTGCCAGCAATTCCTGATTTCCCATCGTATCCACTGGAACCGTTTCCACTGACACCCCGGTAGGATTTTCCTCATTTGTTGAAAGCTGGATGTTGATTAAATCAGCATTTTCGTTTTCAAAAAGCCCAGCAGAATTCAATCCCACACCCAGCAGGATCAAGGATGCAGCAATCCCTGTCACCCATGAGGCAATTGATTTATGTTTAGTAGCCGTACGTTTTTTCTGAAACTTTTCCCACGCACCTACCTGGTAGGGAACCGAGGCCTCAGCTAACTTCTTTTTAAGGGAAGCAGCGATTTCCTTATCTAGCTTATCTTCCTTCATATTCTTTCAAGTGTAGTGATACTAATTTGCGAAGCTGTGCTTTTGCCCTCGCAAGGTAAACTCTGGACGAACTGTCCGTAAGACCGAGTTTTTCTCCAATTTCCTTATGACTATAGCCCTCTATTTCATAGAGATTGAACACCATTTTATGATCTTCCTGAAGTTGATTGATCAATCCTATTATATCTTCAAAAGCAAGATCATGAAGTGCATTTACATCATGAAACACAGAGGTTTCTTCAGACACATCAGTTTGACTATTGAATTTTTTCTGTTTTCTGAAATAGTCTATCGCGGTATTCACGGTAATGCGACGAAGCCAAGCCTTCACAGACTGGAAGTCATCGAATTTCTTGATCGACCCGAAAAACTTCAGGAATGAGTCATTCGTGATTTCATCAGCCAGATTTTTATCCTTGGAATAAGACAGACTGATCCCCATGACGTAGCCATAGTATTTTTTATAGAATACTTCTTCATGCTTAGCTGACCGTCGTTTGCAACCTTCGATCAGCTCCTCGTCTGTCCAATTCAATTCAAACCTTTTAATCTATGGTTTACGACATCCCTAGCGGAGTCGGAATTTTCATTAATGCTGATACCTGTTTGTAGCTTTAAGGGTAATATTTTAAGGCCTAAAACTCAGTAGCGGTAGATCCCCTATTTATTTCGTCCTTGAAGGGGGAGTTCATACAGTTTGCGATCCCTTCCAGATTAGAATTAAACCTTGGATCTGAAGCAAAATTAGATTCTTCTACCGGAAATCCCACGTGGACAGGGTGATTCTCTGAGCCTGCGTTTACTGCGCTGCCTACAAATATCAACACCAAATAGATCCGAAGAAGCCTTTTCATCTTGCTTTTCTACTATGACGGATGCTACTATCAATTCGCTACAGCGGATTTGAAAATAATTTCAATCTTTCATTCTATGGGATAAATATTAAAATTCCTGAGAATTAATAGCGATAGGAACTTTACCAAACAGTTGCTGACCAATATTCAAAACCTATTGGCTCCATTAAATCGCAGCTGTAGGTCTGATTACTAAGTGAAATTCCCCCGACAATACTAAAAACTGACAAAAGTCAGGAGAAGAACTGAGCGTTGATAGGCAAGCGGGCAGGGATAGGAACTAGCTTTACTTCCAAATAGGAATATCCAAAGCTGCGCTAAGGAAGTGCTTTGCTTCTGTACGGACAACAGATCTGTAGCCCAAGGTGATTAAAGCCAGGTAATCCTTCAGTACGAAACAGGCTGAACTGGTCTCGATGCTTATCGCGGCAGTTGATGCTTTTGTCACTCAATCGGTGTAAAAGCGGATATCGTATTTTCAAAATGCTTAAAACCCAACGCCCACTAAAATGATGAATTCCAACTCCCCCGCACATACCTTTCACATACCGGTAATGGGACTTGGCTACACGGTGGATACCCCGATCAAAGTAGCCAAATATGGTATCTCCAGCGTAATCTCCATTATGGATGACCAACTGCTGGAGGACATGCGTAAAATCTATTCGAAAAAATATGTCCGTAAGTTTACTCCTGTCCCCGAAAGTGACGATGATTATCGCGCAAAAAGGATCACTTCTTATCTGGATTTGACTCAGTCTATCATAGAGGAGCAATTCAATAAACTGGTAAATGATGAGAGCGGGCCAACTGATGAATTCCATAAATATCTTGACCTACTTCCAGAAGAATCTCCTCTAATCCCTTTGTTTACCAAGCTAAAATCCCCATCTGGTAATGAGAAAAATGAGCTGAAATCCATGATGAAGATGGGCTCTGTTGATGTGAACATCATGACTAAAGTGGACAAAATCAATTACGATAGATCAGGCAATGAATTGCCTCGGGAATACTCAGATGCTCTTTCTGCTTTGAGAGGATTTGTCAACAGCAGGGCAAAAGGGTCTGTGGTATTTTCTGCAGGAATGAATCCTGCATTATATAGCTACGCCGAGCGGTTTCCAGCTTTTTTTCCTAATGAAACAGGCAAAATTGAAAAGGGAATTATCCTCAAAGTAAGTGATTACAGGTCTGCACTGATCCAGGGTAAATTTCTTGCAAAAAAAGGGCTTTGGGTTTCTGAGTTCAGAATCGAATCAGGACTCAACTGCGGGGGGCATGCCTTTGCCACAGACGGCTTACTGATCGGCCCAATTCTGGAGGAGTTCAAAAACAAGAGAACCGAACTTTTTCTGACGCTTTATGAAACATGCCAAAAAGCTCTGGAAAGTAAATCATTAAACAGCCTTTCACAAAGCCCTACTTTTAGAGTTACTTATCAGGGAGGAATAGGAAACTCGGCAGAAGACAGCTTTTTGAGGGCCTACTATGAGCTAGACGGAACTGGTTGGGGAAGTCCATTTCTTCTTGTTCCTGAAGCCACTTCCGTCGATGAAGACACGACGCAGCGATTATTGAGAGCAAAAAAAACAGATTTCTTTCTCAGTCATGCTTCGCCATTGGGGGTGCCTTTCAATAACCTGCGGACATCCTCCGGAGAAGAGCAACGTATCAGTAGAATTGAGAAAAATCGCCCAGGAAGCCCTTGCTATAAAAAGTTTCTTTTAAACAATACTGAGTTTACTGAACAGCCTATTTGTACCGCATCCAGACAATACCAAAATTTTAAGACCAAACAGTTTGAAGCTGGAGAAATTCCGGCCGAAGAAATGGACGTAGTAAAAGCAAAAGATTGTCTTTGTGAAGGTCTGGGGGCACCTGCGATCTTGGCATCCGGGGAGGTTCCTCGCAGAAACCTCACTGCGGTCACCATCTGCCCTGGACCAAACCTGGCATACTTCAAAGGCATATATAGCCTTAAAGAAATGACTGACCATATTTATGGTAAGTTTTCTCTAAAATTAGCTTCTGATAGACCCCATGTCTTTGTAAAAGAACTGCAGCTGTATGTGTCTTATTTGAAAAAGGAATTTGAATCCAAGCTTACTGAAAAAGTAACCAAAAAAGAAGCGCACCTTGAGAAATTCAGGGACAACCTGATTGATGGGATTGGATATTACCAAGATTTGTTACACAATATTCAATTTGATTCTGGGAGTATTTTGCAAAAAATGAAAGAGCAGTTTACCAGTCTGAAAGAAGAAATTGAATCATTCCGCGTTCAGCTACCTTTAGCCATTTTACAATAATCCCCTAGTATTTACCATGGCGAAGTGTTCCATAATTAAGAGCTGGTCTAAAAAAGGCATCAGCAAGTAAAAAAGCTAGACTCTTTACTTGCTGATGCTGGATTAAGAAAATAAGTATTGGGCTTACTTACTCTTAAATTCTCCGTTTCTCAAAACTAAGGCATTCTCAATGTTAGCGATTATAGCCTCATAAGCCTCTCCGTTGCCATCTACGTTATTGGGACCTAATTCTACCAAACCATCACCGTTTCCATCTGATACCAGAGAAGGAGGGATATTTTCCAGAATCTTGTCAAAATACATGGTTAGCAATAAATCTTGGGCACCGTCCACCTCTAAACCTTTGTTGAACATAAGTTCTACCTTATCTTCAATATCCAGGTAAACAATCGCAGGTGTATCAAACCAAGTTGCTTTAGCTATCACAGAATAGCCATACATCTCATCATCTTCGCTGACATCCTGGGCCTTTACCAATTCAAAATCAAGTTTTCCATATACTCCGTTATAAGCCATTGCATTTCCAATAGGAGCTACGGTCACTTCACCATCTTTCACCAAGCTTAAGGTTTTCGGCTCATTTGACCTCAACTGTACAATCGTTGGCTTGTTACTGTTGTTACTAGTAGCGCGGAGTATAAGCTTCACATTATCTATGGACATACGGATGTCAGATATGGCAAAATTCCCATATACCAAGTTCGTAGTTCTGGCGTTTGGATCATCTTCACTGTTTGCCACAGTAGCGGATATTGTAACTTCGCTTTGGGCTTCTAGTGGTGCAGCTTCGTCTTCGCTGGTACATGAAGCCACTACTGCAGTGGCCGACACAGCTAAGAGCATGGTTTGTAGATTTCGTCTTAAATTCATAATAAAGTAAGGATTTGTGGTTAATAATTGATTAAAATGATTTTATCTTATTCAGGAATTCCAATTCAGCAATTTACTTTTCTACCCATTTGATTTTTTCAAAAACCCCATCAGTGACTTTCTGAACTTCACCGCTTATTTGATCTTTGGCAGTAAAGTTAAATGTGCCGGAAATCAACTGACCTACAGTATCAATCTCACTTATTTTAAGCATGATATCCCCTGTATGATTAGAGCTTGCTTTTAATTCATGCACCTCAGAGCTGCCGGAGGTTCTTTCCTCTACTCCACCCATAGCACCTACAAAAGTCCCCTCGTCTTCATCCAAAACTTCCCATTTTGTGAAAACGTCTTCAGACTTAAGCTCCGCTAAATCTATTCCGCCAATCCTAAACCCTATAGCTAAGCCCTTATTATCCTCAACAGGTCTGATGCCATATATGGTCAACAAAAAATGCCCTTCACTTCTGGTCAACTCAGATCTCAAAATTTCTGAAGACAAAATGCTTTTGCCTCCTTCAACTTCAAAAGGTTCTCCATTAATGACACAGCTTATTTTACCCTCTTCATCTTTTTCAAATAGTTCATCCACTGGCATACATGAAACAAAGACTGAAAGGATCAGAACAAACAAAACAATCTGTGGTATAAATTTAAAATTCATGAAAATAAATTTAAGTGGGTGCCAAATTCTACTAAACACTGGGGACAAACCCCATACTTTGTGTAACATATACCCGATTTAAACTTGTTAATTCTTTCTAAAATACTTTCTACAATACCTTAATCAAGTTTAATCCATTTTTCACTTGTATAAATCATATTTAATGCCATTAATTGAGATAAACTATATTAAAAGTTTGCTAAGTGCTCATAACAAAAGCATAATGGAAGAAGTATCAGGTTATTAGCATTTTCCGTCTATAATGGGGGGCTAGCTATAATCTTAAGGTAGGTAACTTAAAAAACTACTTCTGATAAAATAAAGCTCATACCTCCTACCGCCATCAAAAAGATAATTTAAAGGCCAGTGAAGAAGCTGACTTGCGCCTTTATACAATGTAGGAAACTACTGACAGGAAAGTTGCGACCCTTCGTCTAATAGTGAAAAGCATGCCCGCTCTCGGTAGCTTTGTTCCTTTTTTTGAGCATATACGCAATTGGCTTGCCCGTCACCTCCAAGGTGGGGAAGCTTTTACCTAAAAATATTGTCACTGGTAGAAGTACGGATAATTATTCAACTTTAATTCCATTAGGATGTTTAACCGCTTTAACCTATTCATTTTGCAGAATTCCGGCAGGGTTCGTCTGATCGATTTTATATATCTGAGTGCTGACAGTGACTGAAATGACAAGGAGTAAAACCAGCATACCAAACCCAAGAGGAATGATGCCAACCCCGGCATGGAAAGCAAAGAAGCTATTGAGGAAGGTTGAGATCAAATAAATAGACAAACCTCCGCCCAGCAAGGACGCAATTCCCCATATAATGAGGTATCGCTTGGAAAGTTTCATAGATAAATCACCCAAATTAGCTCCAAAAACTTTTCGCACGCAATAATCCTTAATGTGTGAATTCATATTCAATGACACCAAGCCAAACAGACCCAATGCAGCCAGGATAACGGCCAGTATGGCTGAAAACAGGATAATAGTACTTACTCCTTTTACATCTTTTGTCTCTCGGTCAAATACTTCTGCTTGCAATCCCCCTGTAAACAATCCCCTCGGGACAGTCTCATGCCAGATTTTTTTGACGGCTTCCATAGATGAAGAAGCAGTCCCCGCACTCATTTTTAAGGTAAGGTAGTTGAAAGTAGTGTCTTGAGAAGCCCGAATCACCATGGGTTCAATTGCACTTTGGAAGAAAACAGTATGAAAATCCTCCACCACACCTACAACAGTATAGCTCGAACTATCCAACTCGATCTTTTTCTGAACAGGAAACTCCAATCCAAGCTGATCCAGAAAAGTCTGGTTTACAATAACTGATTCTTGCGTATCTGAAATCAGCGATGGATTAAACATTCTCCCTTCCTTCAGTTTCAAATCCATAATGTCAGGATAGGTAGCTTCTGCATTTAGCAGCATAATTTCATACTTTTCTTCTTCATAAACCAACTCATCTTCCCGGATCCAGCTACCTATGTAATCCTGACTTCCGCTGATTTCCTTGACAGATGCAAGTGCTGAAAGTTTGTTTTTGAGCGGTAAGTAATCCTCAGCGTTAGGCACATTCACAATTATCTTATCCCCACTGTCATATCCCCAATCCCGGTTTGCATTGATGTAATTTGTCTGGACAAAAGCCACTCCGGCTACGATACTGATGATCGCAAGAGTAAACTGAAAAGTCAGCAATACACCCGTAAAAACACTTTTGCTACCGATCTTTTGATTCCCTTTAAGAATACTGATCGGCTTGAAGGAGGATACATAAATAGCAGGATACAATCCGGAAACTAGGGTAATAAACAGCAGCATAGATCCCAAAAACATCCAGACATACTTATCATTGAGCAAATCAATTTTGAGGTTCTTAGAAGCAATATCGTTGAATCCCGGAAGGAAAATAAAACCTGCAAAAAGACATCCCAGCAAAATGGCAAAAAAACAGACCATCAGGTTTTCGCTCAGAAACTGAAACACAAGCTGACTCCTCCTGCTTCCGATCACCTTTCGTACCCCTATTTCTTTCAGCCTTCTCGAAGCCATCAACACGGATATATTGATGTAGTTAAATATTGCCAAAATCAGAATAAACAATCCTATAGTACCCAATACGATCTGTGGTGCCAATCCCAAGAAATCCCTTACCCCATTTTCAATTTCACCTATTTTATAGACTAAATCCGTGTAGGCGACTACTTCCAAATTCCGGTAAGGTTTCTCTGGATTAATCTGGTTTTGTTGCTCTTTCAGTACGGATAAGCCTGAGTTCAGTACGCTTGGATTGGTTCCTTTTTCTAATTGAACAAACGTCCACAGCTCTGAATTCCAAGCATCTTTAAGCGGCAAATCAGCCTTAGACAAAGGGTGTGTTTCAATATTTACCAAAAGGTCAAAATTGAACATATCCATATCTTTCAGATCGGCCAAGATACCACCTACTTTATAGAGTTTTTCTTGCCCATCGACCACCAAAGAAAGTTCCTGTCCTATGGGATGCGTATCTCCAAAGAGCTTTTCAGATAACCCATCCGTCAAAATCACGTGATTTGGCTCCCTCAATGCTCCCGGATATCCATAATCCATCCGATAAACAAACATGTCCATAAACGCAGGATCTACAAACATGGAACGTTGCCTATAACTCTCATTATTTTGAATCAAAACGGAAAAGTTAGGTGAGACACGTGTATGTTTTTTGACATCACTTAGTTCCTGAGGGATAAGTTCTGCTATAGGCTCTGCAACAGATCCATAGGTGACCAATCCATTTTCACCTTCAGCAGTGTAGGTCAACTGATAGATCTCATTCTTATTCGGCTGAATCATCCCCTTAAACCAAATCTGTGCAATAAAAAGATAAGCCACCATACAGCAACCCACAGCACACGCCAGCCCAAACACTGATATAAATGTGGTTCCTTTTTGATTCAGAAGGTTCCTCCAGCCGATTTTAAAATAGTTCTTTAACATAGCCCCTTGGTTAAATGACTGATAAGTGGTTCTTGTACGTCTAATGTTGCTCCATCTGAAAAAACTGAGCACATGGATGAAAAATCGAAATCTGGCGTACCGGAGGCCTTTTTCTTCCAAATCCAAGTAGAACAATTCATGCGCGTCTCCCTGTATCTGCTCCAATCGACTCGGATTGCAGTAGAATTCCAGAAAGCGATCCGGCCATTTGGGAGGATAGTGCTTGAGCTTACTGTCCATGGGAGAAGTCTAAGGCTAATGGAGGAAGTTGGTCAAAAAGTTTGTTTCTGAGGTTTTTGACTTCTTCGATTGCCGATCTGCCTGCCGTTGAAAGTGTAAATAAACGCTTACGTCTGCCTCCCCTTTCCTCGGTTGCGCCGCCCATATGGGATTTCAGAAACCCCTTTTCTTCCAGTCTATTCAACACAGTATGTATAGCCGAAATATTGACTTTTCTGCCCGTTTGATTTTTGATCTCTTCCAATACAGCAACTCCATAAGCCTCCTGATCCAAGATGCCTACTGTCAGCAAGACCAACTCTTCCAATTCGCCTAAATGATAGCCCTTCATCTACGTTCTATTATATTTACAAATATAAATGTAATACATTATTTTCATATTTGTAAA
>CBFGUY010000153.1:0-9678 GCA_965651895.1 uncultured Algoriphagus sp. | reverse complement strand
TTTTAGAAACCATAAAGGTTAATTACCTTCAGGTTCCAAAATGATAAAACAGTCTCAAAAAGAGTAAATGAAAAACTTATTACTTTCCCTTCTGATACTTATTTCCAGCCAAGTGCTAGCCCAACAAGCTACTCTGCTTCCAATTGTAAGATCAGAAATAAAGGGAATTAATATCTACGGTAAAACCATCGATAACCAGACCCGATGTCAGCACTGGCATTCGGATTTGGATATCATTGCCATCAAATTCAAGTGCTGCGAGAAGTACTATCCATGCTTTTCATGTCATGAAGAAGAAGCTGATCACAAGCCGGAAGTTTGGCCTAAAGCTGAGTTTGACACCAAGGCGATTCTCTGCGGAGTATGCGGCACCGAACTTACAATCTCAGAATACCAAGCCAGTGGCAATACATGTCCAAAATGCACCGCCTCTTTCAACCCCGGTTGTAGCAAGCATTATCATTTGTACTTTGAGACAGATACAGGTAATTGAACACAGTATATGTTTGATAGGTAATTAATTATCAATAAATTACATACAATCCTTTCTTGTCAGATTCATTAACATGTTGAAAAAATCAAACCTACTGAACATTAATCCGTAATTTTAACCTGTTGAAGAAGCAAATTTCCATAGCCCTAGCACTTCTGCTGATGTTTTCAAACATCGGAATGGCCAAGAGCACCCATCTATGCATGGGTTCAGAAATGATGGCGGAATTTGGAATTGCAATTAAGCATCTGGATTGTGGAATGGGCAACTCACACAAAGAGGAGTCTCCCGACTCAAAGCAAAGTGTAGATCCTATTGAGTGCTGCCAGAATCAATTCGAGCTGGTTCAAAACGATAAGGATCAAAACCTCAAAGTCGTAAAAATCGATGCTGCCCAACTGATTTTTATAGCGGCATTTACACAAGCGTTTATCTTCAAAATTGCCATAACTTCCGATGACAGGCAACCACAACCCTACTTAATCCCCCCCACGATTGAAAAGGACTTTAATGTTCTGTTTCAATCATTCTTGATTTAATTCTTCCTGGTGATAGGTCATATGACCTCTTTTTAGCTAATGGAATAAATCCATTGCTCTTTCTATTTTATTTCCTTATACCAGGATTAAATCATGCTTAACTCGATTATCAAATATTTTCTAGAGAATAAACTTGTTACTTTTCTTCTGCTGATCGCTTTGATTGCCGGAGGAATTGCAACAGCTCCTTTTGGATGGAAAGTAGGCGCCCTGCCTTCTGATCCAGTTCCCGTGGATGCTATTCCCGATATTGGTGAGAACCAACAGATTGTCTTCACTCAATGGCCAGGCAGATCCCCACAAGACATTGAGGATCAAATTTCATATCCCTTAACCACTTATTTGCTTGGACTCCCCGGAGTGAAATCAATTCGCAGCTCCTCTATTTTCGGCTTTTCCAGTATTTACATCATTTTTGATGAAGACACCGAATTTTACTGGTCCAGGTCTAGAATCCTGGAGAAACTCAATTCATTACCCTCGGGATTACTTCCTGAAGCAGTACAACCTGCACTTGGACCTGATGCCACTGCATTAGGCCAAGTATACTGGTACACATTGGAAGGAAGAGATGCCGAAGGAAACCCAACGGGGGGCTGGGACTTGCATGAGATTCGATCTGTTCAGGATTTTTTTGTGAAGTATGGGCTCAATGCCGTGGAAGGGGTTTCCGAGGTGGCTTCCATAGGTGGTTTTGTGCAGGAATATCAAGTTGATGTGAATCCGGATGCCTTAAAAGCGTACAACATCCCTTTGGACAAAGTGATGCTGGCCGTCAAACAGAGCAATCGTGATGTGGGTGCCAAGACCGTTGAGATCAATCAGGCCGAATACTTGGTAAGGGGCTTGGGCTATATCAAAAACGTTGAAGATCTGGAGCTGGCTGTGGTAGATGTCAAAGATAATGTTCCCATCAGAATCAAAGATATCGGAGTAGTAAGTCTTGGCCCTGCAAATCGAAGAGGGCTTTTGGATAAAGATGGTGCAGAGGTAGTTGGAGGTGTTGTAGTGGCGCGATACGGCTCCAATCCACTTCAGGTGATCAATAACCTGAAAGAAAAGATCAAAGAAATTGCTCCAGGTCTACCACGTAAAACACTGGATGATGGAAGAGTAAGCCAACTCACAATAGTTCCGTTTTACGACCGGTCTACACTGATCCAGGAAACATTGGGAACCCTGGAAGAAGCACTTTCATTGGAAATCCTTATTACTATTCTGGTAGTGCTAGTGATGGTTTACAATCTCAGAGCTTCCATCCTGATATCGAGCTTATTGCCTATTTCAATAGTGATGGTATTTATAGCCATGCGGTATCTAGGGGTAGATGCAAACATCGTTGCACTGTCAGGTATAGCAATTGCGATTGGAACCATGGTGGATTTAGGAATTATTCTTACCGAAAACATCCTAAAACATATAGATGAAGCGCCTCCGGAGCAGAAATTAATTACCACAATCTATAAAGGTTCATCGGAAGTAGCCACCGCCATTCTTACGGCAGTCTCTACCACTATTGTCAGTTTTGTACCCGTGTTCACTATGGAAGCTGCTGAGGGAAAACTTTTTGGCCCTTTGGCTTACACGAAGACTTTTGCACTGATTTCAGCGCTGATCGTCTCTCTATTGATCTTACCCATGCTTGCACATCTGCTCTTTGGCTTTAAACTAAAAAGTAAAAGAAGTAAAATAGCCGGCAATTCACTAGTGGCAATCGTAGCTGTTCTTGCCTTGATTTATGGGTATTTCTGGTCAGGAATTATGCTTCTGGCGTTTGCAGGTATTGCACTTCTCAAATACCTCGTAGAAACTAAGCCTATTGACCTACCAGTACGGATACGGCCTGTCTATAACCATATAGAAATCATTTTAGTAATAGCTGGAGTGATATGGCTTCTGGCTAGCTACTGGTTACCGTTAGGGCCGGGCAAATCCTTGCTGACAAACGTAATTTTTGTGGGTATTTTGGTAAGTATAATACTTGGTGCATTCAGGGTACTCGAAATCTTCTACAAAAGGATACTGACCTGGTGCCTGGACCACAAAGCCGCTTTCCTGACTATCCCCGCAATCCTGATCTTACTTGGGGGTACCATATGGATGGGCTTTACCAAGATTTTTACCGTTATCCCGGCTGTCACACATCTGGTCGGATGGAATATCGAATCCGGCAAACTCTGGTCAAGACTGGATCATACTTTTCCCGGTATGCAGAAGGAATTTATGCCCTCCCTGGATGAAGGAAGCTTTCTGCTAATGCCAACAGCCATGCCCCATTCCGGTATTGCCTTTAACAGAAAAGTAATAGGACAGTTGGACATGCTGCTTACAAGTATTCCGGAAGTAGCGCTTACAGTAGGGAAATTAGGACGGGCGGAATCGGCTCTGGATCCGGCTCCCATTTCCATGTATGAAAACATAATCAACTATAAACCGGAGTATCAACTAAATAACAAAGGGCATCGACAACGCTTCAAAACGGACAAAGAAGGACGTTTTATTTTTACCAGCGGGGATACACTAAGCAATCAGGAAGCTATAGAAAAAGCGACTCCCACAACGGGACTAATAGAGGATGAAGACGGACTTTACTTTAGGAACTGGAGGGAAACTATTCATTCTCCTGATGATATATGGAATGAAATCATAGCGATAACCAAAATCCCCGGAATCACTTCGGCTCCTAAACTCCAGCCAATTGAAACCCGTCTGGTCATGCTTCAAACCGGTATGCGTGCCCCAATGGGAATTAAAGTCTATGGTCCAGACCTCCAGACTATCGAAGACTTTGGCATACAGATAGAAAATATTCTCAAAGAAGTGCCTTCGGTCAAGCAGGAAGCAATTTTTGCAGATCGGATTGTAGGCAAGCCCTATTTGCAACTCAATATTGACCGCGAGCTAATCGCCCGGTATGGTTTGAGCATAGAATCGGTTCAGCAGGTAATAGAAACTGCTATTGGGGGAATGAATATCACCAACACAGTAGAAGGCAGGCAACGGTTTCCTGTACGTGTACGCTATCCCAGGGAACTCCGGGACGATCCCGAATCGCTGGGCAAAATTCTGGTCCCCACTCCTACCGGAGCACAGGTCCCGCTTAGTCAGCTTGTGAAATTTGAATACCTGCGTGGTCCCCAGGCAATAAAAAGTGAGGACACCTTCTTGGTAGGATATGTGCTGTTTGACAAAAAAGAAGGCTTCTCAGAAGTAACTGTAGTGGAAGACGCCAGAGAACTCATTCAAAGCAGGATTGATTCCGGAGCGTTGGAAGTGCCACAAGGCGTGAGTTATAAATTCTCAGGAAGCTATGAAAATCAGGTACGTGCAGAGAAAAGGCTCAGCATTATTGTTCCGGTGGTTCTTCTGATCATATTCCTGATTTTATATTTTCAGTTCCGCTCCGTGACTACTTCATTGATGGTTTTCACGGGTATTGCCATGGCTTTTAGCGGGGCTTTTATCGTGCTCTGGTTATATGGTCAATCATGGTTTGGAGACTTCAGCTTCTTTGGGACGAATTTCCGTAACCTCTTTCAAATTCACACCATCAACCTAAGTGTTGCCGTATGGGTGGGTTTCATCGCTTTGTTTGGCATTGCCACAGATGATGGTGTGCTGATGGCCACCTATTTGGACCAAAGTTTTGCCAAAAACAAGACTGACAATTTCAGAGGTATCCGAATGGCGATAGTAGAAGCCGGCCAGCGCAGAATCAAGCCGGCTATTATGACTTCAGCCACCACAATTATTGCTTTACTGCCAATTTTGACTTCTACAGGTAGAGGTTCTGACATCATGATTCCTATGGCCATCCCTGCTTTTGGGGGAATGATCGTAGCGGCTATCACCTACTTTATTGTTCCCGTGCTGTACTCCATCCGGGAGGAACGAAAACTTAAAAAAAGCTGAAAATGAAAATCATCACACTTTCCCTTCTTTTGCTTCTGGGAGTTAGTTATTCAGCAGCTTCTCAAAGCTTAGCCGACTATTTCCAACTAGGGGCCGAAAACAACCCGGGACTAAAAGCCAAATACAAGGCTTTTGAAGCGGCAATGGAAAAAATCCCCCAAGTGGGCTCTCTGCAGGATCCAAGCTTGTCTTTTGGCTATTTTATCTCTCCCGTAGAAACCCGTGTAGGGCCGCAAAAAGCCCGTTTTTCGCTAACCCAGATGTTTCCTTGGTTTGGCACATTACAGGCACAGGAGGATGTAGCTTCCTTACAGGCCGAGGTGAAATATCAGGAATTCCTTGATGCAAAAAACCAGCTTTACAACCAGCTGGCTGCTGTATATTATCCTCTGCTGGAGACGCATGAGTTAATTGCTATTGAGGAGGAAAACCTCCGCATCCTTGAATCCTACTATTCCCTTGCCACTTCCAAACTTGAAAATGGAACGGGATCACTCACTGATGCCCTTCGTGCGGACATACTGATTCAGGCCGCCAAGACGAATCTTGAGGTACTAAAGATTAAAATAGAGGGAAGCAATTCATGGCTTAACTCCCTGCTTTCAAGGCCACATGATTCCCCCGTTGAGATCTCAGAAAAGTTAGAAATCATAGCTGAAGAGCGGGTGATTTCACCGGATTCTATCCAATCCAACCCCTTGTTGGAGGGTGTGGATCTAAAAATTCAATCCAGTGAAGCCAGCAAGCGGGTAGCCCAAAAGCAAGGCATGCCCAAGCTAGGTGCGGGAGTGGATTATGTGCTGGTG
Organism: uncultured Algoriphagus sp.; assembly: GCA_965651895.1. Lineage (GTDB taxonomy): Bacteria > Bacteroidota > Bacteroidia > Cytophagales > Cyclobacteriaceae > Algoriphagus. The sequence continues at coordinate 3,928 of CBFGUY010000153.1, read as the reverse complement.
GGAGAAAGAACAGATATGGTCATGCCTGATAACGGTAAAAATGTATTGATGCCCATGGTCACGATGAGTCTTCCGATTTTCCGTGGGAAATACAAAGGGGCCCGAAAAGAGGCTGAACTGATGCAGGAGTCCTATAAACTGGAAAAGGAGGAGTTAAACAATAAGCTTTACGGTTCCTATCACCGCTATTCTTCCGACATGAAAATCCAGGATGACCTGATCTCACTGTATGACAGACAAATGGTGACTACGCAGCAAAACCTAGACCTTCTTTACAATTCCTATAGCAACTCAGGGAAGGATTTTGAAGAGGTTTTGAGTGTACAGCAGCAATTGCTGGAATTCAAAAAAATGAAACTCAAAGCTATGGTAGCATATAAAACATCCTTGGCGCAAATCAATTACATAACCGCCAAAACCTACTGACTATGAAAAGTAAGAGCTACCTGAACATCGCAACAATGCAGGCAATTTCATTTGTCATCCAATAGGCAGTGATGTTTTTGAACATATACATTCTAGTAAACCCCATACACTATGGACCATTCAGATCACAATCATCAACAGCATGATTCCCATCAAAAGGGAAAACATGCCATGAAAGGGGCGCAAGGCCATGACCACAGCATGCATCATATGCATATGATCAAGGATTTCAAAAAACGATTCTGGGTTTCTTTGGTGATCACCCTGCCAATAGTAGTCCTGTCGCCAATGATCCAAAGCCTTGTTGGCTATGAATTCAGGTTTGAAGGGGATCGATACCTGCAATTTGCACTTTCCTCCCTGGTGTTCTTCTACGGTGGCTGGCCTTTCTTGAAAGGCATGGTGGATGAACTAAAGGACAGGAAACCCGGAATGATGACCTTGATTGCCTTGGCCATTTCGGTAGCCTATTCCTATAGCTCAGCGGTAGTATTTGGTTTGTCGGGGAAAATATTTTTCTGGGAGCTCGTCAGTTTAATCGACATCATGCTTTTGGGACATTGGATAGAAATGAAATCTGTAATGGGTGCCTCGAATGCCTTACAGGAATTGGCCAAGATGATGCCCTCAGAAGCCAGGAGAATTAAGGAAAATGGAGACGCTGAAGATGTTCCTATTGCGGAGTTAAAACCAGGCGACATAATTCTGGTGAGACCCGGTGAGAAAATCCCCGCCGATGGACAAATCCTGGAAGGGAGCAGCCATGTAAATGAATCCATGCTTACGGGTGAATCCAAGCCGGTAGCCAAACAAAAAGACAATGAGGTAATTGGCGGTTCGGTGAACGAGAACGGTGCCCTGAAGATTAAAGTCAGGCACACCGGTGACGATTCCTATTTATCCAAAGTAATCGGATTGGTTACAGAAGCGCAGAAAACCAAGTCCAAAACCCAGAACCTGGCCAATAAAGCAGCGGGTTGGTTGTTTTACATTGCGTTGGCAGCAGGGATCATCACGTTGGTAGTCTGGTTAAGTTTAGGTGAAGACTTCAACTATGCGTTGGAGCGGATGGTTACCGTCATGATCATCTCCTGCCCCCATGCCCTGGGATTGGCGGTTCCCCTGGTGGTCGCAATTTCTACTTCAGTCTCTGCCAAGCATGGATTATTGATCCGCAACAGAACTGCTTTCGAAAACTCCAGAAAACTGACCGTCATCATCTTTGATAAAACAGGAACCTTGACCAAAGGAGAATTCGGAGTCACTCGATTCAAAAGCGCAGATGCTGGGATGGATGATCAAGAATTACTTGCTATAGCAGCCACCGTTGAAAATAGTTCCGAGCATCCTATTGCTGCTGGAATAGTAAGAAAATCCAAAGAGTTAGCTCTTAAACTCGGTGAGCCGGAAAATTTCCAGAATATAACTGGAATGGGCTTACAAGCTAAACTCAACGGGAAGGAAATCAGCATTTTGAGTCCGGGAGGATTAAAACAAAAAGGCATAGAGCAACCGGAAGGAGCTTTTAAATCTGAAGATGAAACTGTGGTTTTTGTTCTTTCGGACGGGAAACTAATCGGTTTTATCGCTTTGGCCGATGAAATCAGGGAGGAATCCCAAGAGGCCATAGGCACACTCAAAAAACAGGGGATAAAAATCCTTATGGCTACAGGCGACAATGAAACAGTCGCTAAAGCAGTAAGTAATACGCTGGGACTGGACGGCTATTATGCTGAAGTAATGCCGGAAGACAAGCAGAAGATTATCAAAGACCTACAGTCAAAAGGTGAATTTGTAGCAATGACCGGGGACGGCGTCAATGATGCCCCCGCTTTGGCACAGGCAGATGTAGGCATTGCCGTAGGATCAGGAACCGACGTTGCAGCCGAAACAGCAGATATTATTTTGGTGAACAGTAATCCAAAAGACATTGCCAATTTAATCCTTTTCGGGGGCGCTACTTACAAAAAAATGATGCAGAACATCTGGTGGGCGGCAGGCTATAATATAGTGGCCGTTCCACTGGCTGCCGGTGTATTGGCAGGAGCAGGGATAATCCTTAGCCCGGCCATTGGTGCAGCTCTGATGAGCCTGAGTACGGTGATCGTTGCGTTAAACGCCCAATTATTAAAAAGACAAATAAAATCTTAAATGAAATCGAGCATGACCCCAGAGTCGCACACTGGGATGATTACAATGCATGTGAGATTCCATATGGCCTTTAAAAGACAACTTATAATCATATGAAAAATATATTCAACAATAAATTTGTCCTGATAGCCTTAACATTGGTGGCAGGACTGGCCATCGGTTGGCTGATTAAGCCTGCTTCCGAGCCAAAAATGGAAGTCGATAAACATGATCATATCGAATCCATTGCGGGAATTCCTATCACTTACACCTGCTCCATGCACCCACAGATCCGACAGGATGAGCCCGGTGACTGCCCTATTTGCGGGATGGATCTTATTCCACTGGAAAACGATAACGCCGAAGCTGATCCTATGTCCGTGAGCATGTCTCCTACCGCTATGCAGTTGGCAGGAGTCCAATCCATGGTAGTCGGAAATGCCAACGCCAGAAAATCCATTAGGCTAAATGGTAAAATCCAGGCGGATGAGCGGCAGAATTATACCCAGTCGGCCCATATTCCCGGAAGAATCGAAGAGCTGCAAATCAACTTTACAGGGGAATACGTCAAAAAAGGCCAAGTGCTGGGACAGATTTATTCCCCGGAATTGGCAACTGCCCAAGAGGAACTTTTCCAAGCAGAAAAAATCAAGGACAGCCAGCCGGCACTTTTCAATGCAGCTAAAGAAAAACTCAAAAACTGGAAACTCACAGATGCACAGATTGAGCAGATTTTGGCAACTGGAAAAGTGACTGAACAACTTCCTATTCTAGCCAATGTCTCCGGATATGTCACCGAAAAAATGGTCAATCTGGGTGATTATGTAAACCGTGGTCAAGCAATCTATCAAATCGCTGATCTGAGCAAAGTTTGGGTACTCTTTGACGTTTATGAATCTGAGCTCCAATGGATCAAAAAAGGTGATCCTATACAATTCACAGTACAATCATTTCCGGGAGAGACATTCACGGGCAAACTAAGCTATATAGACCCGGTCATTAATTCCCAGACCAGAGTAGCGAAAGCACGGTTGGAGGTAAGCAACCCCAATTTGAAATTCAAACCTGAAATGTTTGTTTCCGGGGAAGTTGACAGCAAAGCCCCTTCCAACGAAGCCAATAGCATTGTAGTACCAAAAACAGCTGTGATGTGGACAGGGACCCGTTCGGTGGTTTATATAAAAAATGTAACGGATCAGGCCGTGACCTTTCAACTTCGGGAAGTTACCCTTGGCGCATCATTGGGCTCGGAATACCTCATTACCTCAGGATTGGAGTCAGGTGAAGAAATTGCCGTAAATGGCACCTTTAGTATCGATGCGGCTGCCCAACTGGCGGGAAAACCGAGCATGATGTCACCGGAAGGCGGCGC
>CBFGUY010000152.1:0-9744 GCA_965651895.1 uncultured Algoriphagus sp. | reverse complement strand
CCTAATATCCCCACACAAATCTCCAAAGTGAATCATCTTTGCTTCAGCATGAAAGACATGGATGCATTTATGAAAACACTGGAAAATGCGGATTATCCCTTCGAAAGCTGGCAAGGGGAAAAAGGGAAGGTAACCATACGGGTAGATGGCATCCGTCAAATTTACATCCAGGATCCCGATGGTTTATGGCTGGAGATCAATGATGATTATTGATAGTCGCCCTTGAAAGTATGCTTTATTTAAAACCCAGACCTAGATCTGGGTTTTTGCATTGTAAACTAATCAGGTTGCTTAATAGTAACATACAATCTATCAGAACAAGCTTCTACTTTAACTTTCTATTAAGAATAGAAAAAAAAAAAAAATAACCCATCCACCATTAAAAACATACAGGCTTTCCTAAAATAATTCACTTTTTCATAATCAAAACTGTTCTGATCACCGTCAAATGGGCTCTCAAATCCATACTTTTTTAAAAATTGTAGGCCCATAAAGAAGCCAGCCATAATCACATATTATCTATCCTTTATTTTTCAAATTTTTAATATAACAAATTGAAAATCTAATTTTTAGACCATCATTTCTTGCCTTAGATACTTTTGTGGCTTAATGTCAACCCACAGCTAACAACCCTGTGTTTTACCCTGACATTCAATCAGTTAAAAACTATTTTCAAATTTTAAATCTACAAAATGAAGAAGGCTTTTACAGTTTTTGCTTTGTTGATGCTGCTCCTTCCGACATGTCTATTGGCGCAGGTTCAGATCAAAGGAAAAGTATCAGACACCACCGGAGAAGGACTCCCAGGCGTGACCGTATTGGTGAAAGGCACCAACAAAGGGACGGTTGCAGATTTTGATGGCAACTATACGATCATGGCAGAAGAAAGTGCCACGCTAGTGTATAGTTTCATTGGATTCGAAGCACAAGAAGAGGTCATTAATGGCAGAAGCATTATCAATATTACATTGGCAGAAGATAGCAAATCCTTGGATGAAGTAGTAGTTACTGCTATTGGTATCAAGCAGCAAAAGAAGAAATTGGGGTATGCTACTCAAGAGGTGCCTATGGATGTGGTAGCAGAAGCTTCCACTTTGAATCTAGGAAATGCTCTTTCAGGTCAGATTGCCGGACTGACAGTGACCAATCCTACTGGGATGTTTCAGTCTCCTTCGTTTAGCTTGCGGGGAAAAAACCCACTTATAGTGCTGGATGGTGTCCCTGTTGAAACCGATTTTTTTGACATTTCTCCCGAAAATATTGAAAGCATCAATGTGCTAAAAGGTGGTTCTGCATCTGCACTATATGGCTCAAGAGGTAAGAATGGAGCAATTCTAATCACCCGGAAAAATGCCAGCAAAGATGGACTGACAGTAACTGCCACTACCAACAATATGGTCACGGCAGGTTTCACTGTATATCCGGAAACCCAAACTGAATACGGAAACGGTTCAAATGGAAAGTACGAATTCTGGGATGGTGCCGATGGCGGGATCTCGGATGGTGACATGATCTGGGGACCAAAGTTTGAGCCTGGCGTACTTGTACCGCAGTGGAATAGCCCAATCAGAGACAAGCAAACCGGCGAACAGATCGAATGGTACGGCAGTGTAACAGGAACCGTTTATGACGACAAATCACGCTATGAGCGGGTACCAACTGAGTGGAAACGTCATGACAATCTTAATGACTTCATGAGAACAGGTGTGGTTACCAAAAATGACGTATCCATAGCCTACCAAGGTGAGAAAGCGCAACTGAGGTTTTCTGCAAACTATGCCTATCAGCAAGGTCAGGTACCGAATACATCCGTGAATACCGGAGGATTTAATTTCAACTCATCATTCAAACTCAGCGAAAAAATACAATTGGACGCGACCTTGGGTTACAACAAAGTATATTCTCCCAACTATCCAAGATATGGCTATGGCCCCAAAAACCACATGTACACCATTCTTATCTGGATGGGTGACGACGTAAATGGACAGGATCTGAGAGATCACATGTACGTGCCTGGACTGGAAGGATACAGACAGGCTAACTACAATTATGCTTGGTACAACAACGTCTATTTCGCTGCTCATGAGCTAAACCAGGTTCACAATCGAAATGTCATGGATGGCAAGCTGAAACTAAAATATCAGATCATGCCTAATCTCTATGTTCAGGGGAGAATTTCTGCAAGACAGAAGACACTTTTTGAGGATATGCAAAGTCCAAAGTCCTACATGAATTATGGAGACTCCAGAAACGGTGATTACAAATTCTGGAATGATGATCAGCTAAACCTCGACACCGACTTCTTGGCGGCGTACAACAAAGATTTCAATGAATCAATCGGGCTTACCATCAACGCAGGCGCTTCCAGTTTCTACAGAAGCTACAAGCAAGCCTATTCTTCCTCAGATGGATTGATTGTGCCGTATGTGTATAGCTTAAACAACACACAAGGCCCGGTTCAAGCCACCAATTATCTGGAAGAGAAAGAAATCCGAAGCGTCTATGGTTCTGTGGGAGTTGACCTATGGCAATCCATATTTTTTAATGTGACTGCAAGAAATGACTGGTCCTCGACCTTGCCTAAGGTCAACAATTCTTATTTCTACCCTTCAGCATCCGTCAGTGCAATCATCTCTGAGTTCATCAACTTGCCAAAGGCAATAGACTACATCAAAGTATATGGTTCTTGGTCTGAGGTTTCAAGTGATTTGGATCCATACAGCATCTATTCTGCCTACAACAAAGGCGTGACTTACGGATCCACACCATCTGTCACCTATCCTTCACGTTTGGTGAATTCAGAAATCATGCCTCAAAAATCAACCACATTTGAAGCCGGTTTATCTACTTCATTTGCTCAAAAGAGAGTAACTGTTGAAGGCACTTATTATAGAATTCTGGATGAGAATCAGATCATTGATCTCAGCATCTCTGAAGCATCTGGCTATACTTCGCGCAAGGTGAACGGTAACGAATACACTACCAACGGGTTTGAATTGATGTTGAATTATGCAGCGATCCAACGGGAGAAATTCTCTTGGAATATCGGTGCCAACTGGACCAAGTTTGAGCGAAAAATAACCGGTATATATGGTGATGAGGAGAAATTTGGCAACTTAAAAGTAGGAGACAGAGCTGATAGCTATTATGTTACTGTTTGGCAAAAAAGTGCTGACGGTCAGGTAATCTTAGACGCCAATACCGGAATGCCTACAAAAGATCCTTTCCCAACTAAAATCGGTCACCTAGATCCATCTTGGAGATTTGGCATCCAAAACCAGTTCAATATCAACAAATTCAGGGTCGCCATGGATATAGATGGCGCCTGGGGTGGATTGCTGAGATCAGTGACTATTGAGAAAATGTGGTGGGGTGGAAAGCATCCAAATTCTACAGAATATAGAGATGCGGAATATGCCGCGGGGCAACCTGTCTATATACCAGAAGGTGTCGTCGTGACTGGTGGTGAATTGGTAAGAGATGTAAATGGAAATGTGCTATCTGACTCAAGAGAATATGCGCCAAACACTACGGCGGTGAGCTGGCAGACTTGGTCTCAAACCTATCCCTACCAAGCGCAGGTGACTGAAGATGAAAGCAAAACCTTTGCAAATGTGTATGATCGCTCTTATCTGAAATTGAGAAGACTGTCTGTGACCTATGATCTGATGAACATCATGCAATCGAAAAAAATCAAAAACCTTGATTTGACACTTTACGGCTACAACCTGTTTGTACTGAAGAAACTCCCCTACTTAGATCCTGACTATGGAAACGATGATAATCTCCAAGATCCATCATCCCGCTACGTAGGCATGACCCTGAAGGCCGTATTTTAATTGATTTTCAGTCAGACAAACACTTGAATAAAATGAAAAACATACTAGTTATCCTATTACTTTCCTTGGTGTTTTTTTCCTGCACCGATTTGGAGGAAATGAACGTCAATCCAAACCTGCCAACTGAAACCCACCCACAGCTTCTACTTACAAACGTGGAGTGGGAAGTGTTCAGAGCCTATGGAGGTACTTCTCCCTTATATGCACAGAAAATGCTTGTACAGACTGATGGAGAAAATCCCAATCAGTATTACAAATGGGATAGAGGGAGTTTTGGCCCTTACTCTGTTTTGAGAAATGTCACCAAAATGATCGAAGAGGCTGAGCGAATTAATGATCCTTCATATGTCGCTTTGGGCAAGTTCTTCAGAAGTTATTACTTCTTCAATTTAACCTTAAGCTTTGGCGATGTGCCATATACTTCAGCATTGAAAGGTGAGACGGAAGAGGAATATGCACCAGTCTATGATGATCAAGAAGTTGTCTTCAAAGGAATCTTGGCTGAATTGGAAGAGGCAGATGCTATTCTTTCTACCCAAAACACCATCATCGCCGGAGATATTATCCATGGTGGCAGTGTACTTTCCTGGAGAAAATTAATCAATGCATTCCGCCTAAAAGTCCTTATGACACTTTCCCCAAAGTCGGAATCAGGAGAAATCGACTTCAGTGAATTCAATTCCATTTTCACTTCGGGTCCATTGATGGAAAGTGAAGCAGAAAGTGGTCAATTGGTTTTCTTGGATCAGCAAAACAACCGTTATCCAGATTTCAACAGTAGTGGCTTCAGTTCTGGGATGTATATAGACTCCACCTTTATCCAGAGGCTTCAGGTAAGAAAAGATCCAAGACTCTTTATCTACTGCACCCAAACCAAGTCCGCAAAAGAAGCCGGAAAGGCAATCGATGATTTCTCTTCCTATGAAGGCGGTGATCCTGCGGCTCCATACGCAGAGGTCAATGAAAAAGCCACTCAGGGAAATGTCTCTAAAGTGAACGACAGATACCATAGAGACCCAGTGAACGAACCTTACAAATTACTGGGATATTCGGAGCAGCAATTAATCTTAGCTGAAGCTGCCGTTCGCGGCTGGATCAATGCCGATGCTAAGATGCTTTATGAAGAAGGTGTAAAAGGCTCTTTCAAATTTTATGAAATGTATTCGGAAGAATACAGCAGCTACGTGGATGAAGAAGCTGCCATGAACTATCTAAACGAACCGATGAATGACTTCTCAAAAGCATCATCTGATGAAGAAAAAATCGAGCTTATCGTGATGCAAAAGTATCTGCAGTCGTTCTTCCAACTGCAATGGACATCATTCTACGATCATCACCGTACTGGCTTCCCTTCTTTCAGAAGACCTGCAGGGGTGGCTATTCCCTATAGATGGATCTATCCACAATCAGAGTACAATTTCAACGCTGACAACGTAAGTTCGGCCATCACCAAGCAATTCGGTGCAGGCAATGACGACATCCATGAAATGACCTGGTGGATTAAATAGTAAACACTTACTTTTTACTAAAGTGGACTTTCGCTCTTGGTAGCGAAAGTCCATTTTTTTTACTCTTTATTTATCAAGTAGACTCGAAAGTCACCTCTATTCTTCAAGCCATTCAGACCTTAACAGACCAAAAAAACATTTCTTTAAACCGGCTTTCATCAGGAGCTACTCATGGTTTGGCTGCTTTGCAGTTTTTCCCATCTACAGACTACCGCTACTTTCAAATAGCTCTATGCTTAACGATTCTTCGTTGAAAAAACCAATAAAAAAACCCAGACTTGCATCCGGGTTTTTGATAATTATTTTTCGTAAACATTTTGTGGCCAGCTGTCATTTCCAAGATTCACATCTGGAAGTAGCTTATCAGGATCTATGACCACAGACTTGACCTTCTTTTCGGTTTTCAGCAGATAGTTCCATGTATCACCCCGCTGCCAGATTTCCACAGGAAGCATCTTGCGCTCGTCAGTACCATCTTCATAAGCAATCTCCAGCAGAACAGGCATAGGTATTTCTCCCTTGTTTGCCAGCACTACCACATAATTTCCTGCATATGGTATTACGGCGTTGATGCCAAGATCAATGTTTCCGGTCCCATAGAACCATCCATTCCAAAACCAAGAAAGATTTTCACCAGCCACATTTTCCATATGGTTGAAAAAATCCGTTGGCTGAGGATGCTTGTACGCCCATGTTTTTATGTAGGATCTGAATGCATGGTCAAAACGCTCATGTCCTAATATATATTCTCTAAGCATTAAAAGCCCCATTGCAGGCTTATTGTATGCCAGCATCCCGAGATTACTGATGTTTACCACATCAGGATAAGTATCGATCCCCTCTCTGGTTTCACTGGTGAAGAAATTAACATACCTACGGGTTTCATTTAGGTTTGAAGGATATTCTCCATCATTGAATGCCAAAGAGCTGTAATGGTTTATGAACGTGTTGAACCCCTCGTCCATCCATGCGTAGCGGCGCTCATTTGTACCGACGATCATAGGGAACCAGTTATGGCCAAACTCATGATCTGTAACCCCCCAGAGCCCCTCTCCTTTCGACTTGAAACTACAGAAGTTTAATCCAGGATATTCCATTCCCCCAATATTTGCCGCCACATTAGTTGCAGAAGCATACGGGAATTCAAACCATTTCTCAGAATAATGCTCAACCGACGCTTTACTATATTCCGTAGATCTTGACCATGCTTCCTGGCCGTCTGATTCCTTTGGGTATACTGACTGGGCCAAAACTTTCTTTCCGCTTGGCAAGTCAATTTTCGCAGCATCCCAGATAAATGCTTTTGAGGAAGCAAAAGCTACATCCCTGCTATTTTGGATGGCAAAGTGCCACGTAACAGTACCGCCTTGCTTAGGTCTGGTCAATTCAGTGTTTGCTATCTCATCAGCCGCGATCAGCATTACCGTAGAATCACTGTCTTTTGCTTTGGCATAGCGATTCTGAAGCTCCTTGCTCAATACTTCTTTGGGATTCAAAAGCTCGCCTGAACCTACCACAATGTGGTCATAGGGAACAGTTACTTTATAATCAAAATCACCGTACTCCAAGTAAAACTCCCCGGCCCCTAAGTATGGCTCCACATTCCAGCCTTCTATATCATCGAAAACAGCAACTTTAGGGTACCACTGGGCAAAAGCATAAATCCATCCATCTTCTACTTCCAGTCTTCCCATTCTATCCATACCTTCTATAGGTACTTTGAACGAGAAATCCATGGAAACTGTCGCCTTTCCTCCTTTTGCCGGAATAGGCTCGTTAAACCATACCTGCATTCTGGTATCAGAATCAATGTGTTTTGTGGAAACTGATCCTTTAGAACCCACTTTGGCCTGAAGATTAGTAATATCAAACCCACCGTCTGTATCACCGTTATAGCGATTTCCCTGGATAGGGGTAGTCAATGTACCCCGGGAGTCTTCAGTAAACCGGTTTTGCTCCATCTGCATCCAGATGAAATCAAGATTCTCAGGGCTGTTATTGGTATAGGTAAGGGTGATGTTTCCTGAAAGAGTATGAAGGGAATCATCCAACGTCACCGCAATCTGATAATCAGCTTTATTTTGCCAATATCCAATATTTGGTTTGCCAGAGGCAGATCTGGTGTAGGTACCTTTTCTATCAATAAATTCCCCAAATTCTTTCTGGTTATTTTCCTTCACTTCCTGAGCAAAAGAATTGCTGATCCCGGCAAGCAATGCTCCCGCAAAAAACAGCTTAACGATTATTTTCCTGCGCATATTATTTTTTTGATTTAGCCATAAAAGTAAGAATTGCCACTTTAAGCTCAAGCATAATTTATATAAGAGAATTGCCTTTAGTGAATTTTTAGAACACTTACCTTATTGGATAAAGGATATTTTCACCCCACTTTTGGCCTACTATTTACTATTTCACCTATGAAAAACTTATTTCTATTGGCGACAGCCGCATCCTTTTCACTATCTGTCCATGCCCAATCGGACACTACAATGCAAGATTTAGGAGAAGTGATTATCCAAGAAAACAGGATACAGCTGCCGTTTTCAAAGCAAAGCAGAAATATTGCTCTTGTAAACAAATTCCAGATCGAAACTACTCCAGCGAGAAGCCTGTCCGAAGTGCTTTCATTTGTTCCCGGCGTGGATATCCGCCAGCGTGGGGTGACAGGGGTTCAGGCTGATGTGAGTGTCAGGGGAGGCTCCTTTGAGCAGACCCTCATGTTATTAAATGGAATCAAACTAAGTGACCCTCAGACCGGCCATCACATGATGAATATCCCTGTCCCCTTGGTCAACATAGACAGGGTGGAAGTACTGAAAGGGCCGGCGTCAAGGATTTTCGGCCAGAACGCTTACGCCGGGGCTATCAATGTAATCACTGAACTAAGTGAAAAAAGATACGCCAGAATACAAGGTTACGCAGGCGATTTTGGCATGAAGGGAATCAACTTTGCAGGCTCACTGCCAGTTGGGAAATACAGACAGAATCTGGCCATTTCCTACGATGACTCAGAAGGCCATTGGTACAACTCTGACTATCAGGTAAGCAACATCTTCTATGAAGGCGGGGTGGATATCAACGATAAGAACAAGCTAAAGGGAATGATTGCCTATACGGATAGAAGTTTTGGGGCAAATGGTTTCTATTCAAGTGCTTTTCCTGACCAATGGGAAAGTGTACAGACCACGTTAACATCGCTAAGCCATACGTTGACACTGGAAAACTTTTTTCTAAACACCCGGGCTTACTTCCGACGAAATGCGGATGAGTATGTACTGAAAAGAAATGAACCGGAATTCTATCAAAACAATCATATCACAGATGTTTTTGCATTAGAGGCAAATGGGAATTTTGAAAGTAAGCTTGGTAAAACAGGCTTTGGGGTAGAAACCAGGAAAGAAACCATAGAAAGTACCAACCTGGGAGATCACGACCGAGTGCTGACCGGAATCTTTTTAGAACAAATGGTCAATTTTGGCACGAAAGCAGATTTGCGGGCCGGAGTATATTCAAACTACTACTCTGAATATGGCTGGAAACATTTTCCGGGGGCAGAAGTAGGCTATCAGGCGACCAATGAACTTAGACTTTACTCCGGCTATGGAATCAGCTTTAGAATCCCTACCTATAACGATCTCTACTATCAAGGCCCTACCAATATTGGAAATGACCAACTCGTTCCCGAGCAGGCTCAGAATTTTGAGGTTGGGGCGAAATGGTCTAAATCAGGGATTTTTGCGGAGCTGGTGTACTTCAATAGAAGTACCGACAATCTGATCGAGTGGACAAGGCCGGACGAAAATACACCATGGCAACCACAGAATTTCAGTAAAGTTAAGTTCAACGGAATAGAAGCTTCTATGAACTACCGGGTAAGCCCCAACGGGAACTCAGTACAAATCAAAGAATTTATGCTGTCCTACAACTATATAGCGGCGGATCTTATCGATCAGCCTGGAGTAGAAAGCAGGTATGCATTCTCAGCACTGAAAAATCAAGTGATAGGAGGTGTACTATTAGGCATTGGTCAAAAATTCGAATGGAACACGAAATTGAGATATCTAGAGAGAATGAGCCAAGATCCCTATTTTGTGCTGGATATGCGGGCAGATTATAACAGAACAGGAAAACTTGTTTTTTTTGCAGAAGCTTCCAATATCACCAACACAGACTATAGGGAAGCCGGGACAGTACAGATGCCTGGTCGCTGGTTCAGGGCTGGATTTATGTTGAATCTGGAGTAAAAAAGCACATGTTCCATACAAAAAGAGACTGTTTTGATCATAAAACAGTCTCTTTTTCTTTGGCAAAAAAAATCCCGAATGATTATCCGGGATTAGATGTGGGAGTTGAGGGATTCGAACCCCCGACCCTCTGCTTGTAAGGCAGATGCTCTG
>CBFGUY010000151.1:0-9792 GCA_965651895.1 uncultured Algoriphagus sp. | reverse complement strand
AGTGGTTAAAGTGAACAAAAGCCCGATCTGTGATCGGGTTTTTTGTTTTTATACCCTTTTTGACAAATGGCTAAAATGCCATTTTTTATTTTGTTAATTTTAAGATTGGAATAATAAAATCACCTATGCCTCAACCCAAAATCAAACTACACTACGCCAAAATAATTTTGGCCTCTGCCATCCCACTTTTAATTTCCTGTAGTACAAACGATCCAGTAGATCTTCGTGAACGCACCTTGACCAAGGAAGAAATAGCCCCCATGGTGCAGGCTGCCGAGGGAAGTGTGAACCCTATACTCAGTCCGGGGCTTAAGCTTTCATTATGGGCGGTGGATTCGCTTGTATATGACCCGATTTCCATTCAGGTGACTGACGATGGGAGTTTGTACTACACCCGAACCAACCGCCAGAAAAACTCTGAATTTGATATCAGGGGACATCAAGACTGGGAGATTGAGTCCATAAGCTTGCAGACCATCGAAGAAAAAAGAGCTTTTCTTCAGAAAACCCTTTCGCCGGAGATGTCTGACAAAAACACTTGGCTGGCAGATGTAAACGGTGATGGCTCGCATGATTGGAGAGATATGACAGTGGAGCGTGAGGAAATTTACAGGTTAGAAGATAGAGATGGGGATGGGCTCGCAGACTATTCTCAGATCATGGTTCAGGATTTCAATGACGTGACCACTGATGTGGCAGGAGCTTTATTGAAGTTAGAAGACAATCTGTTTGTAGGAGTAGGGCCGGATTTATGGAGACTTACAGACAAGAATGGCGATGGGATCATGGATGAGAAAGAGTCTATTTCACATGGCTATGGTATTCATATTGGATTTGGAGGGCATGGTATGTCTGGACTGAAGCAAGGGCCCGATGGCAGGATCTATTGGGGAATCGGCGACATTGGTTTCAATGGTGTTGGGCCGGATGGTACAGAATGGAAGTACCCCAACAGGGGAGTGGTTGCCCGTGCAAATCCTGATGGAAGTGATTTTGAGATTTTTGCCATGGGTGTAAGAAATACCCATGAGTTTACTTTCGATGCTTACAATAACCTGATCTCGGTAGATAATGACGGGGATCATGGAGGGGAAAGCGAAAGACTTGTCTATCTGGTAAATGGATCGGATACCGGCTGGCGAACCAACTGGCAGTTTGGCAAATACCGTGATCCGGACAATAACACCTACAAAGTATGGATGGACGAAAAGTTATACATCCCAAGACACGAAGGTCAGGCGGCATATATAACGCCACCGATTCAAAATTACATTAATGGCCCCACCGGTATGGTTTATAATCCAGGTACTGCACTGGCTGAAAAATGGAAAAACACCTTCTTTGTAGCGTCTTTTGTAGGTAACCCTACCAGATCCGGAATCCATGCCTTCAAATTGGAGCCTGACGGAGCTTCTTTCAAAATGACCCAGACAGAAAATATCATGTCAGGTGTTTTGGCTACTGGACTTGACTTTGGTCCAGATGGCTCACTCTACTTCGCTGACTGGATAGATGGATGGAACACCAAAAACTATGGAAGAGTCTGGAAAATCGCTGACGAAGGAGGAACCGACTGGGAAGCTCGCAAGATCACTGCCCAGGTGATAAAAACCGATTTCAAAACGCTAACTGATGAAGCTTTAAGTGGATATCTGGGTGATGAAGACATGCGAATCAGAAGAAAGGCGCAGTTTGAACTGGTAAAAAGAGGAAATGATGGTGCCAAAATCTTTCAGAATGCCATTGACCAGAGGGCAAATCAGTTTGCTAGGATACATGCCATTGTTGGCATCAGTCAACTGGCCAGAATGGATAAAATGGACTATGCTGATGCCTTGTTTCCTTTGCTGAATGACGAGGATCCTGAGATCAGAGCACAGGCTGCAAAATGGCTGGGAGACATTAAATACGCGAAAGCAGGCAATGAACTTTTGCCTTTACTCTCAGATAATGAAATCCGGGTAAGATTCTTTGCTTCGGAAGCTCTGGGAAGAATAGCATTTGAGCCTGCAGTCGGCGGATTGATAAAGGTACTGGAAGAAAATGATGACAAAGATGCATTTCTCCGCCATACGGCAAGTTTGGCTTTGGCACGGATCAACAAGAAAGAACCTGTTCTTGCCCTTGCTTCTCACCCTTCCGATGCTGTGCGCATGGGAGCTGTTTTGGCACTGCGTAGAATGGCAGATCCGGGAATCACAGCATTTTTGGCTGATAAAAATGAATACATCGTGACAGAGGCAGCAAGGGCAATCAACGATGATTTCTCCATAGAAGCTGCTCTTCCTGCATTGGGAGATCTGTTAGTGACTACTGGCTTTGAAAACGAGCCGTTGATCAGACGGGCGATCAATGCTAACCTTCGGGTGGGAACCCAGAAGGCTATGGACAACCTGTTGGCTTATATAGCCAAGGCAGGTGTGAACCCTGCTTTGAAATCGGAAGCGATTGCTACGCTGGGTACCTGGGCAAAACCTTCTGTATTAGACCGTGTAGATGGTAGAAACAGGGGAGCAGTAGAGCGGGAGCTTGGCCCTATTCAGTCATCCGCAAAGGAGACATTGATTGGGGCGTTGAATGATAAAAATGAAGCTGTTCGTGAGGCAGGGGTAAAAGCAATTGGAAAACTGAAGATTGCCGATGCGGAGCCGAAACTGGTAGCTTTATTGAAAAATGACCAATCGGAGAATGTACGGGTAGCTGCGATTTTGGCACTTTCGGTGACAAATCCAACTTCCATCTCTGAGCCTATCGCTATAGCAATGAAAGACAATTCCAGAGCTGTCCGCGTGGTTGGTTTGGATCTTTTGACCAAAACTGATATTTCCCAAGAACTGATGGTGAGCTTGCTTCAGGATGTAATCCAAAACAGAACCACAGCTGAAAAACAAGCTGCTTTATTGAGCTTGGGAGGTTTGGATAATTCCGCCGAACTACCAATATGGAACACGCTGCTTGATGATCTCTCTAACAACAAACTCCCAAATCAAGTATCGATAGAGTTGGAAGAAGCTATCGATGCCACAGGATCAACAGAATTAAAGGCTAAATATGATACTATCCAGCAAAAGAGAACCCAAGGTGACTTAGTGGCACTCTACAGTGGCGCACTTGAAGGTGGAAGCGTACGGGCAGGAAGAACTATTTTCTTCCAAAATCAAACAGCCCAGTGTATCCGCTGTCATGGATACGATGATATGGGAGGTGTTGCCGGGCCTCACCTGAATGGCATAGCCAATAGACTATCCAAAACAGAGATGCTGGAGGCACTGATAGATCCAAGCAAACGTTTAGCTCCTGGCTTTGGATTTGTACAATTAGAACTCAAGGATGGCACTTCAATAAACGGCACCTTGATGGAAGAAAGGGAAAATGGGCTGGTGATGAAAGTAGGAGCAAAACCCGATACGCTGATCATGAACAGCAGTATCGCCGAGCGTAAGGATTCCCCTTCCAGTATGCCGGATATGAAGGCACTTCTTAGCAAAAGAGAGATCAGGGATCTCATCAGTTTTCTAAGTACTATGACGAAAGAATGGGAATGAAAAAATTCATTATCAGTTTAGTAATCATAGGGATCATCACTGCTGTGGTGGTCCCTTTGATTTTGATCCAAGTAGGTAAATCATTATTGCATGACTCAGCTATTCCGCAGCATGAGTTGTTGTTCCGTTCGGATGGGCAAAAAACGATTTTAGCATTTTTCCCACATCCTGACGATGAGGTTACAGTGTCTGGAACGCTGATGAAAATGAAAGAGGAAGGACATCGGGTTATTTTAGTTTGCCTGACTAGAGGTGAAGCAGCTGATACGGGTGGTAAATACTCTGAGGAGGAATTGGCTGAAATCCGAACGAAAGAGATGCAATTTGCCGCAGAAACGATAGGGGCCGATCATCTTGAGCTCTTAGACTATCCTGACAGTGGAATGGGAGAGCTCGGGGTAGATTCCATTAAAGCCATAGCCGAAAAAATGATCAAGCAATTTGAGCCGGATGTTTTGATCAGCTATGATTCAAAAGTGGGCCTTTACGGACATCTTGATCATCGCCTTACAGGTTTAGCCGTGGAAAAAGTATTCGCAGAAAATCTGGGAAAATCTGATTTTTCACCGCAAAGACTATTTCAGGTCACCTTATCCCCGAAGCAAATCCAGATGGCCTTAAAGCTTTCTGATGGATTTCAGAAATACTATCCACAAGAGCCCGATCAAGGGCTTCCTTTGCCCAGTTTCTCCATAAATACCACACCTTATTTTGGAAGGGTGCTGAAAGTAATCTACGGCCATCAAAGCCAGAAAGAAACCTTGAAGGATTTGCTTCCTTATCATGATAAAGTGCCGGCATTTATTTATTCCAGAATTTTTGACCGTGAATACTTCTTTGAAGTAAAAGCAAAAAAGCCACCCGGTGGATTCCGGATGGCTTTCAGGTAATTTTGGGTTAATATTAATCAATCACAATACCAGTGATATGAACTACTAATTTTTGTTAGTCTATTCAAGAAAAACCAAGAATTAAGGATTTCGATACCTCTGAAAATAGGCACCTGATTCAACCAAGAGACCTGTATTATTAAGGTGGTATTTAGACACTGGTTATTGAACAGGTAAGTCATTCCCAGGGATTGAATTAGGATTGAGTAAAGGGATATTGGCTCCCCATTTCGCATTTATTCCGTTTATAAATTCATTGGCGATAAATCCATGAGCTCTTCCATTCGGATGTACTCCATCTACAGAGAAGCCTCCGTTTGGAGGGATAATACTTGCTGTAAGTGCGGCTCCCCCGAAGTTTACCTGCCCTTCCAAAACGCGATTCAATAATCCGTTGATATCCACCAATACCAATCGCTCGGAATTGCTTTGAACTGCTGCCGAGATGATGCCATTGAAGGAGTTGATTTTATCTTGGATTTCGTTTTGCTCATCCGGAGTCAGGACATAGAGATCTTCCACTGGAAAACTTACTCCCCTCACTGCTTGTGGATTGCCGTTTATTGGCTGTCCTAGCGCCTGGGAAAGTGTTAAAGTTGGCTTATCTGTTGATTTACTCTGTCTGATGGAAGGAAGACCAAATTGTGATAAATCTGTTAAGCTTTCGTCGGACATCAAAAATCCATTTTGCCCTGCAGCGAAATTTATCGTACGCAAAACCTTTTCCTCTTCTGTAATGGCACCCATTGACTGCAACTGGAGCAGTCCTTGATTGTAATTAGCAAACCCTTGATTAACTGCGCCTGCAGTGGCCTCATCCAATGGCAGGGCATTCCAAGGAACAAGATTAAAATATGGAAGTACATTTAGGTTTGGAATGTTTGCTACAGCTCCTTTAGCATCTGGATTGGCTTGGAGCATAGTGCCTAATGCCAAGGAGAATCTTTGGGCAAAGGCATCATCAGGTGTTAAAATCTGAGGGTTGGAGGCGCCTCCTATAGCATATCCCAGCACATCGCTACTACCAAGCCAGAAAGTAAAGAATGTTCCACTTGTTCCCAATGCAACAGCAGCGTCTCCAATTGGAGTAGATGTACCAGGGTTAGAAGCAAACCTGGCATATAGAGGATTAAAGGCTGGATTATGAGGGACATTAGGTCCACCTGCCTGTGGTACTAATGATATGCCCAGAGTCATATTTGGAGCTGAGAAGTTGTTCAATTCAGCTTTATTTCCATCGAAAGGAGTGGGGATATCACCTATTCCAATTGGTGCAGGAGCTGTAGTTCCGTTTGCGGTTTTGAGTATCAATCTTCCCAACACCATATTGCCCGGCCCAAAAGCATAAAAACCATTCGGTGAATTAATGGAAGGCAGATTAAAATCGCCTCCATTGATTTGCTTCATCTGTTCTGCTAAATGAACGGCAAATGAATTGGCTTGCCCTCGGTCGTAGAGTGCTCCATCCATAAAACCGGCAGCAATTCCATCGCCAATAACGATCATCTTAGTGAAATCTGCAGTACCTGCTGACGGTTCCTGGATATCTTCAACAGGAAAGTCATAGTTACACGAAGCAAGAACTCCTACAACCGGTATAAATATATATTTTAGAATAATTTTCATAAACTCATAAATTTAGTTTAGCAATTCATCAAATGTGATGGAGATGTAATAAATGGCTCCAATAGTAGGTCCACCAAAATTCATGAAGTACCTGTTGTTAAAGACATTTGAACCTCCCATTTTGATGATTGACTTGATAGAACTTACCTTGTAGCTAACCTGAGCATCGAAATTAGAAACCGCAGGAACCTCACCTCTAGCGAATGAAGATTCCCAACGAAATGAAGTCTGGTATCTCCAAGCTACATTGAAACCAAGATTTTTGGTCAATTTCCGATTGCCAAAAACAAGGTTCCCTTTATGTTCTGGGGTATTGAAGTCATTTAGAAATCCTTCTGTAGGTGAAGAAAGGAGCTTATTGAAATTATAGTTTCCAGAAAGACTATAGTTTTTTGGTAGATTGAATGTCAATCCTAAGGCTGCTCCATGCGCCCTAACAGTACCTTCAGTAAAATTCGTGTATGTCTGAAAAGTATTTTCACTACCAGGAGTGGTAATGGGAGTAAGTAGGCTTGGCGCATTTACAGCATTGATAGCCAATTCCTCTGGAGTAGTTGGAACAGGAAAGATCGGGCCTGGTGCCTTTCGTACTGCATTTTGCGTGATAAAATCATTATAGACATTATAATAATAAGCAAAATCGATCAAAATTTTATTGCTGTTCAATAAACTCTTGTATCCGATTTCAATTGATCTTACTTGCTCAGGTCGCAACTCAGGAAAATCTTCCTCAGTAGCCGGTTTTAATAAACTTGTAGCCTCCGGTGATACAGGACTAAAACCAGAACCAACTTTAGCCACATATTGCTCTACAGAAGCTAGCGTATATGCATTAGTGAAAATGTCGTATTTCTCACGATAAAATGGCAGGCCTCCAATTAACCTTGCCGACACCACGTTCAAATCGATATGTTGAGCTTGGGTGGTAGGCATTCTAAATCCAGTCTGATAGGATACTCTGAAATTATGGTTTTTCTCAGTTAAGACACCGGAAATTCTCGGGCTGAATTGACCATCGAAATTCTCATTTTTATCATATCGCAAACTTCCCGTAATTTTTAATTTTTCATTCAAAACTCTTTTACCGGCTTGCGCAAATGCTCCATATTCTGAAATGGTGATATCATTTCCCTCTACATCAGCGAAGATTGTACCGTTGGAGCGAAGGTCATATACCCGATATTGAGCTCCCACTTGAAGATCCATAAAATCAATTTCTTCACGGAAATCATACTGACCTTCTGCCATATACATCCGAGATTTGTCATTGAATAAAGAACCCTCCGGAATAAATTGTTCGCGAACATCTCTAGAGGCATTTTCAAATTCTGCCGAACCTGGTTCATATCTACCTTGATCGGCAAAACTTCTAGCCGCACCATGCGCAGCGGCTTGTTGATCTGGTGTCCCAAACGAACCTGGAGCAACCTGCTGTTGGGCTAATGCTCCCATATAAGCTAAAGTGTACTGCCCAAACCAGCTGGAATTATCTTTCCACATTGAATTAATATTGACTCCAGTGAGATCAGCGATATATGATTCTCCTGAGTTTTCTAGAGTCGTATATGCTCTTATGAAATAGTTAGATCCTTTTAATTCTAGTTTGTGCTGCGTGATTTCAAAATTTCTCAGTGAATACCTCTGAGCTCCGGTATAAACTGATGTCCCAGCTCCATAATTTAAGGTATAGGAAAGCTCGGATTTATCATTTAACCTATAGTGAAGCGCACCATTTATTTTGAAGTTTTTTGCCCCATAATCCACTAAATGACGCTCATCATATCCCGTGCGGGATACAATTTGATCTGGAATACTATTAATATATCCTCCCAGTCCCAAAGCTTGGGCTTGTTGCTGAATAGCTCCCACATTTCTGAGAAGGCCGATATTATTGGCTACTTCGTCTCCGAATACATGGACTCTGTTTGCACCAGGGTTAAAAGGAAGGTCACCCTGAGCTGAACTTGATAGATCGGTTTGATCTGTACCATACCAATCCTCAGCCCGCATGAACGAGGCGTTTATTTTGAATGCAAACTTATTGTTGAAGGCTTTTGCATATCGTATAGAGCCTTCATACATAGGTTTTGGGCTGGTGGGCTCACCCTCAGTTCCTCCAAAATGATTGAATCCTTGCTTGTAAAAAGCACTTAGTCCCTGATATTCAAATGGGCTTTTGCTGTTGACAAGTAGAATACCGTTGAATGCATTTGGGCCATAAAGAGCCGAAGCTGATCCCGGTATAAATTCCACACTCTCTACATCCAATTCAGATGGACCGTTAAGGTTTCCTATAGGGAAATTTAAAGCAGGTGCCTGAGTATCCATGCCGTCAGTAAGCTGTACAAATCGTGTATTGCCCGTAGAGTTAAATCCCCGTGCATTGATAATCTGAAAATTGATTGAAGAAGATGTCACGTCTACACCCTTCAAATTCGCAATTGCTTTATAGTACGTGTCCGCAGGTGTATCACGAATTGCAAGAATATCCATTTTCTCTATTGATACAGGGGATTGTAAAATGCTTTCTTCCACTCTTGATGCCGAGACTACTACTTCTTGTCCTAGTATCGTAGTTTCCATCAGTTGAATATCAACAGTGGATTGGTTACTGGTAATTTCTACCTCCTGTGATGTGTATCCTATCATAGAAAAAACCAACGTCAAAGGAGGAGACTGATTTACATTCAGGGAATACTTGCCGGAGAGGTCAGAGATGGTTCCTGCTACCTTTCCCTTCACCAGAATATTGACCCCAACCAAGGTTTCTTTGGAGTCGGCATCTGTTACGGTACCGGTTATGGTCGTCTGACCTATAACCCTTCCTGCCGTTAGGGAAACCAAGAGCGTCAATAAGAATACTGACACCTTGATTTTACTTGTAAAATTGCTCATAGGCTTTCTGTTTAAAGTTTGTCGTCTATGAAATAAGGGCGATTATTTCATTGTTAATAGACGAAAAATAGCCTAAAAAACGAACAATTATCATTTTATCACCAAAATATATTGAGGTGAAAATAAAAGAGAAAAATCGATTGCGAAGGAAACTGAGGCCTATATGTAACAATTATAAAATGAATCAACTAATTTGTTGTCGATCTTAAATCACAACGCCTACTTTATTAGAAATTCCGAAAACTAACTATTTTTCATCTTTTATTTTTATCCATAAAAAAAGCCCGGAAGTACCGGGCTTTTAGAATAATTACGGAAGGATTTATCCGTTTTTGTTTTCTTCATTTACATGTTTTACGAGCCGGTCGCAGAGATCCTTGATTTCTTCTGACATGTATTCATCAGCCGTGCTGTTCAAGATAGTCTGAGCCATTCCACCTAAAATATCTATGTAAAAACGCTTCATCTCCACTACAGACATTTCCTCTGTCCATAAGTCAATCCTAAGGGTGCTGTGGTTCAAATTGTCCCAGACATTGAGGCTTATACTTTTGGTGTCTTCCAAGCCTTTACTTTCTTTATCTGAAGCATCCCATTTGATTGTTTTTGGGAAGCTGTTTTCATCCAAATCGACTTGGAATTTAATCTCTGAGTTTTTCATACTTTTAATTTTGACCTAAATAGATCCTCCTTTGATTTTACAAAATTAATCAGGTAAACTTCAGGAACATCCACCCGGTTCATTTTTGACGATATTATTACAAAATCATTTCAGGTATTTCACCGTTGACGATGAGTTTTCCAGCAGTTTTTTCCATGATTTCTTCTACTGAGAC
>CBFGUY010000150.1:0-9803 GCA_965651895.1 uncultured Algoriphagus sp. | reverse complement strand
AACTTGAAGAGCATCTCCCGGGAATCACCGGACTGCTCGAATATAGAAAAGACACCGCTCAACCCATAAGAGACTTGACCCAACTCCTTTTGAGAGGGCCATCTACGCTCTCCGAAGGAGAACGTGAGCTCATCGCCACAGTGGTTTCGCATGGCAACCAGTGCCAATTCTGCACTACCGCCCATGCTGCCGTGACCAACGTTCTGCTGGGAGAATCCGACACGGTGGAAGCAGTAAAGAAAGACATCGAAACTGCACCGCTGTCAGAAAAAATAAAGGCGCTGCTTTCGATTGCCTCTCTGGTCCAGAAAAGCGGAAAACTGGTGACTGAAAAGGAAGCCTCTCGCGCAAAAGCAGCGGGAGCGACAGATCTTGAGATTCATGACACAGTGTTGATCGCGGCACTTTTCTCGATGTACAATCGATACGTGGATGGTCTGGCTACCAATATGCCAGCAGTAGCAGGCTATTTTGATGGCTTGGCTGACCGGCTTACCAATCAGGGCTATGTCAGAAATCCAACTGGTTATGAATATCTAAAGCCAAACGCTAACACGTCCAAGCTATGAAAAGACATTTACTGACTGCAATTTTATTTGTCCTGGTAAGCTCATTGGGTCTAGCACAGACAGTAATCAGAGGGATAGTGAGCAGCGCTGACTCTGGAGAGGCTATTATTGGAGCCACAGTCATGATCAAGGGTAAACTGACCGGAACAGTGACGAACAACGATGGAGGATTTGAACTTTCCACTTCAGCTCCACTTCCTCTCACCTTGGAGATATCCTATATGGGATATCAAAAGACTAGCCATGAAGTCCGGAATTCCAATCCGATTGCAGTACGGCTAGAAACGGCGATGGAATTGCTGAGTGAAGTGGTGTTTTCGGCATCAAGAATCGAAGAACCTCTCTTCGAATCAGCGATTACAGTTGAGAAGATGGATTTAAAAGCAATCAGAGAATCTCCTGATTTCAGTTTTTATGATGGAGTGCAAAACCTTCGGGGAGTAGATGTGGTGACGAACGGTATCACTTCCAAGCAGTTTAATTCCAGAGGGTTTAATTCCACTAACAATTCGCGCTTTCTGCAACTTATAGACGGTGTGGACAACCAGCCTCCAGGGCTGAATTTTGCCATAGGAAATTTGTTGGGGGCAAGTGATCTAGACGTTGAAAGTGTCGAGCTGATCCCTGGTTCTTCTTCTGCCTTGTATGGCCCAGTGGCCTTCAATGGGGTGCTGATGATACGTACCAAGGATCCCTTTCTTTATCAGGGACTTAGTGTGCAGGTTAAAACGGGTGTGAACCACCTGAATAATGACTATACCAATCCTGCACCCATGGGGGATTTTGCGATACGATATGCCAAAGTGATCGGTGATAAGTTTGCTTTTAAGGTCAATGGGGCGTATTTCACGGGATTAGATTGGTATGCAACAAACTACGATGACATTGATCCTCAGACTTCTTTGGAAAACAGAGGAGAGAACAATCCAGCACGTGATGCGGTGAACATCTATGGGGATGAAGTAGTCAGAACTCTTGAGGGGGTTGGTAGAGTTTCCAGAACGGGATATGAGGAAAGAGACTTAATGGACTACAACTCGTACAGCGCAAAGTTTAATACTTCTCTGAATTACCGCTTTAATGAGAATATGGAGTTGAGTTATAGCTACAATTTTGGAAAGGGGAGAGCAGCTATTACTACCAACAGTAGGAATATGCTCAACAACTTTATACTGCAGCAGCACAAGGTCGAGCTTAAGGGAAGTAATTATTTTGTGAGGAGTTATATGGTGTCTGAGACATCCAATGATTCCTACAACGCACGAACACTTGGCCAGCAAATCAACCGAACTTGGGTTAGCGACTTGGAAGGAAATCCAGTGAGTCCGGGTCAGGCAGATAATATGTGGTTTGAAAGGTATTCCAAAGCTTTTTTGGGAGAAGTTCAAAACGTGCAATCGGGAAATCACTCCTACGCTAGGGCATTTGCAGATGAAGGGAGATTCCTGATAGGTTCAGCAGATTTTGATGCGCAAAAGTCAAAATTAATTGAAGTTGCTGGGATCAATGGAGCCGGTGTGATGAGTAATAGCAAGTTGTATCATGGGGAGGGTCAATATGACTTTTCAGATGCTATACACCTATTTGATCTACAAGTTGGAGGAAATATCAGGTATTTCGACATGTACAGCAATGGTACCCTCTTTGATGATCTGGACAATCCCATAACCATTTTGGAGGGTGGCGCTTATGTTCAGATGACAAAAAAGTTGATAAAGGATCGTCTGAAGCTGAGTACTTCTCTTCGATATGACAAGAATGAAAATTTTAAGGGGAGACTTACACCCAGGGCATCGGGATTATTTCAGCTAAGCCCTAACCAAAATATCAGAGCTTCATTCCAGACCGGATTTAGAAACCCTACTCCTGTCGATCAATTTATTCATTTGAATGTTGGCCCAATTATCATTTTGGGAGGGGTTCCTAGCAATAGTGAGGGACTTTCAGTCTATGAAAATTCTTACAGCGCCGGTTCCGTCTCTGCATTTGGAGGTGCCTTTGGTAAAGCTGTAAGCTCAGGAACTCCATTCGAACAAGCTTTACTCGATAACAAAGATTTACTGGTACAATCTGATGTGGATTATATTAAACCTGAACGGATATCTACTGTCGAGATCGGCTACAGAGGAGTATTCTCCAATAAGCTTACATTAGATGCTAACTATTATTACGGGAGGTACATGGATTTCATATTGAATACAGTGGTGATGCAACCAGAAAGTAATGTCACACTTCCAGATGGATCCATTAATCCTTTAGCTGCAGCAGATATTCTTGGAGGAAAAACCCAAGCATATCAACTCTATACTAATGCAGATGAAATGGTGTCTGCGCATGGAGCAACTTTGGGCCTGACCTATAGCCTAGCCAGGAATTACCTGATTAATGCTAACAGCACTTGGGCATCTTTAAATATTATGGAAGCTAATCCAGAGAATATCCCCGCTTTTAATACACCCGAGTTCAAAACGGTCGTAGGATTGTCCAATAATAGAATAACCAATAAACTAGGTTTCAGTTTGTCTTGGAGATGGCAGAGCTCATTTGACTGGGCAGGGCCTTTTACCCAGCTAAGACCTGGGGAAGTTCCGGCATTCTCTTTAGTGGATGCACAGGTTAGCTACCGGATCCCTCATTTTAAGACTATCGTGAAAGTTGGCGCTAATAATCTGCTAAACAATCAAGTATATCAGTCATTTGGATCTCCCTCCATCGGTGGGGTATATTTTATTAGTCTCACATTTGACGAAATGATGAGATAACCTAAAGCCTATTCTGTCGAGATTCATGTGTATTCCGAGCTCTCTTTATTTACTATTCATTTGAAAGCCCGCAATTCTTCAGCGATTAATTAAATAAAAAACAGCACCTAATTATGACCCATATAACACTTCCTGAGAACCAACCCGGAATAAGGGGCCTCATGGCCTATAGTCCGAAGACTGCACGTCACCTAAACCTATTGGCGGAAGAACTTCTTGTCTCTGCAAATTCTCTATCCAAAGGAGAAAGAGAGCTTATAGCTACGTATGTCTCCTATCTGAACGATTGTCACTATTGTCAAAACATCCACGGAGCCATTGCCCAATATCATTTGGACTGGCCTGATGAGCAAATAGATGCTTTTAAAAGGAATTATAAGGAGGCTGCTATTTCCGAAAAATTGAAAAGTCTTCTAGGGATTGCAGAGAAAGCGCAACAGAGTGGGAAGGCAGTTTCTTTGGAACAAATAGAAGCAGCTAAAAGACAAAATGCTACTGATAGAGAAATCCACGATACTGTTCTGATTACCGCCGCATTTTGCATGTTTAACAGGTATGTTGACGGCTTGGCAACTTCAGCGCCTTCAGATAGAGAGGTTTACAGAGAAATGGCGAAAGTGAGAGCGGAGGAAGGATATGCAAATTATGATCCTCTCGGAAAAACGATGAAATAAGTAAGTTTTTAGGCAGATATCTTCTTGGAAAGAGATGTTTTAGCCTATCAGGAGTTCTGACACCAGTTGGAAAACGTTTAGATCCAGTTCAACAATTTACCCAATCTACCAAACCCAAAAACCAATGCCTTATATAGAATTAGAAGATCACTTGCCCGGTATTACGGGCTTATTGGAGTATCGAAGGGATACTGCCGAACCAATTAGAGACTTGACCCAACTCCTTTTGAGAGGGCCATCTACGCTCTCCGAAGGAGAACGTGAGCTCATCGCCACAGTGGTTTCGCATGGCAACCAGTGCCAATTCTGCACTACCGCCCATGCTGCCGTGACCAACGTTCTGCTGGGAGAATCCGACACGGTGGAAGCAGTAAAGAAAGACATCGAAACTGCACCGCTGTCAGAAAAAATAAAGGCGCTGCTTTCGATTGCCTCTCTGGTCCAGAAAAGCGGAAAACTGGTGACTGAAAAGGAAGCCTCTCGCGCAAAAGCAGCGGGAGCGACAGATCTTGAGATTCATGACACAGTGTTGATCGCGGCACTTTTCTCGATGTACAATCGATACGTGGATGGTCTGGCTACCAATATGCCAGCAGTAGCAGGCTATTTTGATGGCTTGGCTGACCGGCTCACCAGTCAGGGCTATGTCAGAAACCCAGCGGGATATGATTACCTAAGGTCAGACGCTAATACATCCAAGTTATGAAAAGGCATTTACTGACCACAATTTTAGTTGTCTTGATAGGCTCATTGGGTCTAGCACAGACAGTAATCAGAGGGAAAGTGAGCAGCTCAGACACTGGGGAGGCCATTGTTGGAGCCACAGTCATGATCAAGGGAAAACTGACCGGAACAGTGACGGACAGCGATGGAGGATTTGAACTTTTCACTTCGGCTCCACTTCCTCTCACCTTGGAGATATCCTATATGGGATATCAAAAGACCAGCCATGAAGTCCAGAATTCCGATCCTATCACGATTCGGCTAGAAACGGCTATGGAATTGCTGAGTGAGGTGGTGTTTTCTGCATCAAGAATCGAAGAGACCTTATTCCAATCTCCGGTAACGATTGATAAGATGGACATGAAAACCATCAAACAAACCCCTTCTTTCAGCTTCTATGAGGGAATCCAAAACCTGAAAGGCGTTGATTTGGTCACTAGTGGATTGACGTACAAGCAAATCAATACCAGAGGGTTTAATGAGATAGGTAATCCCCGGTTTCTCCAGTTGATAGACGGAGTAGATAACCAAACGCCGGGGTTGAACTTTGCGGTGGGAAACCTTTTTGGCTCAAATGACCTAGATATGGAAAGTGTGGAGTTGATTCCTGGAGCTGCATCAGCGCTATATGGCCCAGTGGCGTTCAATGGGGTACTAATGATGCGTACCAAGGATCCATTTCTTTACCAAGGTCTCAGCGTTCAGGCTAAAACAGGGATAAACCATATTAGCAGTGATTTTACGGATCCTGCCGGAGTTTATGATTTTTCACTTCGCTATGCCAAAGCTTTCAATAACAAGTTCGCATTCAAAATAAACGCCTCAGGATTTAAGGGCTTGGATTGGTATGCTACCAATTATGAGGATATCGATGCACTCACACCAGTGAATCAGAGAGGAGATACTAATCCCGGAAGAGATGCGCTGAATATTTATGGGGATGAAGTCGCAATTACAATTCCCGGGATAGGGAGGGTATCCAGAACAGGTTATGAGGAAAAAGACTTAATGGATTATAATTCCAAAGGGTTCGGATTGAATACCTCTTTACATTATCGGATCAATGAAAATATTGAGTTGATATACGGATACAATTGGGGAAAAGGAAGAGCAGCCTATACTGGCAGCAATCGGTTTATGTTAAACAACTTCGTTCTCCAACAACACAAACTTGAACTCAAAGGCAGTAATTTCTTTGTGCGAGGCTATCTGGTCATGGAGGATTCCCACGATTCTTACAATACAAGAGCCCTTGGGCAGCACATCAACCGCACATGGGTCCAGGATTTGAATGGCCAGACTGTAACCCCGGATCAGGCGGATGCTGTATGGTTTGAGAGATATGCAGCTGCTTACAACGGAGCGGTTTCCAATGTTGGTGGAGGCAGCCACTCTTCAGCGAGGGCATTTGCAGATGAAGGAAGATATCTTCCAGGGACTTCAGGATATGAAGCTCAAAAACAGCGATTGATCGGTGTCCAAGGATTAAATGGAGCAGGTATTCTGAGCCAGAGCCGATTCTATCATGCCGAAGGCCAGTACGATTTCAGTAGCCAAATCAGATTTGTAGACTTATTGGTAGGAGGTAATTTCAGACTATACGATATGTTTACCAACGGGACACTTTATGATGATCTAGAAAACCCCGTAATTATCAGAGAAGGAGGGGCTTTTGTCCAAGTCTCTAAGAGGCTAATGAATGATAAGCTTAGATTTACTTTCTCGGAACGCTACGACAAAAATGAAAACTTTGAAGGCAGATTTACCCCTCGAGTGGCTGGAGTTTTTACTCCATCAGACAAACATAGCTTCAGGGCTTCTTATCAGAATGGATTCAGAAATCCTACTCCCGGCGATCAGTACATCCATCTGAATGTAGGTCCGATCATTATTTTGGGAGGTGTTCCCAGCAACAGTCAAGGCTTGAACGTGTATGAAAATTCTTTTACAGCTTCATCTGTTGGGACTTTTGGAGGGGCATTTGGGCAGGCTATGGGTTCGGGAACTCCTTTTGAGGAGGCTTTGATGAACAACATTGGCTTACTTGAGAAATCGGATGTGGCATACATCAAGCCAGAGCGTATTTCAACTTTTGATGTGGGGTATAGGGGACTTTTGGGAGATAATTTATCAGTGGATATCAATTACTACCACAGTCGATACACGGATTTCATCATCAATACAGTAGTGCTACGTCCTGATAATGCGATTTTACTTCCAGATGGAAACTTGAATCCAGCAGCAGCGGGCGATATTCTTTCCGGAAATATTCAAGCGTTCCAGCTCTATACCAATGCATCTGACCGGGTGTCATCTCAGGGGGTTTCAATGGGACTCAATTATTCTTTGCCGAAAGGATACCTATTTGGAGCCACGGCAACGTGGGCATCATTTGACCTATTGGAAGCTGATCCGGAAAACGTCCCGGCATTCAATACACCGGAATTCAAAACCGGGTTCACTTTCGGAAACGCAAACGTAACAGAGCGACTAGGCTTTAATGTCGCATGGAGATGGCAGGATGCCTTTGATTGGAGAGGAACACTCACTCAGCTGAGTCCTGGAAGAATAGATTCCTTTTCTATGGTGGACTTACAGCTCAGCTATAAAATGCCGGAAATGAAAACCATTATAAAAATTGGGGCAAACAATCTTTTAAACAACCAGGTGTATCAGGCCTATGGATCTCCGACAGTGGGAGGCATGTATTATGTAAGTTTGACATTTGATGAAATGTTTCAGTAATGGCCCAATCAATAGTCATAGATAGCAATTTGGAGGTGGACAGGGATAAGATCTCTGCCTACCTCTGGAGTGTTTTCCTGATTTGTTTTCTGGGAAATGCAAGTGGCGGTACGGTGTCTACCATTGCGTCAGTTTATCTTCCGGTCATTGCTGGTCAAATGGCAGTCTCCGGAACTTCAGAACAGCTTAATGAAATAAGTGCCTATATCAATGCACTTTATTTGGCCGGTTGGGCCATAGGGGGAATGTCGTGGGGGATAATTTCCGATAAAATAGGTAGGGCGAAATCACTGGTAATGTGTCTGGCTGCGGTTGGCGTTTTTACTGTTGCAGTTTCTTTTGCAGATTCATGGGAAATGGTTGTAGGTCTCAGGTTACTGGGAGGTGTAGCTGTAGGAGGAGTAATGGTGATCACGATGACGCTATTGTCCGAAATATGGCCGGCCAAAAGCCGGTCAATTGTAATGGGGGTTGTTTCCATCGGATTTCCCGTAGGAATATTTTCCTCCGGCCTGGTCAATATTCTGGTAAATGATTGGAGGCAGGCATTTTTTGTCGGTGCCATTCCTCTTATTCTGTCTGTTTTTTCATTTTTTAACCTTAAAGAATCCGAGCAATGGAAATTATCAAAACTTAAAGCCAAAGGAATCATATCCACTAGAAAATCTCACTTCAAGACACCTGGACTGGTTCACGGCGCCGTAATCTTTGGCACCATGTCAATAGCCCTCTGGTCAGCATTTTCCTGGATGCCAACTTGGGTGCACAGTTTGCTTCAGGAGTCATCAGGTCAGACGGAGCGCGGATCAGTGATGATGATTTTGGGTTTTGGGGGAATTATAGGAGGAGTGTTTTCGGGGTGGATTGTAAAAGTGATTGGGGTAAGGAAATCAATGCTGCTTTGTTTTTCCGCAGTGCTTTTAATCTCCATTTTATTGTATTGCTTCACCACTGAATTCACATTTTGGATCTATCCATCTATTATCTGCCTTTCTTTTTTCTTTGGGCTCAGCCAAGGTCTGCTTGCATTCTATATCCCTCAGCTTTTTGCTGTAAACATCAGAGCAGGAGCAACAGGTTTTTGTTTCAATGCTGGGCGAGTGATCTCCGCTTTTGCAGTGTTTTTCCTCGGATCCATGGTTCATTTTTTTGGAGGATATGGGAATGCACTGCTCTTTTTCTCGGGAATTCTAGTGATAGGATTCTTTTTTATCTTATGGAGTAAATCTCCCCAACAATTACCTAACTAATAAACTATGGCTCATATTAATTTAGAGAATAATCTACCAGGCATCAGAAGTTTGGTCCAGTATAGACCCGAAACCGGTAGACATTTGTACGCTTTAGTCAGGGTACTTCTTACAGGGCCTTCTACACTCAGCAAAGGAGAAAGGGAGTTGATCGCGGCCTACGTCTCCAGTCGCAATGGATGCAAATTTTGTACTGAAAGCCATGCTTCAGCTGCCAGGATTCTTTTCGGACACCAGATGGAAGCAGTGGATGAAGTTTTGAAAATTGGGAGGTCTAAGAAGTTAGATCCAAAGATTAATTCTCTGCTCCACATTGCGGGCAAGGTACAAATAAGTGGAAAAGAAGTCAGTCCTGAAGATATTGAAAAGGCTAAGGTCTCTGGTGCAACTGATCTTGAGATCCATGATGCAGTGCTCATCTCGGCAGTTTTTTGTCTTTTTAACCGCTATGTGGATGGTTTGTCTACGTCACTTCCGGACGATTCAAAAGCATTTGAAGAAATGGGACATTTCATGATTTCCAACGAATATAAGTTTCGTCCAAAACCTACAGTTTAGAATATGGCATACATTAACTTTACCTGAGAATCTGCCGGGAATCCGAGGGCTTATGGCTTTCAGACCGGAAATCGCCAAGCACCTCAACCAGCTCGCTGAAGAACTCCTGAGATCCGAAAATTCACTTACACGGGGTGAGCGGGAGCTGATCGCTACACATGTTTCTTATTTGAACGATTGTTTTTATTGTCAGAATGCCCATCAGGCATTGGCAGGATATTACCTGGAATGTGATTTTGAGAAGTTGGATGAAATCAAAGCAAATCCTGATCAAGCTGATATTTCTACCAAAATGAAAGCCTTGCTCAAGATCGCGGGAAGTGTACAAAAAGGTGGGCTTCAGGTTTCATTGGGTCAAATAGATATGGCCAAAAATGAAGGGGCTACAGATCGGGAAATTCACGATACGGTTTTAATTGCTGCAGCATTTTGTATGTTTAATCGCTATGTAGACGGACTGGGGACAGAAGCTCCCTTGGATAGGGAGTTCTACGTAAACCGTGCCGAAAGCAGGGCGATTGA
>CBFGUY010000149.1:0-9942 GCA_965651895.1 uncultured Algoriphagus sp. | reverse complement strand
GCTGTCTTACCTATAACCTCAATCGCTAAAGAAATGGCAAAACAAAAAATGATTCACCAAGTTTATTTTTGGCTACATGATGAAGCAAACACACAAGAATTCTTGACAGAGGCTGTCCCTATGCTGGGACGGTGCAAAACTGTAGGGAAATTTATTGCAGGCACTCCTGCTTCCACTGAGAAACGTGACGTAGTAGATCATAGCTATCAGGTAGCCTGCACCATATTCTTCGACAGTCTAGAAGACCAGCTAGTCTATCAGTCAGACCCCACCCATTTGGAGTTCATTGAAAAATACTCCC
The DNA here is from genome assembly GCA_965651895.1 of uncultured Algoriphagus sp. Classification (GTDB taxonomy): domain Bacteria; phylum Bacteroidota; class Bacteroidia; order Cytophagales; family Cyclobacteriaceae; genus Algoriphagus. Next base: position 9,641 of record CBFGUY010000149.1, on the reverse strand, counting down.
ATATGTGGAAAAAAGTCCAGGTTTATGATATCGCTATCTAAGCTACCATCCATATGATTCAACACCTGTCAGGTTTGCAGCATTGAATTAAATCAGTTAAGTCGAAACATGCTGTTTTAGTGCAAGACCTGACAGGTCTATCCCAATCTTTTGATAAGTACTATAAACCTAATCGCTCCTTCTACTCGTAACTAACAACAGCCAAGATATCTATTTATGAATAACGCAAAGCTAATTTTAGGAGTAGTTTTTGTCTTCCTTTGGGCATGTGAACCAAAAGAAGATATTATCCCTGACCCACAATCAACGGTGGTCAGAGACGCCATTTTAGCATCTATGCAAGAATGGTATTTTTGGAATGAAGAACTTCCCGCTCCTGTCAACACGGCTGACTATACTTCCAATGAAGCTCTTTTGGATGCTATTATCTACAAACCTCTGGATCGGTTTTCTTACCTCACTACGCAAGAAGCATTCAACAATGCCTTTGTAGGGAGAAATGCCGGTCATGGATTTGGTTTTGCCTTTGATGCGACGGAGCGTTTATACCTCACTTTTGTATATGAGGAGTCCCCGGCCGGAGTAGATGGCTGGCAGCGTGGCTGGGAAATCACAGGAATCAATGGTAAAAACCTTTCCGAATACAAGAACAGTTCTGGGGGCTATGATTTCCAATTAGGCCCTGCAGATCCAGGCATCAGCAATACCTTCACCTTCAAATTACCTGATGGGACTACCACTACACGCACAAATGTAAAAGCAGAATATCAGTCAAACTCCGTACTCCATCAGGAGATTATAGATCTGAATGGCAAAAAAGTCGGCTATTGGGTGTATCAAAGCTTCAAAGCTACCGCCGGACAATCCCCTACTAAAAGCCTGGAAGTAGATGAGTCAATTGAGTTTTTTGAAACAGCGGGAATAGACGAACTGATCATCGACCTCAGATACAATGGCGGAGGATCAGTGGCAGTGGCAGAGCAAATAAACAACTACCTGATCCCCTCTTCCCACGCTGAGAAACTCATGTATGTCAACAAGCTGAATTCTCTGAAAACAGATCTTCAGAAAAGTGTGAATTTCAAAAAACTGGGAAATCTTAATCTAAATAAGGTGATCTTCATCACCTCAAGAGGTTCAGCTTCAGCTTCAGAATTGGTTATCAATTCCTTGATGCCCTACCTTGAAATCGTACTGGTGGGCGACAATACATTCGGCAAACCTGTAGGCTCATTCCCACTTTCGGCATACAACAGAACCCTGAGGGACAATAATGTGGAATTGGTTCCAATCACCTTCGCTATAGCAAATGCAGAGGGTAAAGCAGACTATTTTGATGGATTTCCAGCCGATTTTGCTGTTGGTGACAGTCCCCAGTTCAACTGGGGAGACCCAAACGATCTCCGTCTTGCAGCCGCATTGATGGCTATAGAAAATGGATCAGTAGGAGGAAGACTCCTAAACAGCTTCTACAGACCTAAATGGGAGATGATTGACCAATTCAAGGGATTACAACAGGAATTTCCTGCCTACTAGTCGGATTTTACGATTAAAACAGGGATTTTTCTGTCTGCAGTGATCATCCGGTCGGCTACACTTCCTACCAATAAGTCATCCTCATCCGCTTTCCCCTTATTTCCCATCACAATCAGGTTAGCACCATAGTTCAAGGCTGTTTCATAAAGGCTTTTACTGATGTGATTTCCGTTATCTTCCACAAAGATAAGGGCATCGCTGAGGCCTGTTTTTTTCTGTATTTTCTTATAATCGTGCTCAGCCTTGCTTCTGAGGTTGTTTTGGAATTTCTCTTGGTTTTTGAAATACGGAAAATACTGGAACCCAGACTTTAAAACATGGATTGGAACCAGTTTCGAAGATAAATTTCTTGAAAGGTTCAATCCACGGCGGATTACTTTTTCCGAATAATCCGAAAAGTCCAGCGCCAATGCTATACTGTCAAATTCCGTATTGGCATTTTCCGGTACAAAAAGACAATCCGAGTCAGTAAGCCTAATCACCTTACTACTGAAAACTCCTGTGCCGTTATTCTTTTCTTTTTTACCCAGCACGACCAGGTTAAACTGCTCAGCATCCACCCATCTTATCAGGGCATCAAGTTTTCCTCCCCAAGTCACGTTCACATGGATGCTGGATTTTTTTTCACCGAATACACGCTCTACAAGATCCAAGATTTCATCTTCTATTACCTCTTCTAGCGGCTTATGCAGCTGCTCTCTCAGGGTAGCCAATTCAGTGGAGTCGTTTTCCAAGGCAACAAAATGAACCAAAGTCAAGGAATCAAAATCAAATACATCATCCAATTTCTTGAAATACCTAAGCAAAAACTCATCTGTATCACTCAGATCTAGGAAAATCCCGATTTTCTTTAAAGGTTTCATGCGGTTATAATTTGTTTTTAAAGGTCACATGGAATCTCGCATGGCTTATAATCATTCCGGTATGTGACGTTATCGACATGCTCGATTTCATGGCTTCTTGTCTTTATCGATTTGCTTCATAATCACTTTAGTCAGCCGATTGGCATAGGACTTCTGATCCACCTCATCTGTTAATTGTTTATCCCGCGCGTATTCTTTCTTCACTCCTTTCAAAAGTGAGTAGCACATGATCATAAGAATGATAAGAAATGGCAATCCAGTGGAGATAGTAGCCGTCTGCAGTGCTGTAAGACCTCCCCCTATCAGCAATACTGCCGCCACAGCACCTTCCGTAGTAGCCCAAAATACGCGCTGCAGCGTAGGTGTGTTCAGCTTACCTCCAGAAGTAATGCTGTCTATAACCAAGGATCCTGAGTCTGAGGAAGTCACAAAAAAACTCGCTACCAACATTATGCCCAACACAGACCCTATCATGCGAAGCGGGAATTTTTCCAAAAATACAAAGAGCGCAGTGGATTCATCTGCCACTATTGCCTTGGCAAACTCGTGATTCCCTCCAGCTAACGTGTCCTGCATATCAAGGAATATGGCAGAACCTCCCAATGTAGTCATCCAGAAGAATGTCAAAATGCTAGGTGCCAAAAGCACTCCAAAAATAAACTCACGAATAGTTCTCCCTTTGGATATCCGTGCGATAAACATGCCCACAAAAGGTGACCAGGAAATCCACCAAGCCCAGTAAAACACCGTCCAGTCGCCTTGCCAACCTTTGTTTACAAAAGCTTCTGTCCAAGTGGATACCTCTATCAGTTCATTCATGTAGATGCCCATATTCTGAATGAAAGACTTGAAGACAAAAAGAGTAGGCCCGAATATCAAAACAAATAATAGGAGTAAACCTGCAATCCTCACGTTCCATTCACTGAGGACTTTCACCCCTTTATCTACCCCTGAAACGACAGAAACAGTTGCTATAGCAGTGATCCCTACTATAAGCCCTACCTGGATCCACACATTATTTGGGGTTCCAAAAACATGCGACAATCCCCCACTCACCTGCCGTACCCCTATTCCCAAAGAAGTTGCCAAGCCAAATATCGTGGCCAGGACAGCGAAAATATCTATTACATCTCCCATCCATCCATGTATCCTGTCACCTAGAAGTGGGTAAAAAACTGAACGGATCGTCAGAGGTAAATTTCTGTTGAAGGAAAAAAAAGCTAATGAAAGCGCGACCACAGCATATATAGCCCATGCATGGATTCCCCAATGCAAAAAAGTAAAATTCATTGCCTGTTGGGCAGCATCAATCGTATAGGGGGCAGCCACTGGAGGTTTGGCATAATGCGACACAGGCTCAGCTACCCCGTAGAAAAGCAGCCCGATTCCCATTCCCGCACTGAAAAGCATGGAAAACCAGGCACCGGTAGAGAAGTCAGGTGTGGCATCCTTCCCTCCCAACCTGACGGATCCATATTTACTAAATCCCAGAAAGATGCAAAAAATGATAAAGGCATTCACCGCCAATATGAAAAGCCAGCCTACTTTGTCAGTCACAAAACTTTTCACTGTCCCAAACAAAACCACCATAGGCTCTCCGACGACAATAGTGACTGTCATAAAAACTATCAGCAAAATGATAGCTGGAAAAAATACTGGGTTGTGGATATCTACGTACTTGTTTTTCATAGGCTAAAAATCAAATCAGTGAACTATGTAGCGTTCTTTAAAACAGGATGAATGATTCTGAAAGTTATTTTCGATAGTAATAATCAAATAAAAAGTTACGGAATTCTACTTAGACATAAAAAAAGGGCTGAATTTATTCAACCCCTGAGATACAAACACCCTGGTATAATTACCACAAAGCATTTACTTCTTCTTATGCCGTGCTATCAACACATCCATCACCTCATCCAGCTCATATCCTTTGGCTTCCAATAAAACCAGGTAATGATAAAGCAAGTCCGCCGCTTCTCCCATAAATAGCTCCTTGTTATCGTCCTTTGCCTCAATCACGATCTCCACGGCTTCTTCTCCCACTTTTTGGGCTACTTTATTGATGCCCTTGGCAAAAAGGGAAGCAGTATAAGAAGTATCTGAAGGATTGTTTTTCCGGTCTTTGATGATAGCTCTGAGCTGATCTATAAAGCCTGTCTTCGAAGTATTTGCTTCTTCAAAGCATGTATCGGCTCCAGTATGACATACGGGACCACGTGGATTTGCTTTCACTAAGATCGAATCCCCATCACAGTCCACCGCTATAGAGACCAACTCCATAAAATTTCCGGAAGTCTCCCCCTTGGTCCACAGTCTGTTTTTACTTCGGCTGAAAAAAGTCACCATCTTGGTTTCATTGGTTTTTGCCAAAGCTTCCTCATTCATGTAACCTTGCATCAAGACTTTGCCTGAAAGTGCATCCTGCACGATTGCCGGAACCAAGCCATCCATTTTTTTAAAATCTATGTTCATGTCTTATTCTTTAGACCTTCTAGGTTTTGAAAACCTGGAAGATCTTGATTATTCGTTTCTAAGTATACCTCGACTTCCGGTTTGACACCAGTAGCGTTTCTTGATTCTTGACTCTAGCATCTTGGGTCTTAAATCTAATGTCTAGATACTTGTGTCTAGCGCCTTTTTTATTTTCTAACACTTATTCCTTCACTTCCCAAATATCCTTTCAACTCAGGAATTCCTATTTCTTTAAAGTGGAAAATACTTGCCGCCAAAGCAGCATCCGCTTTGCCAAAGGTAAAAACATCTTTGAAATGTGACATCGTTCCGGCACCACCCGAAGCAATTACCGGAATGCTGAGCGCTGATGATATCTCGGCAAGCAGCTCATTGGAAAAGCCTGCCTTAGTGCCATCATGATCCATGGAAGTCAATAAAATCTCTCCTGCACCTCGGTCACATACCTCTTGCGCCCATGCTTGGGTTTTCAGCAAAGTAGCTTGTCTCCCCCCATGCGTATGCACAAAGTCAATCCCATCCACATTTCTGGTATCTATAGCTACGACTATACATTGGGAACCAAATTCAGCAGCCATTTCATTGATGATCTGGGGATTTTTCACTGCTGAAGAATTAATGGAAATTTTATCTGCACCTGCATTGAGAAGCACTTTCACGTCTTCAATGGTAGAAATCCCGCCTCCCACTGTAAATGGAATATTAATGGCCTTGGCCACTTTTGTCACCAATTCAGCCAAAGTTTTCCGCTTATCCACTGTAGCAGTAATATCCAAAAAGACGAGTTCGTCCGCCCCCTCGTCTGAGTAGATTTTTGCCAACTCAACCGGATCACCCGCATCCCGTAGCTCTACGAAGTTGACACCTTTGACCGTGCGTCCTTCTTTTATATCTAGGCAGGGGATTATTCTCTTTGTTAACATCTTTCGATTTCAGATTTAAGAATTCTGATTTCTGATTTATTTAATTCAATATTCATCATTCGACGATTTAAAGTACGAGATACGAAATTTGATTTACGAGATCTTCTTTAGTGTTAATCTGAATAGACAAACTTAGCTCTTAATAAAGTTTGGATTGGAATCTGAAAATTGAAGTTCAGTTCAATCTCGTATATCGTACTTCGTAAATCTTATTTCAGCAAAAAGCTGCCAATTCCTCCAGCGTAACTCTTCCCTCATAATACGCCTTGCCCACTATCGTCCCATATACACCGATTTTTTCCAGTTCTTCCAGATCTTTCACAGAAGAAACACCTCCACTTGCGATCAATTTCACTCCTGGGATTTCCTGTAAAATATCCTTGTACAACTCCACAGAAGGCCCTTGAAGCAAGCCATCTTTAGCCACATCAGTACAAATCACATAGCTGATGCCTTGGGCTACATTGCCTTTGATAAACGGAATCAAATCCACCGTGGTAGTCTCCTCCCAACCCCCAACTGCAATCTTTCTATCCTTTGCGTCAGCCCCTAAGATGATCTTTTCTGATCCATATTTCTTGATCCAAGCTTGGAACAACGCAGCATTTTTCACCGCTATACTTCCCCCGGTCACTTGCTTTGCTCCCAGTTCAAAAGCCTTTTCTATCTCCTCATCCGCCTGAATACCTCCCCCAAAATCAACCTGAAGACTAGTACCGGAACTGATCCGCTTCAAAACATCGGAATTCACAATTTTCTTGGCTTTGGCTCCATCCAGATCTACTAAATGCAGCCGTGTAATTCCTGCACCTTCAAAACGCTTGGCCATCTCCAAAGGGTCGTCATGGTATTCTTTTTTGCTGCTGTAATCGCCCTGACTGAGCCGGACACATTTCCCTCCGATGAGGTCTATAGCTGGGATAATTTGCATTTTTATTGGATTGGAAGATTGGAAGATTTTAAAATTGGAAAATTGAGTTGGAAAGTGGCAAAGTTGTAAGGTGGAATCGACTCAAAAGGCCAATAACTGTACTTCGTATATCGTAATTAATTGGTTTTAAATACTGAGGAAATTGCTTAACAACTTCTCTCCTACCAGCCCGCTTTTCTCCGGGTGTGCCTGGATAGCATAGTAATTATCCCTATGAAGGATGCCGGAGAAGTCATGGATATAATGTGTCTGGGCAATGGTGTATTCACTCAACTCCGCATAGAAGCTATGCACGTAGTACACAAAAGGACTTACCGGCAAATCTTGTAAGAGCGGATTATCAGCCAAATTCTCCAATTCATTCCAGCCTACATGGGGCACTTTGAATTCCTGGGAATTTTCCGGCACAAAGCGCTTCACTTTTACCGGAAAGATCCCTAAGCACTGGGTATCATTTTCTTCAGAATGCTCACAGAGCAGCTGCAGCCCAAGGCAAACTCCCAAAAATGGCTGCTTGATCTCAGAAATCAACTGATCGAGCTTCCGCTCTTTCAGGTATCTCATCGCAGTGCTTGCCTCTCCCTGCCCGGGAAAAACCACTTTGTCAGCTGCCTTGATCAGTTCCGGATCATCCGTCAGTGTGGCTTCTGCTCCTAGCCTTTCCAAGGCATAGAGCACCGACTGCACGTTGCCTGAGTTATATTTTATTACTGCTATTTTCATTTTTAGAAGACGGAAGACGGAAGACGGAAGATGGAAGTACTATTCTTCGGTCTTCAGTCTCCTGTCTTCGGTCAATTTTTATTTACTTTTCACTTTTCACCTCTTACTACTTACAACTCACCACTTACTTCTCACCATCCAACAACAGCTTATCAAGTACCTCCTCTATCTCCGGAAGCGACTCGTAAAGCTGCTCATAACTCTCGATCACAAAGTATTTATCCTGAAAGTGATCTTTCCAGTATTCCTGGTTCAAAATCCTCCGTACATCGTAATCGTAATGCTTGGGCTCATTTGAAAGGCTGAATTTAGTCTCTCCTGCCGAACTTAAGATGCCCGCACCGTATATTTTTAGCGCTCCATCCTCTTTTATTAAGCCAAACTCAATGGTAAACCAGTAAATCCTGCTCAAAAGCTGGATCGCATAGGGATTATCGATATGCTTCAGGGCAATTCCCGAAAGCTTTTCCAGGAAGTCCACATAAGGCTGATTTGTCAGCAGCGGCATATGGGCAAAAGCATCATGGAACATATCCGGCTCTTCCAGGTAATCCAACTGCTCCATTTTACGCAGCCAGGTAGAGGAAGGAAATCTTCGGTTGTTCAATAAGCCAAAAAACAAATCATCGTCAATCAGCCCCGGCACCACATGCACTTCCCAGCCGGTGGTTTTTGCAAGAATCCGGTTCAGCTCTTCAAAGTTGGCAATACGATCAGGGGTAAACCCCACAATCTCCACGCCTTCCAGATATGCTTTGGAAGCTGCTTTGGGCAGATTGGGCATCTGCCGCTCAAAGAGGATCTTCCAGACGTTAAAGTCCTCAGCAGTGTAGGCTTCGTATTCCTGCCTGAGTTTCTGTAATCTCGGATCGCTAAAGACCCAGTTTTTCGGTTTTGTGTTCATGTTCATGGTATTTGGGTATATTCTGTTCTTATATTTTTACGTCATCGCGAAGAGGTACGACGAAGCGATCTCAATTTATGGAAAGAGGTGGACGCTACATTCTTTCCTTCAGTTGTCTTGCTCCGCCCGTTGTCCTGCTTCTCCAGAAGCCGGACTGAATTTCAATACTTGCTTCTTATCCTACATTTCTCCGCCGTGGTTTGTGTCTCACAAACCACCCAATCCTTGTTAATTCCTGCTGCTTCTGGAGAAGCAGCATAGCGCTAGAAACAAAAAAGCCCATTCCGCTGGGAATAGGCCTCTATCTATTTTTAACCAAAAACGCATAGTCATCCTATCCCTTCATTGAGAATGGTGATAAGAATGATGTACGAAAGTTCTTGGTGTAGGATTCATAACCTAAATATAAGCGGCAAATCCACAAGGTCAAAACATCAGGCACCCTTATTTGTTTGCATGGGGTGGTAAACCAAAAGCTTCATAAATAATCTCTTGCTCTATCGGAGTGAGAAGCCCATTCTTAATCGGGAGATTTCGTTTTCTGATCCAGCGGGAAAGTGTTTTGACAGAAATCCCATATTCATCTGCGATCTGCTGTCGGGTTTTGGCTTTTTGTACCATAAAAAAATTAAAAATTAAAATTGGGATATTGCTTATGAACTAATAGACCTAATGTAAACAGAATTTCAGGTTTTTTCAAACTTATTTTATAGATACCCCCTCATTATCATACAGATAAAATAGATTTTGTCCGATTTTGTCCGATTTTGTCCGATTAATTAAAATATTCTTTTTCTAATTTTAGATTCAACAATTTTTCGTATGGGCAACTTTACATCCTACCGGTCAACTATTCTTTCTGACACTTGGTCTGCATCTTGGGTCAATTCCTATAAACTCATTTTAATACTATCAGGGATCACTGTCATTGCATTCCTGCCTACATTTTCCAATGATTTTCAGCTAGACTGGGACGATACCTGGCAGGTGCTGCAAAATCCACTTGTAAATGGTGCTACATTACAGGATATCAGGTACCACTTCACCCACTTTTGGCAGCAGCAATATTCTCCTGTCAATTCGGTATTCTATCTGGGGATTGCCGGGCTCTTTGGCATGGATGCCACTGCTTTTCATGTTGCATGCCTTCTTGTCCATTGGGGCAGTACGGTGCTGGTCTTTTTTATTGTCAAAAAACTGACTGCAGTACTTCTACCCCACACCGATACTAAAAAGGCAATGATTTACGCCTTCTTTGCGGCTCTGATATTTGCAATCCATCCCCTGCA
>CBFGUY010000148.1:0-9977 GCA_965651895.1 uncultured Algoriphagus sp. | reverse complement strand
AATTGTAAACGGAAAATGACGCTCTTACAGTTCCTTCGATTCCAAGTCTTTTCATTAACGGCTGCGTGCAGTGATGCCCGGTTCTGACTGCAATGCCGTTAGCGTCCAGCATCATTCCTACATCATAGGGATGCATCGCATTGATGTTGAATGAGACTACACTTACTTTTTCCTTAGCCGTTCCTACAGGCACAAAACCTTTGATTGGTAACAGAAGTTCGTTTGCATAGCGAAGTAACTCATCTTCGTGAGCCTTGATTGCATCTTTTCCTAGTCCATTGATAAATTCAAGAGCTGATTTAAAGGCAATTACATCTGCTATATTTGGGGTGCCGGCTTCGAATTTGAATGGGATTTCGTTGTAAGTAGTCTTTTCAAAAGTGACTTCTTTGATCATCTCTCCGCCTCCTTGATACGGTGGCATAGAGTCAAAAATTTCTCTTTTTCCATATAGGCAGCCAAGGCCAGTAGGCCCGTATAGCTTATGGGCAGAGAATGCAAAGAAATCGCAGTCAAGATCCTGCACATCTATGTGTAAGTGACTGGAGCTTTGGGCTCCATCCAAAAGCACCTTGGCTCCAACTGCATGTGCAGCTTCAATTATTTTTTTTACGGGATTGACTGTGCCTAGGGCATTGGAGGCGTGCACTATGCTGACAAGCTTGGTATTTGGTGTGAGAAGTTTCTCGAATTCCTCATAAATAAGCTCACCGGCTTCGTTGATCGGAATTACTTTCAGGATTGCACCTTTTTCCTCACAGAGCATATGCCATGGGACAATATTGGAGTGGTGCTCCAGCGCAGAAATGATAATTTCATCACCTTTGCCTATGAATTTTCTCCCGAAAGTCGAAGCAACCAAGTTGATTCCTTCGGTAGTGCCTTTGGTGAAAATTATCTCTGCAGATTCACGTGCATTAATGAAACGCATAATGACTTCCCGTGTCTCTTCATAATATCGCGTGGCCCTATCTGCCAGTGCATGGGCGCCACGATGTATGTTTGAATTATCCTTGCTGTAGTAGTTTGTCAATGCATCTAATACAGACTGGGGCTTTTGGGTAGTAGCAGCATTGTCAAAATACACCAAAGGTTTGCCATGCACTTCTTGGTTCAGTACTGGAAACTGCTCCCTGATTCTTGCTATATCTAATCCCATTAACGCTGATTTCTAGAAGTTGCTTCCAAGACGTTCTTGCACTTTCGCGATGCAATAGGCTTTGAAACTCTCGTCTGTAATATACTCTAAAACTTCTCCCGCAAATGCGTACAACAGCAGTCCTTTCGCTTGATCTTTTGCTATACCTCTCGCCTGAAGATAAAATAATGCTTCTTCGTCCAACTGACCTGTAGTGCATCCGTGAGAGCATTTTACGTCATCTGCCCATATTTCCAATTGTGGTTTCGTGTTTACCACAGCGTCCTCTGATAGCAGGATGTTGTTGTTTTGCTGGAAGGCATTTGTCTTCTGGGCATCTTGTCTTACAAAGATTTTTCCATTGAAGACACCGCGGGAACTGTCTGCCAATATTCCCTTATACAGCTCATTTGATTCGGCATGAGCCACAGTATGGTCTACATTGGTGTGGTTATCCACATGAGATTTGCCATTAAGCAGATACAGCCCATACATATTTCCTTCGGAATTACTTCCAAGAATATTTAGACTGAGATTATTTCTGACCAATTCTCCTGAAAGTGAAATAGTCACCGAAGTAAATCTCCCATCCTTTTGGATGTCAGTCTCTATGGTGCTGACCTCTATAGCTTTTTTATCTTCGTTTTGTAGCTTGTAGTAGCGAAGCTGTGTATTCAGTCCGCCTCTTACTTCTACTACCTTGTTGACAAAGTATGGCGTGTCACTAAGGTTTACACTGTGGGTGATGAATGTTGCCTCAGCAAAGTCCCCCGCTTCTATCCATATCCTTGGCTGGATCACTTGGCCATTATTGGCTTTGTAGAAGTTCAACAAAAGAATTGGCTTTTGTACCTGGGCTTTCTTAGGGATAGAAATAAATATTCCCCCTTCAAAAGCACTTTGGTTCAGTGCACAAAAAGGATCTTTTTCAGGTTTGGCTACACTTCCAATCGGGGTATTTACCTTTTCGGAAAGTAGTGCAATTTCCACTCCTTCAATAGGCGAAGAAAGGGATGGCTGAAAATGACCGTTGGCAAATACCAAAACGTCTCCTTCAAAACCTTCGAATACGTTTGCTTTCACCTGTTCCGCACTTACTTCAAAAGCTCCAGCGGAAGCGAAATTTTGAATGCTGCTTTCGATCTTTTTAGTGATCGGGGTGAATTTATATTCCTCTGATTTATTAGTAGGGAATCCTTGGGCATGGAAAGCTTCCTTTCCTGCAGTTCTAGCCTTTTCAAAGCCTTGACCTACATTTTCCAATAATTCCACAAGTATATCTTGCTTAATAAGCGTACTCATGAGTAATGTTTTAGAATGAAAATCAGACTGTAGCTTTGGAATCGACTTCGTCTTTGATCCAGTCGTATCCTTTTTCTTCTAGCTCCAGGGCAAGCTCTTTAGTTCCTGACTTCACGATCTGTCCTTTATACAGTACATGGACAAAATCTGGAATGATGTAGTCCAATAATCTTTGGTAGTGAGTCACCACGATCGTAGCATTGTCTTTCGACTTTAATTGGTTTACACCGTGTGATACAATGCGTAGCGCATCGATATCTAACCCTGAATCAGTTTCATCTAGAATAGAAAGGGTAGGAGCCAGCATAGCCATCTGGAAAATCTCATTTCTTTTCTTTTCCCCACCAGAGAAACCTTCATTCAATGCCCTGCTTAATAACTTCTGATCCATCTCCACCAGCTTCATCTTTTCTTTCATCAGTGTAAGGAATTTCACTGCGTCCAATGGATCCTCTCCACGATATTCCCTTACTTGGTTTACTGCAGTTCTCAGAAAGTTAGTAGAGCTCACTCCGGGTATTTCAACAGGATATTGGAATGCCAAAAATACACCTTCTCTAGCCCTGTCTTCCGGAGAAAGATCCAGAAGGTCTTTTTCTTTGAAAGTAACAGTGCCATCTGTCACTTCATATTCCTCTCTACCTGCCAAAACTGAGGCAAGAGTGGATTTTCCAGAACCATTAGGCCCCATGATCGCATGGACTTCACCGGCTTTTACTTCTAAATTGATACCTCTGAGGATAGGAGTCCCTTCGATAGAGGCGTGCAAATTCTTTATACTTAACATAATCTTAAATTTGACATTTGATGTTTGAAATTGGGGCAACCTTATTTTTAGCTTTTAAACTTGTTTCCCCTGATCTCACTGTCTTTTAAATATTTTATAAAGCCAGAAATAGATTTACTGATTTCTATACTTTTCCTACTAGTTTCTTCTAGTGTTACTTCGGTAATGTAGTTTCTGTCAAAAGCTCTATATAGTTGGGATCTTGACTCTCCTGCTGATGCTTTTGCAATACTCAGAAATTGAATAAATTCTCTATTTCCTTCCCTCTCAAAGCCTTCAGCTATATTGTCCATAATAGAACTAGAAGAGAAGTTGATTTGATTTTTCAAACTGAAATCATTCTTAAAACCTTCCTTCTTGGTTAGAAGATTATCTTACAATATTCTCTAGCCTTTTTCCAGATGTCTAAATCTTCAAAGCGAGTGAGAGTTGCCATAATTTCAAATCAGAAATTTCTAATCTCAAATCCCTTTACCCAACTGAACCTTCCAGGGTAAGTGCTAGTAGCTTCTGTGCTTCCACAGCAAATTCCATTGGTAGCTGATTCAAGACTTCTTTGGCATATCCATTGACAATCAAGGCTACTGCATCTTCAGTGGCAATACCTCGCTGGTTGCAATAGAACAGCTGATCTTCTCCGATTTTGGAAGTGGTAGCTTCGTGCTCTACTTTGGCGGATGAGTTGTGTATGTCTATGTAAGGAAAAGTGTGGGCGCCGCAGCGGTCTCCCATCAATAGGGAATCACACTGAGAGAAATTTCGGGCATTGGTAGCACGTTTCATTACCTGCACCTGACCTCTATAAGAGTTTTGGGATTTTCCTGCAGAGATACCTTTGGAAACGATTCTTGATTTGGTGTTTTTACCAATGTGAATCATTTTCGTTCCTGTATCTGCTTGTTGGTAGTTGTTGGTTACCGCCACAGAATAGAATTCACCGATTGAATTATCGCCTTTTAGAATGCAAGATGGATATTTCCAGGTCACTGCGGAGCCGGTTTCCACCTGCGTCCACGATATTTTGGAGAAGTCGCCTGCGCAGATACCACGCTTGGTCACGAAATTGTAAATCCCGCCTCTGCCTTCTTTGTCTCCTGGGAACCAGTTTTGTACCGTAGAATATTTCACTTCTGCATGCGCTCCGGCGTAGATTTCTACCACTGCGGCGTGGAGTTGGTTTTCATCACGCTGTGGGGCAGTACATCCTTCTAGGTAAGATACGTAGGATTCATCTTCTGCCACGATGAGTGTTCTCTCAAACTGGCCGGTGTTGGCCGCATTGATCCGGAAATAGGTGGAAAGCTCCATCGGACATCTGACACCTTTGGGGATATAGCAAAATGACCCGTCAGAGAATACAGCGGAATTTAAAGCCGCATAGTAGTTGTCGGTCATAGGTACTACTGAACCCAGATATTTTTTCACCAGTTCAGGGTGTTCTTTTACTGCCTCACTGAATGAGCAGAAGACTATTCCCAATTTGGATAGAGTTCCTTTGAAGGTGGTGGCAACAGAAACTGAATCCAACACAGCATCGACAGCGATGCCCTGCAGTCTCTTCTGTTCATTTAGATTAATTCCCAGACGTTTATAGATATCCAGTAATTCAGGATCTACTTCATCAAGACTCTTTGGTTTACTGGACTGTTTAGGCGCAGAATAATATTTTAAAGACTGTAGGTCAATTTTTGGGTAGTGGACATTTGCCCATTTAGGCTCAATCATTGCCTCCCAGGTTTTGAACGCTTTCAATCTCCAATCAAGAAGCCATTGTGGTTCTTCTTTTTTTGCAGATATCCATCGTATGGTGTCTTCAGTAAGGCCTACGGGAGCCTCATCGGCTTCGTAATTTACTGACCATCCGTGTTCGTATTCTTTTGATGTTAGTTCTTCTAAAATCTGATTGTCTTTGCTCATTGTTGCTGAGTTATTTAGACTAATTACATTTTAATGGCGAAGGTACAACATATAATGAAATTTCCATGTTTTTACCCATTGGATAATTCTATCGGGTATTCCTTTCCTCAATAGAAAACGCCTTTTCTGTCCACTCTACATGGACTTTACAAAAAAAAAGTATTGATGGTTCAATACTTTTAATAATTAATATAATAGCCCAAGTATTTTATTTAGATTTAATCTTAATTGGCTTATTTTTCCTTGTCAAAAAACTGAATGGGTCTGTTGATCGATTCTTCGAGTACGATCAGTGTTTCGGTACGGTCTATTCCTTCTACTTTTTGAATATTGTCCAATACCAACCTCAAGTGATTGGTGTCCCTGCAGATGATCTTGGCAAAAATTGAATAATTCCCTGTGGTATAGTAAGCACTCACTACTTCAGAAATTGTTTTGAGTTTTTCGATGACAGTATCATAGAGAGAACTTTTTTCCAGGTAAATGCCGAGAAAGGCTGATATATCGTATCCGAGTTTAGAAAAGTCAATATTCAAGGTGGCACTTTTGACGATGCCCATATCCTCTAGTTTTTTCATGCGTACATGAACGGTACCGGAGGATACAAAGACTTTTTTTGCGATTTCGGTATAAGGAGTCTTGGCATCTTCGTTGAGCAGGGAGATGATCTTCAAGTCTATGTTATCGATATCTAAAATTTTGTCCATTTTTATCGAGTGATTTTGGATGATTGTTAATGAATCTGCCTGTAAATTAGAAATTGTTCAAAATATTGCAAAATTTTTTTTTCAATTTGTAATTAAAACCAAAAACCACTTACTTTGGATTCGAGATAGATGTTCGGTTGAATATTTTGTCTTGGGAGTATTACTTCAAATTAAAGTTCGGTATCGTTTTGATTTCCAAATTTTAGTTTAATTTCATCTGAAACTTTTAATCTCTAAAGTTATATTTGGGTTTATATTCTGAAAAGGGTCTTGCTTCTGGCGAGACTTTTTTGTTTCCCATTGAATTTTTATAATGCAAAATATTGTATTTGAAAATTATATTAATGTATTTTTGTGTTTATACTTCTAAGCAGATGCGTTTAATTCAGCCTTTATCAGATTCTTTGGTTTTTAGCATGTTGTTCATGCCATTGTTCCTTTTTGCGCCGATAGGAGGCAAATCTGTAGTGGCTCAGGTACCCAATCCGAGCTCTTATATGGAGAAAAATTTTGTGGAGTACCACCACGTCCAGCTTAGAAATGTAGCAAACAGTGTAATGTCCTCTGACGTTTCAGCTCCTGCGGATTTGGTTTTTTCTCCCCTTACTACTACTGAAGAAGAACTTGCCAGAACTCTAAACTCACACTGGATTTGGGCAGAAAATACTCTGGAAATTATTGATAGTTATTCTCCTTTTTTATTCAGGACAAAAAAATCCGCCAGAATTGACGAAGTGAAGATTCATCTTCAAGTGGATTCCAAGGGGGAACTAAGTGGTTTCGAGGTGTTGGGTAAAGTTGACAGAGGTTTGAAAGAGAGGCTGGATTATGTATTTAGGAGATTGCCGGCTTGTAAACCCGTCCCTGGTTATGATTTTTACACTCCGCAGACATTCGAAATAGTTATCAAGAAATAGTAGTTTCGTTTTTTTCCATTGCTTAAAGCACCTACAGAGTATTTAATTGATGGATGCATAGGGCACTTCTGACAATCTGATAATGGTCTAGCTGAGGAAGCAAGCCTCCTAGTCCAACTTTTTCTACTTTATCATAACTTTGATCCCTGGTTTTTTTTTAAGCGGTTAGCGTACCAAACTCAGGTGTTTTTACCTTTGGCAGGTATTTGACAGCCGGTTTCTCAAAATTTTTAGAAGATTAATCGGATAGAACTACAGAATCAGAGCGCTTTAATAAATCAGATTGACTATGGAAATAAAAAGGTCGGCGATTGTACTTATTGTATTGTTCTTAAGTTTTCAATCGCTAGTAGCACAAGAAAAGAGACCACTGACTCATGCCGATTATGACGGTTGGGAGAGGTTGGCTTCTCAGAAAATCACGGACGATGGTCGATGGGTGGGGTTCCAGGTTTCTCCTCAGGACGGAGATAGCCGCATTGAACTTTTCCCTTTCAAAGATCCAGCTAAGCGGAAAGTAATTCCCAGAGCGTCATCTTTTGACTTTTCTCCTGATGGAGCGTTTGCGGTAGGCAAAATTGTACCGGAAAAAGATTCCGTATATGTGCTTAAACTGAAAAAGACCAAAAAGGAAGAGATGCCTTGCGATAGTCTTTTTATTTATAATTTGGCTGAAAATCAACTCGAAAAACTGCCCAGAGTAAAGTCATTTGGAATGCCTGAGAAATCAGGGAGCTGGATTGCCATCCATTTTGAAAAGGCTGAAAAGGAGAAAGAAGATGCTAAAAAAGACGCTGAAGTCGATAGTACAGCTAAAGCAGAAAAACCTAAAAAGACGGAAGGGACAAAACTTACCGTCAGGACACTTGATGGCTCTGTAAATTATGATTTTGACAGGGTCAAGTCTTACGGATTTTCTAAGAATGGCGATTTCTTACATTATGAATTAGCAGAAGAAGATACACTGGATAATGCTGCTATTTATCTGCTTAGTCTTACCACAGGGGAGAGCAAATTGCTTTCCGAAGGAATGACTGCCTATACAGAGGTTACCTTCTCCCCTGAGGCAAAATACCTTGCTTACCTTACTACAGATGACTCTATTAAGTCAAAGAAACCTTATCATTCCCTTTTCCTTGTAGAAACCTCCGGATCTGAAGTAAAAGAAATTGTGACAAAAGAATCTGAAGGATTATTAGAAAAAGGAATTGTAAGCGGAAACGGAAATCTTAAATTTTCCGAAGACGAAAAACGCCTGTTTTTTGGAGTAGCCCCTGATTATGTGGATTACAGCTATGAAAGTGATACTACCATATTGGACGAAGATCGGGTCAGCTTGGATATTTGGGGTTGGCAAGATTCGGAGATTCAACCTATGCAACTCAAAAATAAGAATAGGGAAGAGAAGTTCTCTTATTTGGCTACCATTGACCTTACCAACGACAAGATTACCCAACTCGCTGATCCGGAAGTGAGAAATGTCATTTTGGAATCAAAAGTCGAACGGGATTTTGGGCTGGCCTGGACAGATGCACCTTATAGAATCAATTATAGCTGGAATATACAGACTGGGAGAGACTTGTATTTAGTTGACTTTGCTAGCGGTAAAAAGACTTTGATTGAACGGGATGCTTCTGGCTATCCGTCTATTTCTCCTGAAGGGAAATATGTGTACTGGTATGATTCACGTGATAGCAGCTGGGTGGCGTATGACGTAGCTGAGGATTTGAAGATCAACCTTACGAAAGAACTTTCTGTTGTTTTTCACAATGAATTGCATGATTCTCCTTCTTTGCCGGGCAGCTATGGAAGTGCAGGCTGGATGGAAGGTGACAATGGTTTTTTGGTTTATGATAGATTTGATGTCTGGAAAATAGATCCTAAAGACCCAAAACAAGCTGTAAACCTAACTCAAGGAGCAGGGAGGAAATCCCAAACGGTATTTAGAAGACAAAACCTGGATCCTGAGGAAAAGGGTGTAAATCCTGACGGACAATTGCTTTTATCTGCTTTTAATGAGAAGACCAAGGACTCCGGATATTTTACAGGCTCCTTTGATGGGACTTCAGCCCCTAAACAGTTGATTATGTCTGCCAACAGGTATTATGGATTGACAAAAGCAAAAGAGAGCCAGGAGGTTTTTCTCAATAGATCAACTTATACGGAAAATCCTGATTTGTATTTGGGCGACCTGACTTTCAAAAACCTCAAAAAAGTATCAAATCTCAATCCTCAGCAAGCTAATGTCAATTGGGGATCTGTAGAATTAGTTGATTACATGACCAACGACGGGGAATCTTTACAGGGATTGCTTTTTAAACCTGAAAATTTTGATTCCTCCAAAAAGTATCCGATGATGGTGTATTTCTATGAACGGAACAGTGATGGATTGCATAATTACAGGGCTCCGGCACCAAGTGCTTCTACCATCAATATTCCATATTTTGTAAGTAATGATTACCTGGTTTTTGTGCCGGATATCACCTACAAATTGGGCCTCCCGGGCCCTAGTGCCTACAGTTGCATTATTCCTGGGGTACAGTCTATTGTTGCAAGAGGTTTTGTAGATGCCGACAACATGGCTATCCAAGGACAGAGCTGGGGTGGATATCAGGTCGCTTACCTCATCACTCAGACAGATATGTTCAAAGCAGCAGGCGCAGGAGCCCCGGTGGTAAACATGACTTCAGCATATGGGGGGATCAGATGGGGTACAGGAATGAGCCGCATGTTCCAGTATGAGCAAACGCAGTCTAGAATAGGAGGTACCCTTTGGGAAAGACCTGTTTACTATATAGAGAACTCCCCGCTCTTTTTTATGGATAGGGTAAAGACTCCTGTACTCATAATGCATAACGACGAAGATGGTGCTGTGCCGTGGTATCAGGGGATAGAGATGTTTATGGCCTTGAAAAGACTGGGTAGTCCGGCATGGTTGTTACAGTACAACGGAGAAGACCATAATCTTGTCAAACGCAAGAACAGAAAGGATCTTTCTGTTCGCTTAAGCCAGTTCTTTGATCATTACCTCAAAGGGGCTCCTGCACCACTCTGGATGAGTGAAGGCTTGCCTGCTGTGCAGAAAGGGAAGACGCTAAAATATGAACTTGATAATTAGGCAATAAAAAAGAGGCTGTCTCATATTGATGTTTGGTAATTGAAGACAGCCTTTTTTATTCAATAGAGGCCGATTTCCTGATTTCGGCCTC
>CBFGUY010000147.1:0-10044 GCA_965651895.1 uncultured Algoriphagus sp. | reverse complement strand
CGTATCAAAACGTAAAACTCTTATTTACAGAACAAAAGAAAAACATGAAATCGAGCATGACTAAAAAGTCACACACAGGCATGATTATAATCGCTGCGAGATTCCATATGGCCTTTAAAAGACTAATTATAATCATATGAAATATCAGATCATTCACACCACGGATTATATTTACGAGTTTCCAGCTACACTTTGTCATAATTTGATGTTTCAGATTCCAGTAGATCTTACTTTTCAGAAGGTGGAGCACTACAGCTGTGAGATCAGTCCAAAACCAAGTTCCGAACTAGAAAGAGTGGATTTTTTCGGAAATAAATACCTCTATTTTTCTGTCGAAAGATCTCATAAAAATCTAAGTGTAAGATCACGGAGCATAGTAGATTTAAGTATTCCCGCCTGGATAGGTCTTAAAGCTCAAGAAACTATGCCGTGGGAGAAAGTAGTCGCTCTGCTTCACACTACTTCCACTCCTGTGGATATTCGTCAATATTATCTGGAATCGAACCATGTTCAATTTGTGGATGGTATAACCGAATATGCTTTAAAATCATTTACCGCTGGCCGTCCTATCATGGAGGCGATGCTTGATCTCAATACCAGGATATTCAAGGATTTTGCATTTACCCCTGGATTTACAGATATCAGCACACCTCTGGAGAAGGTTTTTAAGCACAAGAAAGGCGTTTGTCAGGATTTTGCTCACTTTTCCTTGGCTTGCTTGAGAGCTATAGGTTTGGCAGCTAGATATGTGAGTGGGTATCTAGAGACTTTACCTCCTCCGGGCAAGCCAAAGTTGGTAGGGGCAGATGCCTCTCATGCCTGGATAGCTTTATATATTCCTGGACATGACTGGGTGGAATTTGATGCCACCAACAATCTTTTGGTTAGTGATAAGCATGTGCGTGTGGCAGTGGGTAGGGATTTTGCGGATGTTACCCCCTTGAAAGGCATTGTGTATAGCGGTAGTGAACAGGAAATGAAAGTAAGTGTGGATGTAAGGAATCTATCGGATGAATAGAAGATTATCCACCGGATTTCTTGGCTTTATAGCCAGAAGCCTGGAGAACTTGAATTACTTTGTCTCTGTGGTCTCCTTGTATAAGGATTTCTCCATCTTTCGCAGACCCGCCCACACCACATTTATTTTTAAGCATTTTTCCTAATTCCTTTAAATCTTCATCGCTTCCGACAAAGCCTTCGATTAAAGTTACTTTTTTGCCCGCACGGGCTTTTTTGTCCAGCATTACTTTTAAGTTTTGCTGATTAGCAGGAAGAGCATCCTCCGTCTCGTCGCTTCCGGTCTGAAATTCAAATTCATCACTGGTGGAATACACCACGCCATCACGTTTTTTCCAGTCGTTATTTCTTTTTGCCATTTTTATAATAAAAAAGGGGCTGTCTCATGGTTATATTTTCTTGTCTAGCTTAGCGAATCCGAAGCATTTAATATGCTTTTAAAGCCAATTTCGGTTTGCTTCCCACTGGGATCATATGCGACATTACCACCTTTGAGACAGCCTGATATATAGTTTATAAGCTCAATTACTTAGTTTTAAATGTCCAAACGGGACGCTTAGCATGGTTTACCACATCCTCTGCAATGGATCCGGTGAATAGGTGTGCTAACCCGGTTCTGCCATGGGTAGCCATAGCAATCAGGTCAGCGTCAATGTCTTCAGCAAACTCCACTATGCCGGCTTCTTCAGAATTGGAATTGTAAATCTCTGCCACAGCGTGTTCGATTTCATACTTAGCAGCAAATTTTTTGATTCTGGCAGCAGATTCCCTTGTTGTTTCAAAACTTCCCGGTGTATTGATAATCACCAAATAGAGATCGGCATCAAACCATTTTTGGAGATTTTTCAGTCTATGTGCGAGTTCGTCCTGATCCTCACGGAAATCACTGGCAAATACAATCTTTTTGAAATTTGCCGGATCTACAGCAGCCTTTACTGTGACCACAGGACAGTGGGAAGTACGGACTACCTTTTCTGTATTGCTACCGATCAGGACTTCTTCCAATCCACTGGATCCCTTGGATCCCATGATTACTAAATCAGGATCTTCCTGCTGTATCGCTGAGGAGATACTCTGGAAAGCATTGCCTAGTACTATTTTAGTACTGAATGCATAGCTGTTTCCTGCATACTTGGATTCCATTTCCCGGAACTGCTGCTTCCGACGATCCATAAGTTCTATGAAGAACATCTGGTTTTCATATTCTGGAATCATCTCACCTCCGCCCATAGTACCCATTCCGGTAGAGGCGGGAACCTCAATAACGTGCAAAACCGTGATCTGCACATTTTCAAACTTAGCTGATAAATTTGTGGCAAACTGTAGTGCGTTTTGAGCTTGCTCTGAGAAATCAAATGGAATAAGTACTTTGGTCATGGTTAAAGCTTGTTGGTTTATGCCAAATTACCCCAAATTCAAAGATTAGAAAAGGACTTTTGTCAGCTTTTTGCTAAAAAAACCAAACCTACTCCAAAGAGAATAACCCAGAATAAGGTGGAGATAGCCATTTTTTTCAGGTTTGGATCGATTTCGGCGGAATCTTTTCCTTTTTGCACAGCTAACCCGATTTTGACCATAATCGGGAAAACAGCCAGTGCTAGCAGAGAGGTCCATTCATTCGTGCTATAAGCGAACATCAACAAGCAATAGTTGCCTCCCAGGATCAAAAACCAATTGTAAATAATGGCAGCTTTTTTACCTATTCTGACTGGAATGGATTTTTTTCCAGCTACAGTGTCGGATTCTATATCCCTGATATTATTGATATTTAGCACTGCTGTGCTGAATAGTCCCAGAGCAATTCCAATCCAGATGATAGCACTGTCCCAAGCAAGACTATGCAGATAATAGGTGCCAAAAACCCCCAACAATCCAAAGAATAGAAAGACGGAGATGTCACCAAACCCCGAATATCCATACGGATTGCTTCCAGATGTATAAGAAATAGAAGCCCATATAGCTGCCATCCCCAATGCAAGAAATATCCCAAACAACATCCAATCCTGTACAGCAAGGTAAAGTAAAACCAACCCTGAGATCAATGCCAGGGCTCCAAAAAGATACATGGCTCTCTTCATTTCAGGAAGCGAAATCAACCCGGACTGTACGGCTCTTACCGGCCCCTGCCTGTCCTCATGGTCAGCTCCGTGGATCGTGTCTCCATAGTCATTGGATAGGTTTGAAAGAATCTGTAGAAAGATGGTGGTAAGCGAAGCAAAGAGTAAAATTTCCCATCGGAAAACCCCATGATAAGCTGCAAGAAAAGAGCCACCAAAGATGCTGGCCAGCGCAAGTGGTAAAGTACGAAGCCTGACTGCATGCAGCCAGGCTTCTTTTTTAGTATTTATGGATTGTATCACTCGGTAGAAAAGTTCTGATTATGAGTTGATGATATCGATGATTTCCTGATCTAAAGGATCAACTTTGGAAGGAAAATATTTGATTAATTCACCATTCTCATTTAGTACATACTTGCAGAAATTCCAGCTAGGTTCTTCGTTATTCCATCCGTTTTGCCCAGCATCTGAAAGCCATCTGAAGATCGGGTGCTTGTCATAACCTTTCACGGATACTTTTTCAAACATGGGGAAAGTCACACCGTAATTTTCCGAGCAAAAAGATTTGATTTCCTCGTTAGAGCCAGGTTCCTGACCTCCAAAATTATTGGCAGGAAAGCCTAGGATGATCAACCTGTCGCTGTTTTCTGAATATAATTTCTGAAGTGCTTCATATTGTGGGGTATAGCCGCATTTGGATGCCACATTTACCACCATTATTTTTTTGCCTTTGTAGGAACTGAATGAGACTTCCTTTCCATTCAGGTCTTTCATCGAGAAATCATAAAATGATTTTGACATGATGCTATCCGATTTTGAATTCGCTTTTGATTTGGAGGCATGGCTTTTACTGATAGCATAGGCACTCACGAGCAATAACAGACAGCCTAAGAATACTAGATTTTTCATAATTACATTCTTTCTGGTACAGCTATTCCTAATAGTTTCATTCCTTTTTTCAAGGTTTTGGCAGTATGTGCTGAGAGAGCTACCCGAAATGCGAGGATATTAGGATCATTCTCCAGAAATATAGGAAGTTCTGCGTAGAATCTATTGTACTCCTTCGCTAAATCAAATAAGTATTGTGCTAAAACTGAGGGGGAATAATCCAATCCTGCTTGACTTATCTTCTTCTCAAAATCATTGAGCAAGTAAATTAGGCTGGATTCGGGATCCTCGATCTTACTAAGTCCGGAAAAATCCGAATTGTCATAACTTACTCCGATCTGTTCAGCTTTTCTGAGGATAGAAGCGATCCTGGCATGGGAATATTGTATAAAAGGACCTGTGTTTCCCTGGAACTCTATGGACTCTTGTGGATTGAAAAGCATACGCTTCTTCGGATCTACTTTTAGCAAAAAGTATTTTAAGGCACCTAGACCTAATGTCTCATAAAGTTCTTTTGCTTGTGCCTCGTTAAACCCATCGATTTTCCCCAATTCCTGAGTGTGTGCTGCGGCAGTATCTATCATTTCCTGCATCAGGTCATCAGCATCCACCACTGTTCCTTCACGGGACTTCATTTTGCCGGTAGGCAAATCCACCATGCCATAAGATAAATGATACAAGCCATCACCATATGGGCGGCCGAGCTTCCTCATAATCTTAAACAATACATCAAAGTGGTAATCTTGTTCATTTCCAACTACATATACAGATTTATTGATGCCAAAATCTTTGTATTTTAAATCTGCGGTGCCCATGTCCTGAGTGATGTAAACAGAGGTGCCATCACCACGGAGCACCAGTTTTTCGTCCAAACCTTCGTCTGTCAGATCTACCCAGACTGAACCGTTTTCTTTTGTGTAGAAAACTCCTTTTTCCAGACCTTCAGCTACGATATCTTTGCCAAGTAAATAGGTGTTTGATTCGTAATAGTACTGGTCGAAGCTCACTCCCATACGCTGGTAGGTTTTTTCGAAACCGGCGTAAACCCATTCATTCATTTTCTTCCAGAGTGCCACGACTTCCCCGTCATTGGCTTCCCATTTGCGAAGCATATCCTGAGCCTCAAGTAAGAGAGGAGCATTCTTTTTGGCTTCCTCTTCACCTTGGCCATTTGCCTTTAGTTCAGCGATCTGTTCTTT
Source organism: uncultured Algoriphagus sp. (assembly GCA_965651895.1). GTDB lineage: Bacteria > Bacteroidota > Bacteroidia > Cytophagales > Cyclobacteriaceae > Algoriphagus. The sequence continues at coordinate 4,883 of CBFGUY010000147.1, read as the reverse complement.
ATATTTCTGGTCAAATATCACATAGTATTTTCCCGCCAGATGATCTCCTTTCAATCCTGAGGATTCTGGTGTTTCTCCATTTCCAAAATGTTGGTAGGCCACCATGGATTTGCAAATATGGATTCCCCGGTCATTCACCAAATTGGCTTTGATTACTTCATATCCATTTGCTTCCAGGATGTTGGCTACCGCAAAGCCTAAAAAGTTATTTCGTAAGTGTCCTAAGTGTAAGGGTTTGTTGGTGTTGGGGGAGGAGTATTCAACCATTACTTTTTGACCATTGGCCGGAAGCTGACCTATGTTTTTATTTGCAAAAAGCTTCTGAAAGACATTTACCCAGACCATGTTATCCAGCTCAAGATTTAGAAAACCTTTCACCACATTGAATCCAGCGACTACGTCCACATTTTCCTTAAGGTATTTACCGATCAGGTTTGCAGTTGCTTCCGGTGTGGCCTTGGAAACTTTCAGATAAGGAAAAACCACAAAGGTGTAGGTACCTTCAAATTCCTTGCGGGTAGGTGCCAGGCTGATCTGATCCATCGGCAGATCATGGTTGAAGATATTCTGGAAGGCAAGCTGAATGCCGGTATGTATTGATTCTTGTATGTTCATATTTTTTAACCACAGAGAGCACAGAGGCTAACACAGAGGCCACTATGGATTTTGTAAGTGCTATTATTTAGTATTTATTACTCTTTTTATCCCAAGTTTAAGTCTAGGGACATTGAAATTAATCAAAAGACCTAATTTGAATTTGCCAAGCTTTACATAATTGAGGGTTTGTGCAAAATGAGTATCTGTGGTTCTTTCTACAGCTTTCAGCTCCAAAACTAGCTTTCTTTCGACTAATATGTCAATGCAGTACCCATTTTCTAATTTTATTCCATCAATAATTAATGGCATTTTCTTTTCCACTTCAATGAAACAGTCCTTCACTTTTGAGCTTGAATGCCAATGCTTGCTTATATGCATTTTCTAACAATCCAGGCCCTAATTGTGTGTGAACATCCATAGCGATTCCTATCACTTTGGTTGCTAAGTCATTTTCATAAGCCAAATCATAACTATCTATCATTTTAGCGCAAATTTTTAAAAACCAGTTTAAATTTTACGATGAAATTAAGGTATAAATTAATTCTTGCGCTCTCTGTGTTATCCTCTGTGGGCTTTGCGGTTCCCATTTCAGAAGTTATCCACTAAACTTTTCACTGTTGCTTCGAGGACTTCGAAAGCGTTTTCCGCCATTACATTTTCCGAGTCTAGGGTAGGGTTTACTTCCACGATTTCCCAGCAGCAGACACGCTTGTCCTGGATGAGTTTTACGTTTAATTCGATTGCTTCCTGCACCGTGAGTCCATCGGGAACCGGTGTGCCAGTTCCTACTGAGATAGAGCTGTCCAGGCTATCCACATCAAAGGAAATATAGATCTGATCACAATGCTTTAATACTCCGAGTGCTTCTTCAGCGATTTGGTCTATACCTCTCTGCCTTACTTCGTGGGTCTTGAAGTTTTTGATTCCATGGTTTTTAATCAGGTGGTCTTCGGGAGCTTCTGTATCACGTACGGAGATAAATACGATATCGCTTGGGATGATTTTAGGAAAGTCTCCACCTATGGTTTTGATTTTTTTCCATATGGCCAGGGTCTCTTCGGAGGGCTCATTTACCTGGCAGACCAAGTTGTCCTCCTGCGAAACCATCGCCAATGGCATACCATGCATATTTCCAGATGGAGTAGTGTAAGGGGTGTGTAAATCAGCATGTGCATCGATCCAGATTACTCCCAATCGCTTGTCTGGATCGGCAGCTTTGATTCCCATGATAGTTCCCGCTGCAGTGCTATGATCTCCCGCCAGGACTATAGGGAATTTCTTTTCCATCCTCAGGGACTCTATGGTGGAATAGACATTTTTCAGAACCTGATACACTCCATCAATGTACTTGGCGTGGGGGAAATTATTTCCTTTCCAAAGGTAATTGTTCGCATCAGGGACATTGATCGGATCAAATTGGGTGAAGAAATCCGACTTTTTGTCCAAGCTGGCGATCTTCAAGGCATCGATTCCCAAACTCGCCCCTCGGGTTCCCGCTGCAATTTCAGACCGTACTTCTACTAGTTTAATATCTCTCATTTGGAGGCTGTAAGTAAAGTTATATTGGGTAGGATTTAGCGAGGCAAAAGTAGTCAAAAATGACTTTAAATGATCAATTTTCAATAGGCAATAACCATACATCAATGTTCAATTGACAATGTGCAGAGTTCAAAATCCAAAATTTTGATGAAGCGGTTAAACTTAATTATTAGTTTTACCCATAAGTTCCCGCTGGTAAGGTTCGGTGATTTTAGCAGATTGAAAATCAAATAATATGGACATTTTCCTCATTTAAAGCCAGCTTAAATTTGTGGTTTTTTTGTACCGATCTGCGGGAAATGGAGACAAATTACTAATTGCTAATTCAAATTTAATAGTTTTGAACTATGCCTATTTCTTCTAAACTTCCTAGTATAGGAACGACGATTTTTACTGTTATGTCCAAGCTTGCAAGTGATTGCGGAGCTATTAATCTTTCACAGGGATTTCCAGGATTTGACTGCGATCCAGTCTTGTTGGAATTGGTTAACAAATATATGAAGGCAGGCTATAATCAGTATGCGCCTATGAGTGGCGTGCCTGTATTGAAGGAGAGGTTGGCATTGAAAACCAAGCTAGTGCATGGTGTTCACTTGGATTCAGATTCTGAAATCACGATTGTATCAGGGGCAACAGAGGCAATATTTGCTGCTGTATCTGCAGTAGTGAAACCTGGGGATGAAGTAATTCTCTTTGACCCTGCATATGATTCATATGCGCCCGCTGTGGAATTAAGCGGTGGTACGCCTGTGTTTGTGCCTTTGAAATTACCTGACTTTTCGGTTGACTGGGACTTACTGGCATCAGCCATCAGCAAGAAAACCCGGCTCATCATGGTGAACACACCTCATAACCCCAGTGGATATGTGTGGACTAAGGAGGATCTTGAGCTACTGGCCAATCTGCTCAGGGAAACAAGCATTTTGCTCGTAAGTGATGAAGTTTATGAGCATATTACTTTTGATGGCAGGAAACATCATTCTTTTTTGACCCACCCTGAACTAAGAGAAAGAACGTTCATGTGTGGTTCATTTGGAAAGACCTTTCATGTGACAGGTTGGAAGATCGGCTACTGCCTAGCCCCACACAGGTTGACTCAAGAATTCAGGAAAATCCATCAGTTTTTAACATTCAGTACCGCTACACCCTTACAGTATGCTTTAGCAGATTATCTAATTGAGCCAACCAGATATTTCGGCCTTCCTGATTTCTACCAAAAGAAAAGAGACTTATTCTGTGAGGGGTTGCAAAATACTCTCTTCAAATTCACTCCCGCTCAAGGAAGCTTCTTTCAACTGGTTTCCTATGGTCATCTTACTCAAGAATCAGATTACGAATTGGCCGTACGGCTCACCAAGGAAATAGGAGTGGCTAGTATTCCTGTTTCAGTTTTTTTCTCAGACAAGAAAGATCATAAATTGCTTAGGTTTTGCTTTGCAAAGGAAGATGATGAACTGGAAAACGCCTTAGAAAAATTAATCTCCATGAAACTTTAAGTTGTTGAAAATTAAAACTATAAGGTTGTTTAGTGATTATTACCCTATAAAAATTATAGGGAAAATGGGAAAATAAGTCAAATTTGAGTTACATTTGAACTGTTATCAATATAAAACGCACAGGTATGAGCGCATTACCCAAGTTCCCGCACACAATATTCGATCAGGAGATTAATTCAACCGTTGGCTTCTCTAAAATTTCAGTTAACCAACAGGATATCTTCCAAATGTTCAACCAAAAGTCTGATTTGGTTATCCAGGGAATGTGCAAGTTTGATGAACAGTTCGAAACTCTCTATCCACTTTTCCGGGGATTAAGTGAGGCAGGGAAACCGAAAAGCCTGAATCTTAGATTTGCTCCTGTAGAAAGAGCCGCTTATTTTCATTACCCTGAAGCTAACCAAAAGGAAGTATCCGTTTTCTTTGCGGAATTGAATACGCTCTTGCAAAAGGAAGTGCTGTTCAAACAACTATTAAAAGAGGTCATCATCAATAGAAACATATTCAGATCCGAGCAATTTCTGCTTCAAAACGCCCTAATGGATTCTGCATAAAATCAATAAACTATTGCCTTCTTAAAATATTGGGACAGTCCTTGGGGATTTGTCCCTTTTTCATTTGAATTCATCTGATAAAAAGCAATTTTTGCAGGGCTTAACTACCAATCATTCTAGCTAATGAATACTTATAAGGATCTTATAGAGCAGACTTTTGATTTTCCTACGAAGGAATTTAAAGTGGAGAACAATGAACTGCACTTCAATGGAGTAAATATGATGAAGATCATAGAAACCTATGGAACTCCACTAAAACTCTCGTATTTGCCGAAAATCACGGAAAGTATTCAGAATGCTAAGACGTATTTCAGAAATGCGATGGAACAGCATGACTATAAAGGGAAATACACCTACTGCTATTGTACAAAGTCCTCGCACTTCAGTTTTGTGCTGAATGAAGCATTGAAGAACGATATTCATATCGAGACATCATCAACTTTTGATATTCCGCTGGTGAGAAGTCTGTATGCCCAGGGCAAGATCAGCAAGGAAACCTATATTGTCTGTAATGGATTTAAGCGTGAGCTTTACAAGCAATACATCACAGAATTGCTCAATGACGGATTTGTGAATTGTGTGCCGATACTGGATAATCTTACTGAGATCGATTATTATCTAGAGCATGTGAAGGTGCCATTTCAGGTGGGGATCAGGATTGCGGCGGATGAAGAGCCGAAATTCGGTTTTTATACCT
>CBFGUY010000146.1:0-10166 GCA_965651895.1 uncultured Algoriphagus sp. | reverse complement strand
TGGCCCGGAGAGATAGCCATGAATAACGAGGAAGATTGGAAACTTTGGTTTTCCAATTATGAGGGATTTATTCTTGACTATGCTGTAATGGCTGAGGAACATCAAATCCCTATGTTATGCGTTGGTACTGAGTTGGAAATGACCTCTGACCGTGAAGTAGAATGGAGAAGGATTATTTCCGGGATCAGGAAAGTCTATTCAGGCAAGTTGATTTATGCAGCCAATTTTACTGAGTTTGAGCAGGTGAAGTTTTGGGATGCATTGGATTACATGGGCATTCAGGCCTATTTTCCCTTATCTAACAAAAGTGACCCAAGCCTGTCTGATCTGAAATCAGGCTGGAAAAAGTATCTTACGAGAATAGAAAAGATGGTATCGGCATACAAAAAGCCAGTGATGTTCACGGAGATTGGCTATTGCAATACCGTAGATGCGGCCAAGGAGCCTTGGGTCTGGCCAAATGAGCGAAAGGAAACGGCACTTTCTGAGGAAATACAGGCGCGGTGTTATGAGGCATTTTTCCAAACTGCCTGGAAAGAGTCTTGGATGGCAGGAGTTTTCTTTTGGAAATGGTATCCTGATGGAAAACATCGTAATCCTGATTTCACTCCCCAAGGAAAAATGGCAGAGCAGGTTATGGTCAACTATTTCTTAGCTGATTGATTACAAGTTCATTATTTGATCTATGTCATTTTTTAGGAATCTGGAAGGCCTTACTTTTGCATCGAAGAATCCAAACAGTCCTTCCTTTAAAAGTTTGCTGGAAAAGTGCAGATCACGCCTCGCTGCGGTTAGTATTTAAATTGTAATCCTTGCAGATTACTTCTCGCTAGAGTATGCAAGAAAAAAAACATATTGAAATCGACTACAATGTCTTCATAATAATCTTATAAAAATCCCCTCTGATATTTAGCCAACTAATTTTAATCAGTAAGTCATCAAAAACTGACCCCCAAACCCAAGCCTACATGGATAGGTTGGAAAACCCAATTTTCCCTTAACTTATCAGGCAAATCAAAAAACGGAGTGTACCCTACTCTAAAAAAGAATCCCCCTTCAGGCTTTTGATAGCGATAGCCTATCCTAATTGGCAAGATTGCAGCCACATAATTAGCCTCCTTTGATTGGATTAAAGTCCCAGACTCCCAAGACGAATTTATTTCGGCTTCTAAATATGGAGTAATTCCCAAGCCAAATTCCAGATGGTGGTTCCGTTTTCCAATCAAGGTAGAAACTTCCAGAGGTATAGCCGGTTTCCAAATTGTGGAACCTTCTATCCGATTTGCCCAGAGGGAGAACCCTGCACCTCCGGTTACCTTAAATGCTCCCTTTTGATAAAATAAACGGCCATAATTGAAAGCATATTGACCTGCATTTCCACCTACCTCTAAGTAGACTGCATGCTTTGCGGTATATTTTTCGGCCTCTGTTTGAGCTGTTACCCTAGAGGAAATGGCTAATGAAAGAACCAAAAGAAAGAAAAACGAGAATTTATGTTGGAGATGCATGGCTATTTATTTTCGTACTTCTACTGCGTTCGCTTTGTTAGAAATAACGGACAAGCCAAAGAGGAGGAAAATAGAAATAGTTGCCGGACGGAAGAAGCGATTGATAGCAAAATCAACATAAAGAATTGTATTCATGGTCAAAAATGATTATGATTAGCTACAACAAAGGTTGAAAACTTTAATTTAATCATTAAACAACAAATAAACAATAGGTTACGTGAAAAAGAAGTTTTACACTTTAGCTTTCATATTCTTAGGAGAGTAGTGCTCTTTCCGAATGAAATACTGGACAGGGGAGAAATACTAGCGATAGTCAGCGACAACCTTAGAGATGCAATGGGAAAAGAAGCTACATCCAAAGCAATAAAATAAGAAGCCAAATACTTAACTGAACCAAATCAATCCAGGTTCAGCCTAGAGGTAGAATCCGAAATCCCCGGACTAAGTGAAGGGGGGTGTATGCTATTGAAGGAAGTCTTCTGAATTTTTTCCTTGGAAATTTCCATGAAACTTTAAAAAAAACAGCAATAAAAAGTATGGTAGAAAGTGGGATAAACTTGAATTAATCGAAGTCAACTGTAATCGTTTAGACTATTCTATCTATATAATAATTAAACTTCTTGTAATTTTTTATTAATTAGCTGAGACAATAGAACAATATACCATGCAAAATAACCAGAGAAGAAAGTTTCTTAAATCTACCGGTTTGGTGGGTTTAGGCCTTTTTGGCGCAGGTAGCGCAATAGCAAATGAAAATCATCCCCTTCCTTTACAAGCCAAAAGGGGAGTGAACCGCATCCAATCCTTTAATATGAGCGGTTTTGCTGCTCCCAAGATTGATACTGTACGCATTGGCGTAGTTGGGTTGGGTATGAGAGGGCCAGGTGCGGTTGACCGATTGAGTAAGATAGAAAATGTAGAGATAAAGGCTCTATGTGATTTAATCCCCGAGCGTGTGGAAAAAGCAAAGGCTCAATTGAAAGATACTACTCATAAGCCTGATGGTTACTCCGGAAACGCTTATTCCTGGAAGGAAATGATGGATAGGGATGATCTGGACTTGGTTTATATCGCTACTCCGTGGGAATGGCACACTCCCATGTCCGTGTATGCCATGGAAGCCGGGAAACATGTAGCTTGTGAAGTACCCATCGCACGCACACTTGACGAATGCTGGCAGTTGGTAGAGACTTCTGAGCGAACCAAAAAACACTGTATGCAACTGGAGAATTGCTGCTATGATTTTTTTGAATTGATGACACTGAAAATGGCTCGTGAGGGTTATTTTGGAGAGGTTTTGCATGTAGAAGGAGCTTATATCCATGATCTGCTTTCGCTTAATTTCAATAAGGATAGCGGTTACCAGGATATGTGGAGGCTTAAGGAAAACTATAGAGACGGCAATCTATATTCCACTCATGGTCTAGGGCCAATTTGCCAAATCCTCAATATAAACAGAGGAGACCAGATGGATTATCTGACGTCCACCTCTTCAAATGATTTCTCTATGCATGCAGAGGCTAAGAAATTGGCTGAGCAGGATAATTTCTTTGCCTCATATGCCGAAAAGAAGTTTCGTGGAAATATGAATACTACGATGGTGAAGACAAAGAATGGGAAATCTATTATGATACAGCACGATGTTTCTTCTCCCCGCCCATATTCCCGACTACATGTAGTCAGTGGGACTGAGGGATATGCCCAGAAGTATCCCCAGCCAAAGGTGGCAAAAGGGCATGGCTGGTTGAAAGACGAAGAATTCAAAGATCTTGAAACTAAATACACGCCTGAGATTATTCAAAAAGTCGGAGAGCTGGCCAAGAAAGTAGGAGGCCATGGAGGCATGGACTTTATGATGGACTGGAGGTTGATCGACTGCCTGAGAAACGGCCTTCCTCTGGATCAGGATGTATATGATGCCGCACTTTGGAGTTGCATCTCTCCGCTGTCTGAATGGTCTGTGGCCAACCGCTCCAACTCCATAGATGTGCCGGATTTCACAAGAGGAAACTGGAAAACAAATACCCCGGTGGATATCACACTGAATGGTGGGGGAACGACCGGGGTGAGAGTCTGACTGCTTTAAGTAGGAGGTTTGGAAGTAGGAGGTTTGGAAGTGGGAGGTGTGAAGTTGGCTACTTGGATAGATAATGAAAAAGCCCGCTGATCTATGATGATTAGCGGGCTTTTTTGCTTTTTATCTAATGGGCACTTAGTCAGAATGGGCCAGTTTGGAAGCTAGTCCTTGATTGACCACCTCATTTAGTTTTTTCTGATCTCCCATATATTTGGTCAGGTCGATCAGGCGGACGGTTCGGAAATCAATCGGGTGGCTTTCACTTTGCAGTGAGATGTATCCACCGGTAAGCGTTTGCCCATCTGCTTTGACTTTTGGATCTACAGGGTTTACATTTCCACCGCCTATTTGAGGTTTGGAATAGCTTAATACAGTGTCCTGACCTATGAGATGATGCACATCGCCGCTTCCCAAAACAATGAAATTGGCAGTCACCCATTGGTCTCCGTGGTAAGTTTCCGAGGTTGAGTTCACACAGTGAGCAGTGATTAATTTACTCTCCATTTCCACATTGGTACCTGGAGTGCAGAGATTGCTTGTACTTCTGTTGTCTTTTCCGTTTCCGCCTAGCAGTTGGCCTTCTATTGAAATAGGGAAGTCCTGGTCTTTCAGCATAGTCTTGGGATCCTGGGAGTGAAGCATGGCGCCTGAGTTTCTATAAGCCCAACCTTCTCCGCCTTTTGCCTGCTCGCCTACAAAACGATATTCCACCTGAAGCAGGTAATTAGAGAATGGCTTGTTGTAAAAAATATGACCATACTGCTGGTCAAATTGATCGTAGCCATCGTAGCGGACTTTCATCAAGCCATCTTCTACCCGGAAGGTGTTGGCAAAATTATCGTTCAACTCGTGTGTTCTGATTTTAATGGTCCAATCATTAATGTCATTGCCGTTGAAAAGCGTTTGCCATTCAGGCTCTTTAGTGTCCGAAAACCATTGAAAGGAAATAAATCCTACTGAAAGCGCCAGTAGGAGTGCCAGCGGTAATTTTTTCATTATTTATAGGGTTTTGTTAACCGAAGTGTCACCAACACCGGATAGTGGTCAGAAAAAGGTACATCAATTACTTTGTAGCCCACCAGTTCAAAATGTTCTGAGTCAAACCAAACATAGTCGATTCTTTTGCCCTCTTCCGAATCAAAGGTAGGAGCGTCATTGCCAGCTGCCAAACCTGCGTCTGTCCATTTGGAATTAATACTTTTATATTCATCAGAAGCAGGATCAAAATTCAGATCCCCCACCCAAAAGGCAGGCTTGGAAAGTGAATCTGCATAATTGGTAATGGCTTGGAGTTGAGCAAGACGATTATCTGCATATTGATGGCAAAGATGAGTTGCTCCAAAGTAAAGTTCTTCCCTGTCCCGTAGTTCTATCTTTACCCAAGCCGCCGCCCGTGGCTCACCACCAGCTGGGGTGGGTAATAGCTGGGTGTTATAATCCAAAGCTTTTTTTACCAGCACTCCTTCTCCATATCCACCTTCTGCAAAGTCCATTGCTTTGGCAAAATAGCTGTTGTACCCAGTCTTTTTGCCTAGTTCTGCTACCCAGTTTATTTTTTCACCATATATCCTTGCTAGTCGGGTAGTCATGCTATCCACTTCCTGTAGAGCCACCACTTCGGGTTGAAGTAAGATGATCAGGTCGGCAATCTCATCAAGGTTAGGAATTCCAGGAGAATCAGGCTTTTCCCCATGGTAGATATTATATGACAGTACCGTGAATTCAGTTTTTTTTTCCTGGGCAAATGAGTGAATATACGTACATAGTAAAAAAACAGGAAATAGGATGAATTTCGATTTCATAGGATTTATAATAAGTGGTTTAATCCGGAATATGCCTTAGCAATTCTACGTCATGGCACACAAGGTATTATAGTCTTTAATTCTTTCAAAATTGGATAATACCTAACATTGATTTCCCTGAACGACTTTGTTATCGAAACGATATAGTGGTAAATTATTTGTATCTTTTTGTCAGTTACATGAGTCACAATTACGTAAAATCCCCAATACTTATTTTAGCAGTATTCTTAAACTTCAAAAACACTTGAAAAAACTTCTTTGGGCTGTGGGAACTCTGGCTGTGCTGGCCTTAGCTTCTATATTTTTGGTTGAAAAATGGCTGGTGGATTCTTTGCCTGATCGTATAAATGCCAAAGAGGACAGGGCGTACGATTTACTTTTTGAGGAGGCTGATGTACAGCTTTTCAGAGGTAGTATTGAGCTACAGGATATATCCCTGAAGCCCTTAAGGGAGGGTATGGAAACTACCATTACGGGAAGTATGAAGTCTGCGAAGCTTGAAGGGCTGAATATGCTGGGGATAATCTTTGGGAAAATGCTGGAAATAGAAGCACTGAGCTTCGAAACCCCCAAGTTCGTTCTGGTGAGAAATGACTCCATATCGAGGGATCCCGCTGATGTTTCCATGGCATTTCAGGGATTTTTCGGAGACATAGTGTCCCGGGGCGTTATTCATAATTTCAATCTCCATGAGGGTTCAGGAGAGTTTTTTACCCAATCTGATACACTGCGGAAATTTGGGAGTTTTGAAGGATTCAATATCACTGCGGAGGATCTGGAAACAGATTCGGTAAGGTTGAACTACGCCATTCCTTTTAAATTGGAAAGCATCAAAACCAGTCTAAAGAATTTGGAAATCCATATTGATGGGCAGCAGACTTTCACATTGGGGAAATTGAATTTTGACTCCAAGGAAGATGCTCTGGATTTTTTTGACTTAAGACTGGCCTATGGGGATAATATTGTTTCAGTAGCTAAACGGTCAGCTGTTCAAAAGGACTTTATTGAGATAGATCTAAAACATTTGAGGATTGAGAAAATCAACGCCCGGAGTAGCATTTATGGAAATTGGGCCATCGTGGCTGAATTGATGACTATCGACAGTCTCGTTCTTCATGATGTTAGGAACAAAAATAAGCCCCGGCCTATTGATGAACCAGAAAAGCCGATGTTTGAAGGCATGGTGGAAATGATCCCTTTCCCCTTGGAAGTAGATACTATCCGGGCTATGAATTCTAGCATTACCTATTCCCAGATTTCTGAAGGAAAATCTGCTCCGGGGAGTTTGAGATTCGAACAATTGTCAGCATTGATCACCCGTGCCATATCCTTGGATTCCCTTCAATCAGGCGAAATGCATATCCATGGAGAAGCCGTACTGAACGGATTCGCTCCTATGCGTATGGATGTTACAGTGCCTTATACCAATGATCCTAAGAAGGAGAGCTTTCATCTGGAGGCAAGTGTAGATCCATTCAGCTTGCCGTCACTCAATGGGATTCTTGGCGATTTGGTATCTGTGAATATCAATTCTGGCAGAATGGAAAAGCTGGAAATCACCATGGATGCGACGAGGCTTTCCTCCTCCAATTTCATGAAGTTTCACTATAAGGATCTAAAACTGGAATTGAGAGATGAGGAACAGCAAAAGAAGAAGCTGATGTCCACACTTTCCAATATTCTTATTTCCAGTAGCAATGTGCCTGAGGATAATAATTACAAAACCGCCACATTCAGAACAGAGCGAAATATATACAGGGGAACTTTCAATCTAATCTGGGCATCCTTGAGGGAAGGAATGTTGGAAATAGCGCCAGGAAACCTAATGCAACTACTGATGAAGGAGCAGGACCCACCAGACGATGGGAAGAGAAGGTGATCCAATCATATATAAAATGAAAAAGGCTCTCCAAAACGGAGAGCCTGGTACAGAATCCAAGCGACACGCCTATTCAATCATCGCTCTTCTTCTGCCTAATCCATAATGCATATGGATATTATTGATGAATTCATGTTGAGGTCCGAGTGGCCAATCATCTTTATCAAAACCCGGAGCGTTTTCCAGCTTTTCCTTGTCCACATTTACGATTATTATATCACGTTGGTGACCGTGAAAATCAAATGCCTCCCAGGGAAGAGCTAATAACTTGTTGCCTAAATTGAGAAAACCTTCATCAACTGATAATACAACATAAGCTACTTCTCCAGTTTCTGTATCCAGCATGATGTCCTCTATAGTTCCTACTGATTCATCACTTATTGTCCTAACATCACAACTTCTAGCTGTTGAACAACTTATAGGGAAATTATATTGCGTGTTCATGGCTAAGCGGGTTTAGATTAATTATATGATTTAATTGAACCAATGCTATGCCATATGGGCAGGAATAGTCTCTGAGCAGTTTTAAGATTTTTTTAAGAAATTTTATGTGTTGCAAAAGGGCGATTTGGGCAAAGTCTTACACTTCAAACATATCTAGTTAAAAATATAGGTAATCCTCTACTGTGGTATCTGTAAAATTAGTTTGACTTTTGGCAATAAAAAGCGAAATTAGGAGGCAGAATCGTAGTGTTCATTCTCGTGTTCATTTATTTTTAAAAATAGTAGTTTCGCCAAATGGAAAATCAAAGCACTGATAAACTAGAACTGGCTGCGAAGTTTGTAAACAATACCGGAGCACCGATTTTTTTGACTGGAAAGGCAGGAACGGGTAAGACCACATTTCTGAAAAACCTGGCGCAACAGACACACAAGAACCATGTGATAGTCGCTCCTACAGGGATTGCAGCCCTGAATGCAGGCGGTGTTACCATACATTCCCAGTTTTTGCTTCCCCTTGGTTTTTTCCTACCTGTCAATGAACCGGAGGGTAACTTCTCTGATCAATACGGGTGTTTTACCCAGCATACGCTGATCAGAAAACATCCACTGAATGCGCTGAGAAAAAACGTCCTGAAATCTATAGAATTGCTGGTCATAGACGAGGTCAGTATGCTCCGTGCAGATGTGCTGGATGCGATAGATTACCGCCTGAGAAGCGTGAAAAGAAACTACAGTACACCTTTCGGTGGGGTTCAGCTGTTGATGATAGGAGATCTTTTTCAACTTCCTCCCATCGTGAGGGAGAATGAGTGGCAGGTGCTCAGTAAGTTTTATCCCAGTATGCATTTCTTTGAAGCCCGGGTATTTCAGGATTCCGGTTTGGTGTATCTGGAACTGGATAAGATTTTCAGACAGCAGGACGAGGACTTTATTCAGGTGCTCAATCACCTACGGGAAAATCAGGTGACCTCCCAGGATATCGCACTGCTGAACAGGCATTACAAAACCCAGGAAGAGATAGCAGAGGTCAAAGACTGCATTACGATCACCACACATAATTATAAAGCTGATCAGATTAACCGTGATCGCTTAATGGCTCTGAAAGGAAAATCAACATTCTACGAAGCCGAGATAGAAAATGATTTTCCTGAAAATATTTATCCACTGCCCAAGTCCCTGGAACTCCGGGTCGGCGCCCAGGTGATGTTTATCAAAAACGATTCTTCAGGAAACCAAGATTACTTCAATGGTAAACTGGCGACGGTGGAAGAGCTGGAGCATGATCAGATCAAGGTTTTGCTGGAAGGGAAGCGGATCGCTTACCAGTTGAGAAAAGAAACCTGGGAAAACAAAAAATATGTCATCAACCCGGATACTAAGGAACTCGAGGAGGAAGTGATCGGTACATTCAGTCAATATCCGATCAAAACAGCTTGGGCAGTCACTGTACACAAGAGTCAGGGGCTGACCTTTGACCAGGCCATTATAGATGTGGGAAGTGCATTTGCTCCCGGACAGGTGTATGTGGCACTCAGCAGGCTGAGGAGTCTGGAGGGGTTGATATTGAGAACCAGGATCCAAAACAATGCCTTGCAGTCTGATTCCCAGGTACAGGCTTTTGTAGAAAGTGCCAAAAAACATTCCAAGCTTGATGAGTTATTGGGGGCCTACCAGCAGCGTTATTTATCCCGTTTGACCGGAGAGACATTCGATTTGAACGGGTTGATCCAGGAGTTTGGTGCATTCCAGCGCAAGCATGACAGTTCGCTGGAATTTGAAGATCCGGAAATGCAAAAGGCTGTAGGGGAGGTTGCTGATCTGATCAGGAAGGAGACTGCCACCGCAGGTAAATTCAGTAATCAATTACTGTTTCTACTGCAGCAAAATGACAAGGGGAAGTTGATGGAGCGTCTGGAAAAAGGCAGTACATATTTCAAGGGTTTCCTCAAAGATGCATTGGGGAAAATACTTATCCATCGTGCTGAAGTGGAGCGTTTTTCCAGAACCAAAACCTATGCGAATGGTCTGGAAGAACTCGAAGTCAGTCTGCTGAGGAAATATGGTGAGATCAGTAAAGTCAGTAAACTGATTTCCTCGATTATGGAAGGGGAAGTTCCGGGAAAGATGAACGATCTGGAGTTGGAAAAGGTCAATCTAAGGCTTCGGTTGGCTGAGGCGGCAAAGCAAGCCGCTGCTGACAATCCCAAATTTGCCAGTAACAAAACGGGTAGGAAAAAGGCAGGAAAGGCTAACCTGAAAAGAAAAGTAGGGGAGACCTATGAGATTACTTTCGGGATGATCAATTCAGGTAAAAGCATAGGGGATATAGTGGTGGCCCGGGGATTGGCAGAATCTACCATCAAAGGTCATCTGGCCAAGGGGATTCAAGAAGGCAGGGTAGAGCTGGAAGATTGTTTGCCTCTGGAGGTTATAGCAGAGATCAATTCCCAGATAGA
>CBFGUY010000145.1:0-10249 GCA_965651895.1 uncultured Algoriphagus sp. | reverse complement strand
GGGCAGATGGTACGCCCCTGTTTACCAGACTGGCTTTCCTGAAATTGATGGAACGGCTGGAGCGGGAGTGGGAGCGGGGAGAGGTGGTAGAGCTACAGATCGTGTCGGAAGGAATCCCATATCTCCTGAAATCATGTCTGGAGCAGAGCTACTCCTGAGTCTGGCCGGGGCGGTGACGGTGATGCTGCTATCGGTGATCGCCTACTTTCTGAAACTGCTGATCGAGGACACCCGACAGCTGAACAAGGAATTGGCCAAACTGAAAGAGCTCTTTATCCGCCTTGAGGCAGAGCAGGCCTTGATGAAGACCGTGATGCAGCAAACTAGAAGCCCACCAGGGTAGTCGCTTGACGAGTCTTCTGTACGGTCATTTCGACGACCGAAGGAAGAGCTTGTCCGCCGTGGCGGAAGAAATCTCTTCCCGTTATGCGGACCAGATGCCTGCCGTAGGCATGGAAATGACCTGAAAACTGCGACTGCCTACTGACTACTTTCTCCGGTCTCCGGCCTGCCCGCCGTGGCGGGTCTTCGGTCTGTAAAACTCTTAACATTTTAACACTTAACATTTCAAACCATGAACATACTCACAGAAATCTCCACCCGGGCTACCGCGCCCACACCGCCTTTCTTCCAGCGAGTAAAGAAGATAGGCCTGATCATCGCTGCCGTAGGCACGGCAGTACTCACCGCACCTGGGGCCGTCCCCGCCGTGTTGCTGACCTATGCAGGTTATGCGATCACAGCAGGCACCGTCCTGGTCAGCATAGCCCAACTCACAGTAGATGAGCAGAAGCTGAACGGGCAGCTGATGGCCATAGTAAAGTAAGTTTTATGATTTCATGTGTTTATAATTGTTTTTCAATGGTCACATGGAATCTCGCACGGGGAATAATCATCCCTTTGTGTGTCGCCTTCGACATGCTCGATTTCATAATCTTAAACCCGGGCAGGAGGTCTTGTCCGGGTTTTTTAACCTTTGAGGTTTACAAAACCTCGAAGGCTTTTTTGTGCGCAGGGCCTATTGAGTTTTTATCCACTATTTTGGCCTTTCAGGCCTTTTATGGGTTACCATTTTACTTTCAACAAAGACCCCATGATAATCCATCAGTTAGCACACTGCTATGATTGTAGGGCGGGGGGGGAGTGACGCAGCAGCGAGCCAGGCGGCTGGACTGCGGGGGAGGACAAGCCGTTAAAAATTCTTTCGGTGAAAGAATTTAGGCTTGGGCCAGCTTGCAGGGGGGCTGGCGTCTTGACTTTTTGGTCCTTTTGCGTCAAGGCAAAAGGACGGGAGAAAAAACACTTCCCTTTAGCTATTCGGTTCAATAGGGAGATTAAAGCTAGGGACCCTACTTTCCATAGACCTGTTTGGGCTTAGTGCTACTCCTCGGACCACACCCACTTTTCCAAAAAAACACCCCTGCTCCGAGGACAATTGGATTGAACATTCTTTACCCCGGGTTTCGCCCGCTCACTTCGTGTCGCTCCCTTACCCGGGGCTATTAAGGGTTTTACCCTTTCAGGGTAGCTTTTCATTCCCACTCTGTGGTCATCACCAGAGACCAGACACCAGACACACGCACCCGTCACCGGGCATCGGACATTTCTTCCGTCTCCCGGTCACTCAGCTTCCAACCTAACCCCGTTGGGATTCTGTTTGTTTTTTATGTAGATCGGGATTTATAATCCCGGATTGATTATAGGCAAACATTTGAGAACCTAATTTTTCAATCTTCCAATCTTTCAATCTCCAATCTGCCTACTGTGACTGGATACTGCGACATCCTGTTTCTTTCAGCATTCATACTTCAGCCCTTAGACTTCGTTTATGCCAAATAGGAGGTGTGATCATGTGAACAAAAAAAAGGGGCATAGCAGAATATGTATGAATCAAACTGTTTACACATGAGGTGCCGGCTTTTAAAAAAACAAGGAGAAGTGCAATTCCTACTTCTCCTTATCAGCTCGCCTTAAAAAAAAGCTATTTTTTAATTCCGGGATAAAGATTGCTCTCGGGCAAGTCAATGGATAGATCCAGTAAATACTTCACCACAGGTGCTATATCTACCAATCCCATTTCCTGTATCTCTATATTTTCCCGGATGCCCGCTCCCCAGGCAATAAAGCCTGTCTCTATCTCATCAAAATCGGGAAAATAGCCATGTGTACCTCCTCTGGATGGTTTTAAGATAGCGCCACTAGTGGAACCGGAAAATGAGATCCCCTGGATCGGAGCCAAGGCCAAAACTGCATTGGGATCAGCTCCGATACGGTCTAGTTCCTCCCGATCAACTACTCGGAATAACTTTTTGACGCTAGGGGGTAAATCAGCAAGGATTTGCTCCACCTGCTGAGCAGATTCCTGATCGTTCTTATCCTTCAGGTGTAAGAAAGCCGAAGCTCCACTGGTATGAAAGGCCGCTTTCCAGTCTCCTCTGTCTTTTGCATCCTCCATCAACCCAGCTTCCACCAACCAGATGTTTGGGGAGATGGAGCTGTGTGTATTGACAAACCCATGATCACCGATGATGATAAAGGTAGTCTTATCTGCGATTCCGGCACGGTCTGCCGCTTCCATGATTTTTCCAATCGCACGGTCTATGGCAGCGATGGATTTGTACACCATCGGACCTTCTCTTCCTTCGCTATGCTGAAAGTGGTCCGCTGCAATGAGGTGAATGGTGGTCAAGTTCGGTTTGTAGGTTTCCAAAACATAACCTGCCATTTCCCCTGTTCTGTCCTCTCTGTTGAGGTAATCTCCATTGAATGTTTTTTCATTCATTTTTCCCAAAACCTGAAGTTCCATTTCAGCCAACAGGCCTTTGGGGTTTTCCATGTCCCGCATAGGCTCTATTCGTCCTCCGTTTTCCAAGCTCCAGTATTCCGGAATATTGTAGTCAATAGGGGCATTGACAGAAACAGGCCATAGAAAACTTGCACTGGTCATTCCGGCTTCTCTGACAGCATGCCAAAGGGTGGGGACTTGGATCAGTTCGGTTTCCCAGTACCATTTGCCTGTTTGTCCTTCCGGCTCGAATGGCGCATTGTAATAAATCCCATGCTTGGCAGGAGGAAAGCCGGTGATCACTGTGGTATGGGAAGGGTAGGTAACCGATGGAAACACCCCAGTAACACCCAATGATCTTGCGCCTTCTCTGGCCATGGTCTGCAGGTTGGGGGCAGGCCATTTTTCTTCAAGGTAAAAGTCAGGGCGGAAGCCGTCTATTGAAATAAGAATTACATGCTCCGAAGGTTTGGTTTGTGCTTTTGCCATGGAAAAGCTAGCCAAAAATACCAGGAAGAAAAGGATAGGTTTTATGGACTTGATACGATTTGATTGCATAGTGTTAGAAAGAAGTTAAAGCAGTCCACTGCACTTAATTGAGCCCGTGGACTGCCTGATTATTAGAAGAATATTCTACCTGAGAGTTGTAATTGGTATGGGGTGCCGCCTGGTGTGGTAACACCTACGTTTGAATTAACTTGGTACTCATAAGCTTGCTTTTCAGGGTCAAAATTTCTGATGGTCAATAAGTTTTGATTGCCCAGAGTTTTTGATGTTCCCCATTCTTTGTTTAGCAGGTTGGCTACATTAAAGATGTCCAGACCAAGTTCAAAACCTGATTTCTTTTCTGCTGAAAAGAATATTTTCTTGGTTGCTCTCAGGTCCCAGTTTCCAAAGTATCCATTTACACCACCGTTTCTAACTGCTATATTTCCAAGGCTTTCTCGAATATAGTCTTTTGCAAGGTTATCCGGGTTTGCCAAGACATTGTTCATTGCTTCAGCTAAAGTCTCCGAAATACCCGGAGCAGATGGATCGAATACAAATGCCAGGTCATTGGAGTTGACAAAATCCCCGTTTATGTTGCCGTTCACCCGTAGGGAATAGCGTGTTCCTCCAATGCCGGAGTATCTAACGCCGACTGTAAATCCTTTGAAAGTAGGTAAGGTACCATAGACGACCACTTTCGTTCTGTATTGTCCATTGGAATAGTTCATCATGGACAGGTCTCTAGGATCATCCACTACCATCTGGCTCAAGGTTGCACTGTTGGCCACATTACCATTGTAGGAAGTATTGTCTTTACTGTCATTCCAGGTGTAGCTGGCAGTGATCTGTCCATCTCTGAAATAGCGGTAGGTTCCATCTATTACCATGGTATAAGTATTGTTTCTCCCCTCACTGTTCAGCTCCAGTACTCTTCCGATTTGGTCTGTTTTTCTGCCTTTGGTCCAGTCTGCATTTCCATTGGAAGTACTGATAGTTTCTGCCGGCACATACACACCTCTATTGCCTTCTTCTGAAAGTCTGAAATAAGGTTGATCCACCATGTTTCTATCCACATACATGTAGTTGTTTCTGGCGATGGATGCGATGAAGTTCACGCCCAACCTCAAGCGATTATTGATAACTCTGTTGTACATCACATTCCCTTTGTACACAGTAGGGACTTTCAGGTCCTCACTGTTCATATTGATGGTAGTTACAGGGGTGATGCCTGGCTGATTCAATAAGTCCACTCCCGGAGCTGTGCTTGGATCGTCTCTGTACGATTCAAAATTCGGGGTAGGCACGTTTTCTCCCGTGATATCTACTGCAAAAATCTTTGTTCCGTCAAACTGCAGGTTGTTGACATCTGAGTAGTTGTTCAGCGCAGAACCGAAAATACCAGCACCTATTCTCAGAATATCTTGTTGCTTCTCGTTGATGTCCCAGGTAAACTGGAATCTTGGCTGGATCTGAAACCCACCCGTTTTCACATCTGTTCTCAAGCCCAGCTCATCAAAGACGGTCTGATTGAATGTCGGGCTGTTTTTGTAAGTGGTATAGTCTCCGCGAAGTCCAAGGATCAAGTTCATTCCTCTTCCCAGATCAGTGTCTGCCTGGGCATATATCCCGCCTCCAAAAATGCTTTGTTCTACCGTTGGATCCTCCGTTGCTACTTCTCTGGCGTATCTATAGGGCTGTAGATTGTCGAAATTATCAAGTCCGGTGAAATAGAATCTTCCGTTAAACTCACTGGTGGCAAGTGAAGTAAGGTCATTCAGAAGCAAGTCCATTCCAAAGGTATAGTTGGTTTTGCCTCTGTTGTAATATAGGTTGTTCACCAACTGATAAACATTGGATTCAAATCTTTCCGGTAGGTAGCGTTGACCACCCAACTGAATCGTTGTATTGACATCATCGCCATCGACCACGGATTCTACTCGCTGAACGATTGCTCTTGGGATATTGGAACTTGGCAATTGGGCATTTGGTCTGCCATCGTCAAGGGTGTATAAGTACTGAAGTTTTAATTCATTGGTCAGCTTATTATTGATTTCTGTCCGCATGGAAGCCATTAAGCTATTGGCTGTGGATAGGTGATCTCCATAGACTTCAAATAGATTGATGGAGCTGTTGTCCGAAACGCCCTGACTGTTTAAGTCGCGGGAAAAGTTGTTTCGAATCGTTAATAGATTGGATTTATTGATCTGATAATCTATCCGGGCAAAAGCAGTGTGGGAATATCTTTTTTTACCAAAGCTCCCTGTCTGGGGCGAATCCGAAAGACCGTATTTGTTTCTTCCTATCTGAAGATATCTATCCAAAGATTCCTGTGAAAGATTGTATCGGTTTTCGTCTTCTGGGGTTCTGATGTCAGCGATGTAAAGTGGTCGTGCATCCCTTTGTCCATCATAAGCAATGAAATAATGGAGTTTATCTTTGATAATAGCTCCTCCAAGTGTCACCCCATATTGTTGGATGGAGAATTCATCTTCTCTTTCATTTCCTCTTGTATCGTATTTACTAGCCAGCCAGTCTGCTCTATTGAATAAAAATGCTGAACCGTGCAGCTCATTTGTACCTGTTTTGGTCACTGCGCTAATGATTCCGCCGCCGCTTCGACCGTTGGTCACATCATAGTCATTGGTCACTACCTCAAACTCACGGATGGCTTCCATGGAGATGGAGAAAGGCCCTCTGTTGGTAGATCCACTGGATAGTGGACTTCTATTGGTCATTCCGTCAATGGTGTAGTTAGTGGAGGAATACAATTGACCAAGCAAATTACTGCCGTTGGAAACAGGGGATAAGTCCACCAGGGAATTGAAATTTCTCCCGTTTACAGGAAGTGTGGACATATCTCTGGCGGTCACGGCGGTGGAGCTTCCAAATCTGTCTATGCTATTGCTTAGAGAGTTGGCAGTCACGCTGACTTCACTTAGGTTTTGAGTTTCCTCACTCAAGGTAATATCCAGTTTGATACGTTCGCCCTGATTGAAAGAATACCCTGTAAACACCTTTGTGCCATAGCCTAAGTAAGTGCAGGTAACAGAATAATCAGTTCCCAGCGGAAGCTGATTGACGGTGTAGGATCCTGTGAGATTGGTGATGGCAGATGCGGTGAATCCGGTTTGTTCATTTTTAATCATCAGGGCAGCACCGATAAGAGGTTCTCCGGCTGAGTCAGTAACAGTTCCTGAAATAGAAGCGTTGGTAGCCTGGGAATAGGTTTGAATGCTTATTCCAAGGAATAAGAATAGCAGTATTATTCCTGGAAGTAAGTGGGTAGAATTTTTTGATCTCATAGTCAATGGATAATGGTTTAATTTTATCCAAAACTAGATTTCAGCATCATGCTTAAATGTTAAAAATTAACATGTGATATAGAGGTAACAGAATGTTAACAGATGGGGAGTAAATTCTAATAATAACTTCATTTTCTTGATGAGGTTGCGTATTATATGCATGCTGGTAATTCACTCAGTTATCATCGGACAGTGTCACTTAAGTTTTACTTTGGAGGAATTCGCCACTGTCTGTCTAGTCACACCTATTAAATCGCCTATATCCTTTTGGGTCAACAAGTCATTTAAATTAAAAGATTTGCCATTGGCATCTTTAACATTCAAATCGAAATAAGTGCTCAAAAAGACGAGCTTTTCCTGCGCTTTTTTCTCGTGGAGTTTCTTTAGTTTTTTCTCAGTGCTACACCAGCGTTTGACCAGATAGGAAATAAACCATTCGGATACTTGCGGTGTCTGAACAACCATTTTCTTGAAAAAATCCCGGTTATAAATCCGTACCCTGGTGTCTATTAAGGCTTTGGAGAATTCAAAGAATTGGTTGTTCAAATACTTCAAATCCCCGAAAAAGTCTTTTTTAAAGAGCACATCAAAAGTAAATTCTTCCCCATCCTCCGTATAACTTCCCAATTTGACGGCGCCTTCCAGAATTTCATACATGTATAAATGCTCCGTCGAGGGGTTGTACAGGTATTCATTCTTCTTTACGGTGATTTCCCGCATCATGCCTAATGACTTTGATGACTGAGAAGTGGAAATAAACTGAAAAAAATCAAAGTCTAAATAAGACTCATTGATTGGTCGAACTGGGATGGACATTTTTTAGCTGATCTTTCTCAAATATACCTCTTTGACGTGATCTGAAAGTTAGTGGAAAGTGAAGGATTTCTTATTCTTAATTAATATTTGGCATGTTGACAATCCACCACAGACATATCTTCTCGTATCTACTGCGCCTGCCTATTGTACTTTACCAGATCATACTGCCATCAATATTCCAGCCGTTGAAACGGCTGGCAATACTATGCACTGTCCCCATGGGGTTTTTGGCACCCCCATCTTTGTAATCATTCAGCTTTTCGATTATGAAACTCAATGGGCAGCCTGTCGCAATAAGAACGGCGTATCGGGAATATGCCAGTTATGAAATGCAGTCTTGACCTGGCTTGTCTGCCCCGCTTACCAACCACCCTCTTATGAAATCCATTTCAAAGACTCTAATTATGTGGAGCCTTATGCTGGCATAGGAAATGCGTTATATCTATATTAGGCTACCCTTCTATTGCTATTGAAAGGATAATATTCCGTTTGGAAGTAATCCTAATGTTTAGTAACTGAATTTAAACTAATATTTTGTGTTCTTAATTTAGATATGAGTAATACCAAATTTAAAATTCCCTACTATCAAGGAATTAATGAATTTCTTGCCGCAATTCCCTTCCCCAATCGGACAAATAACCCCGATTTCTACTGCTTGAGAGTTCAGGATTCGGATGTGGTCAACAGGTTCTATAAACCTCCGTTTAGAAGGTCTTTTTATGTCATTGCCCTTTTGGACAATGCTGGGAGTTCGCAAATTATATTTGACAACTTGAAAGAACTTGACTCGAATACCTGTCTTGTCTTCCAATCTCCAGGGTTGATTTCCAGCCTTCACCGGAGAGAGTCTGCGCATGGTTATATAATCTATTTCACGTCAAATTGCTTTTCGTTCTTTAAACCGGATTTGGAGAAGGAATTTCCTTTTTTTAATGCACATCAGACTCATTTTTTTAGCTTGATTAAGGAAAAATTTAATGAGATTTCCCCACTTTTTGAAGAGGTTTTTTTATCCTATGAAAAATCTAATGGATCGCAACACCAAGTGGCCAGTGCCAAATTACTTGCGCTATTGTATCAATTGAAAGGTTTTGTTGATTTGAGCCAAAGGCAAGAGCGGTTGGACAAACCACAGAGAATACTTCTAAAAAAATTCATACAGCTTGTCAACGACAACTATATAGAAAAAAGGACAGTGAAGGAATACGCCGAAATGATGTCTATTACTTCCAAACATCTATCAAGTTCAATAAAGGCAATTTCGGGGAAAAAGGCCCTTTCCCATATTAATGACCGGATGATAGCTGAAGCCAAATCATTGGTTCTCTATACGGATTTGGACATTGCCGATATCTGCTATCAACTCAATTTTTCCGACCCTGCGAATTTTAGTAAATTTTTCAAAAAACAGGTAGGTGTATCCCCGACGGATTTCAGAATACTGAATCATCGGTAAAATTTACCACCGGAAGCGACTTTTGAACAAAGGAAGATTCCGACTTCAATCTACTTTTGAATTAAACATGATGCTTGAGCATAAAAACGCAAGAACGTAAGCGGCAGTTTATAATTTGCCATGAGCTGTCCTTTGCCTATCAATTGTGTTTTTAGGTATAAAAAAAGTTTCAGCTTTTTCAGGAATTAATAGTGCTTCATTAATTGATGATGAGTAAATCAAACATGCTCTAGTTAACCTGGAAATCCCTGCTGATGTTGTTAATCTTCGGAATTATATAGTAAACAATGAATCTTCTTAAAAACTTAGAATGGCGCTATGCCACAAAGAAATTTGACCCGGAAAGAAAAGTATCTCCTGCTGATTTGGATAAACTGAAGAAAGCAGTCCAATTATCGGTTTCGTCCTACGGCTTGCAATTGTATAAAGTTCTAATTATTGAAGACGAAGCTATCCGAAGCAAATTAAAGCCCGTTTCTTGGGATCAGAACCAAATTTCAGATGCCTCACACCTGTTTGTGTTTTGTAACTATACCGTTATCAAGTCTGAGGATATAGATGCATACATGCAGTTAACAGCAGAACGCAGAGTATTGGATATAGGTAAGCTAGCCGTATATGGTGATTTTGTAAAGAAGAAATTGGACGAAAAGAGCGACCAAGAGAAAAGAAACTGGTTAGAAAGACAGCCTTACCTTGCATTGGGGAATTTATTGACTGCATGTGCTGAGCTCAAAATCGATGCTTGTCCGATGGAAGGCTTTGAACCTGAGGAATACAACAGCATTCTCAACCTTAAAGAAAGAGGATTGAACGCTTGTGTAATTGCTACAGTAGGGTACCGTCACCCTGAGGACAGATCACAAAATTTATCAAAAATCAGAAAACCATTCAGGTTATTGTTTGAAGAATACAGGTAATACCTTTACTGTGTTTGGCATTCATACATAAAGTAAACTAGGTGATTTTAAAAAAGGTCATTGTGCTAGTATATTCATTATGAAAAATAGTCTATGCATATTATTAATTACATTTGTTTATGGATGCAATCAAAAGTCAATAAAAACTATGAATGAGAATAAAGATTCAGATAAAAAAAAGATAGAAACCTCTATAAATGATTTTGTCACATATTGGAATAATAATGATATGGATTCTTGGGGAGCCTTGTTTACCGAAGATGTGGACTATATCAACAGAAACGGGGGATGGTGGAAAAATAATAAAGAAAATATAGAAGGGCATAGGCGGATTCACAAGATGTTAGTCGAATCAGGTCAGCCTAAGTCATTCAGCTTGAAGGTTCAGGAAATAGAGTTTCTAAAATCTGACGTTGCTGTTGTGCAAGCGTTGAGTGAATGGCCCGGATTTAAATCATACAATGCAGGCGAACGCGTTGAA
>CBFGUY010000144.1:0-10439 GCA_965651895.1 uncultured Algoriphagus sp. | reverse complement strand
GCTTCCCTGCAGGATCTGGCCATCTTAAGTTTGTAGATCTGTACATCTATGGGATTAAAAAGCTCTGGGAATCTACAGAAAATCAGATCATGGACAGATACTATATATTTAGTGGATTTGTTTTTGATAAGGGGGATTTCATTGCTGAGTCCATGGAAAATATCCAGATGGCTATCCGAATGTTTTACGCCTTGATAAACACTTCTCCATATGGAAGACATCACAGGGAGTTTCCATACATCCTCTGGCGTGATGGTTTCCTGGTTTAGATTATTGCATGCCTGAGTGATTTCCACAGCTTTTTTGCTGTTTTCAGGAGTGTAGAGCAAGTAGTCGTTTTTAGGGAAGTTTTGACTGAGAGACTTCAGTATAAACCTGCTATAATTTCCTAAGCCCGTAAAATTTTTGTACGCGCGCTTAGCGTCAAATCCGATCTTCATTGGGGGTAGTTAGTTGGTTGGCACTTTAATATAACGTTAAGACGCAGGATATGATAATTTCGCTACTGAAAAACTTCCCGTGAAAGAAAAAAAATGTCTTTTCTTGTCTTTTTTACTGGGGAAAACAACGAGTTATTGGCTGTTTTCTGGATTTTGGTATGAATAAATTTGATTTAACTTACTTTTTTAAAGGGAGTTAGGTGATAAATGGTTGTTGGAAATATACTTTGCAGAGATGTTTTTGGTAAAATAGTTAGATAATATGGAAGCGATTTCGTCCAGGTCATTTTGCGAACCCTTTATCGGTTTGCCTTTCCTTGACCAGATTTATGTTGTTTTTGAAGACGTTTTTTGGATACTATCTGAACTTAGAAGAGGATCCAATTCTTTACCAAATACATTTCTATACCTTATTGAACACATAAAGCACCTTCGATAAGGAGTGTTATTGGGATCTTTATGCCATGTTGAGTCTGTGGTGGTTATAGTCTTTGCCAGTCAGTCCTTTTATTTGGGACAATTGGGCTCCGTTTACAGTATATTTGAATTTCACGTGATCTGTTTGGAATAGCTGCTAAATCTCTTGGTGCTTACTAATAACCTATGACTTTTCATTTTATATTTATCATTATCCTCTAGTCAGCTAAGTATGAATAAGTGGTTAGTTCATGTTTTAGGTATTACATTACTGGTTCATTTTTTCTCCGGATGGGCAATAGGGCAGCCGCATTATCAATTTCAACATCTTACGACCGATGAAGGGCTTTCCAATAGCAATGTCAGCGCTGTTTTGAAGGATAGCTATGGTTTTTTGTGGATCGGCATGGAATCCGGGCTAAGCCGCTATGATGGTTATGGGTTCAAAAACTATACTGCTGAACCCGGTGCGCCCAATACAAGCTCATTCAATAATATTTGGGGATTGCAGGAAGACGGACTGGGGTATATCTGGATCAGTAGCTTTTCTTTCATGGTGTACAACCGTAGCAAGGATAATTTCATTACAGATGTCCCCGGGTTTTTGAGGGAGATGGGCATACTTGTAGACCAAAATTACCAAGTGTATGTAGACAAAAAAAAGCATGTGTGGGTGATGGATGGGCTGAGGATGCACCATTACAATACAGATACAAGAATGGTGAATGTCTTCAATTTGAACGTGCAGCTAGATGACGTGGCTTCCGTCCGCTTGAGTGACGATGGAGAATATTTGTATGGTATTTTAAAACCGGGGATGCTATGGCAAATGCATAAGCAGACGGGGACTCAGAAACTGCATAGGCTAGAAGATATAGAGCACCCCGAACTATACAATAAAGTGTATGCAGATAGTCGCGGTGGCTTATGGCTCTTTTCCGGCAAATCCGGTCTGGTGTATTATCGGGATAACCCAAATGCCGGTTGGATGAAATTATTGATGAGTTCAAATGGCAAGGGGGTTAGCAACAGGGTTTTGAATATTCTGGATGATGAAAGCGGTCATATATGGATAGGAACTGATCATAACGGTTTGTTTATATATGATAGAGCCAGCGGAAGCCTTACCAATCTACTGGAGGATCAAGGGAATAAAACATCGATTTCATCCAATAATGTGGTGTGCCTTTACCGGGATGATAGGGGAATAATATGGATAGGGCATAATAAAAAAGGCATGTCATATTATCACGATAGTTTTAACAACATCGTAAGTGCTGATTATCCCGAATGCAGGGATGTCAGTGCGATTCTGGAGGATAAGAATGGTAATATTTGGTTGGGTACAGATGGCGATGGATTGTTTTTAAAAGAAAATATCGATGATGGGAAAATCAAAAAGCTCCCAATAGGCAACAGTACGGCTATTGTGTCTTTACTGGAGGACCAAAAGGGGCGGATTTGGATTGGTACCTATTTGGATGGCCTTGTCTGTTATGAAAACGGTGTATTTAGCCGATATACAACTGCTAACAGTGGATTAGCATCAAATAATATTTGGAACTTGAAGGAAGACAGGTACGGGAATCTGTGGGTCGGAACTTTGGAGGGAGGGATTCAATATCTCCGCAACGGTAATGATAAAGTGGGATTGGATTCTCTTGAAACCGTCTGTGAGTGGATGAAGCATCCTCTTGATATGTATTACGACGGTGGGGATAAGCTATACGTTGGGACCGTATATGGGCTCCATGTGGTAGATATTACATCCGGTAG
Source organism: uncultured Algoriphagus sp. (assembly GCA_965651895.1). Lineage (GTDB taxonomy): Bacteria > Bacteroidota > Bacteroidia > Cytophagales > Cyclobacteriaceae > Algoriphagus. The sequence continues at coordinate 7,806 of CBFGUY010000144.1, read as the reverse complement.
CTGCTCTATTCTTGAGGGCAATTCGCAGGGAACCCAAAATTTCAGCCAAATGCTAATATCCAATGTTTACAAAGCTGAAAATGGTAATATTTTGCTTGGTCACCCTAGTGGAGTTACCCTTTGGGATGTGAAAAAAGATACACTTTATTTCATAAATGAGAACAATGGTCTTTCCGATAATATAGTCCAGGGGATCATTGAAGATGATAACCATAACATATGGGTGACCACTAGCAACGGTCTTTCTGTTCTTTCCACAGAACGTGACAGTCAGGGTTTCCTGAGGGTTAGCATCAGGAATTTTTCTTCCAAAGACGGGTTCAAGAATAACTATTTCAATAATCGGTCTATATATAAACTTCGAAACCGTGATATTCTTGTAGGCGGAACTGAAGGATTTACCATTGTCAATCCAAATAAAATAGTAGAAAAAAACCAACCACCTGCCAAAGTGAGCTTTACCGGCTTGAGTGTAGGGAATAACAGCATTAAAGTGGATTCCCTGTACAATGGACATACTTTGCTTAAGTTCCCTATGGAACTGACAGATTCCCTGACTTTTCAGCATAGTGATCGACTGATAGCATTGCAGTTTACTACGGGTGATTTGCTGTACGCCGATAAGGTAAGGTACGCCTATAAGCTGGACGGATTCAGTCCAGATTGGATTACAATACAAGAAAATAAGGTTGTGTTTTCTTCATTGGCGCCGGGCACGTATAAGCTCTATGTCAAGGCCAGTAACAGTGACGGGGTTTGGAATGATATTCCGACTGTCTTGAATATTACTGTCACCCCCCCTTTCTATTTGTCAAGTTGGGCAATTGCATTATATATAGCTTTCGGTATCGGGATCATCTTGTACGCTATATTCCGTACTAGGAACTATCATCGCAGCAGACTTGAGCAGCAAAGAACTCAATTGGAAAGGGAGCAGGAGGTGAATCTCAATGAAATGAAACTGAAGTTTTTCACCAATGTCAGTCATGATTTGCGGACTCCTCTGACGCTTATCACCACACCGTTACAGGCAATTCTTGAAGGGGATCTCGAAGATGGGCTACGACAGAAACTGAATATAATCAACAAGAATGCAGGGCAATTATTGAGGTTGATAAATTCTTTATTGGACTTCCGTAAGTTGGATGAAAAGGCTGAGTCTTTGAATTTGAGACAGGGGGATTTCATTGGATTTATAAGAAATGTGTGTTTACCCTTTCATAATTATGCCATTGACCGACAGATGAGCTTTGTATTCACCTGCGAAACGGAATGTCTATTGATGGAGTTTGATTCGGCAAAGGTCCAAAAGATTATGCTCAACCTGCTTTCCAACGCCTTTAAGTTCACCAAGAGTGGGGAATCAGTTGAAGTGCATGTTTACGGGAAGGACGATTTTGTGTTTGTAAACGTTTCAGACTCAGGACAAGGAATTGCAGACAAGGACAAGGCGTATATATTTGAAAGGTTTTATCAGGCTTCCCAAGCACAGGATAATTTGGGTAGTGGAATCGGCCTTCATATTGTGAGCGAATATGTGCATATGCATGGGGGTATCATTGAAGTGAAAGACAATGAGCCCCGGGGATCTGTATTCACTTTCAGACTGCCGATAATCGAAATCGGCGAGGTAGAAGGATTGGAATCTGAAGATGAATCAGACGATGGATTTGCTGAGGAAATAGATGCACAGGTTTTTCCTTCTAAGCCTGTGTTACTTTTTGTTGATGACAATTTAGACCTCTGTGAGTTTATGGCAGGCAGCCTCTCTGATGAATTTACAGTCATCCTGGCCAATAATGGCCAAGAGGCAATGGAACAACTTGAAATAAATGATGTAAGGGTAGTGGTAAGCGATGTCATGATGCCTGTGATGTCAGGAACAGAACTTTGTCATCGCATCAAAACAAACATACATTGGTCCCACATCCCGGTTATCCTGTTGACGGCACGTACAGCAGAGGAATACCAGATTGAGGGATTGGAGATGGGAGCAGATGATTACCTGACCAAACCTTTCAATTTTAATCTATTAAAACTACGGATCCGTAAATTTCTTGAATGGACAGAGTTGAGCCATATAACATTCAGTCAGAAGATGGATGTTTCTCCCAGCGAAATAACCATCACTTCTCTGGATCAAAAGCTGATAGAAAAAGCCATTAAAGTCGTGGAAGAACATATCAGTGAGCCGGAGTTTTCTGTGGAGGATCTTGGAAGTGAGGTAGGTCTCAGTAGAAGTCATTTATATAAAAAATTGATGAATATCACCGGAAAAGGGCCGGCTGAGTTTATCCGCACCATTCGCCTAAAAAGAGGCAGGCAACTTCTGGAGCAAAACCAGATGCAAATAGCAGAAGTTGCCTATAGCGTTGGCTTCAACTCACCTAAAAGGTTCACCATCAATTTCAAAAACGAATTCGGTATTCTGCCCTCAGATTATGTGCGCAGTATAAAGTAACCTGATCCTAAAGTAAAACCACTCAGCTAAGCTGCTGCACTTCGTCTCGACCGTGTTTTCTATGGGGCATTTTTTAAGCGCGGGGGCTTAGAGGATTGAGTGTCCGGATTAGAACTAATTATTTGACAGACTTACTTGCCGGAGGTCGGGGAGTCTTAGCCCCCAGCTCATTTTCATGTGAGCCCTTTTGGAGAAGTTCTGTGTCATAGGTTTATTGGCCAATTTTATGAATGATTTTTTGCGATGAGCCAACTATTTATACTGGATAAGGCAAGATAAAACATCAAAGCCCCTTATTGAAAACATGACGAACCCTCCTCTGGGATTAGGATTCATACATTTCGATGTCAATTGACCGATAAAATGGTCGAGTTAACATTAACCTAAAATAATCTATTTATGAAGTTAAAAACGTGTACACGCTTTAAGTGGCCTGGTATCAGGCTAAGGTATGGCCTCAGCTTTATTCTGATGTGCTTCTGGTCAACGACCATTTTTGGACAGACCATCCAACTATCAGGTGTAGTGAAATCGGAGCAGGACAATGAGGTCCTACCGGGAGTGAATGTAGTCATTAAAGGAACCACCACAGGAACCGTTACCGATTTGGAAGGACGCTATACGCTTGAAGTTCCTTCTGCCGAAGCTGTTTTGGTCTTTAGTTTTATAGGATTTACTAATGAAGAAGTCCGCGTGGGGAGCCAAAGTGTCATCAATGTTGTTTTGACAGAGAATATGAATTCCCTGGATGAGGTGGTGGTGATTGGATATGGGACTACAAAGAGGCAGGATGTTACAGGGTCTATTTCTTCGGTTTCAGGGGAAGAGATTCGGAGAACCAATCCTGTCACCGTAGATCAGGCACTGCAGGGGAAGGTTCCGGGAGTTGTGATACAGCAGGCTTCAGGTCAGCCGGGTGGAGCGGTCAATGTACAGGTAAGAGGGGTGACCTTCAATAATTCAGCTCCTTTATATGTGATTGATGGGATTATTATGGGGGGGATGGCTACCCTGGGTTCCGGCACCAATCCTTTGGCCGGTATCAACCCGAATGAGATTGAGTCCATCGACGTGTTAAAAGATGCCTCCGCTACGGCCATATATGGTTCTCAAGCTACCAATGGGGTTATCGTCATCACAACCAAAAGAGGTAGTGATTCAGCTCCCAGTATCAATTATGAGTTCAGCACCGGTTTTCAGCAACTTCCCAGCCGGCTTCCACTTATGAATTTACAGGAATATGCCTCTTTTATCAATGATCGGAACACGGGATTAGGTTGGGGATTCGATGAAAGACCTGAGTTTGTAAACCCCGAATACTTGGGCAAAGGAACAGATTGGCAGGGTGAGTTATTCCGAAATGCCCCTATGACCAACCATACCCTTACGGTGAGCGGGGGTGATAAAAGGACGCAATATCTACTTTCAGCGTCTTACTTCAATCAGGAAGGCATAGCCTTGGGGTCCGATTTTGCAAGAGCATCCCTGAGACTTAACCTGGACAATAAGGCAACGGACTGGCTGAAGATCGGGACAAGCCTTCAGTTGGCAAATATCAATGAAAATGTCACTTCTACCGGTTCGAGTGTCATAAGAACGGCTCTTAGTCAGACTCCGGATATCCCTGTGTCAAATCCGGATGGAAGCTGGGGAGGTGCTTTTAACCCAAATGGTTGGGTCAATAATACGGTAAACCCTTATGCGATTGCGCTTATCAATAAGGATAATGTCAGAAGAAACCAACTATTCGGCAACTTATATGCTGAGTTTAATTTATTAAAAGATTTGGTATTTAGAAGTGAAGTGACTGGCAGTTTTTCTATGGCCACACAGGATCAGTTTTTTCCAACTTACGAAATGGGACTTGTGGTAAGAACGATCAACGAAGCTACTTACAGGTATTCGCAAAACTTCTACTCCACTGTGCGGAATTACTTCACCTACTCCCGGATGTTAGGTGACAGATATAATTTGAATGTTATGACTGGCCATGAAGCACAACTGAGCAAATCAGAGAATGTATTCGCAAGCCGTACCAACTTTCCTTCTAATAATGTGCAGACCATCAGTGCTGGTGACCCACTCACGGCCATGAATTCCGGAGTGAAATCCCATAATGCCCAAGAGTCATACTTTGGCAGGGTAAATTTTGGCATGGATGACAAGTATTTGTTGACCGGTAATGTTCGGGCAGATGGATCTTCAAAGTTTGCTGAGGGAAACAGATGGGTAACTACCTATTCGGGAGCTTTTGCCTGGAAAATTCATAATGAGAACTTCCTGAAGGATGTAAAAAAAATGAATGAGTTGAAGCTAAGAGTAGGTTATGGTTTGACAAACAACCAGAATATTCCTGATTACCGCTATACCTCCGGTTTGGGTACTGTTACCACCGGTTTATCCGGAGTATCTCAAATCGTTCGTAACATGGGAAATCCCTTCGTGGAATGGGAAAGGACGAAATATAGCAATATCGGTCTTGACGGAACATTCTTTAACTGGCGTATAAACTTCTCGGTAGATATCTATGACAGAAACGTTGACGGCCTTTTGATGCAGGTTCCCTTACCGATGTACTCGGGTACAGGTATAGGGTATTCCCCCGGTTCAATACAATCCCCCTGGGTAAACGTTGGAGAAGTCAACAACAGAGGAATTGACTTTAGAATTAGTACAAAAAATATAAGCAACAAAAATTTCATCTGGTCCACTGACCTTACGGTGTCACGCAACATCAATAAAGTGGTAAGGCTTATTACTGATGATGCTGCATTGACTGGTCAGTTCAGCAGAACCCCGGTAGGAAGATCTATTGGTGAATTTTATGGTTACGTCACCGAAGGGGTTTTTGCCACGGCAAGTGATTTTGAGACGAATGCTATCCCAGTGAGAAACGGTGAGCCACTTCCAATAGGTGCTGCCGGAGGAAGCATCTGGTTCGGTGATCTGATGTTTAGGGATTTCAATGGTGATGGGATCATCGATGAAAGAGACCAAACCTATCTGGGCTCACCTATTCCTAAGGTTCAAGTAGGGCTCAACAATTCGTTTTCCTACAAGAATTTTGACTTAAATGTGTTCATCAGTGCGAATTATGGGAATAAGGTCTTCAACCAGTTGAGAATCAACGGAGAGTATCCGGGTACCAGTTTCGGATACCTGAGATCATTGACCAATTATGCCAGACTTGAACTGATAGATCCCGAAGGATCAGCTACTGACATCAATAACGTATATGTATCCAATCCTGATACCAAAATTGTAGGTATCAGAAATGACAATACAAACGAGAATAATAGAACATCTGACAAATTTATCGAAGATGGATCCTTTATCAGATTTAGGACTATCTCATTAGGTTATACCCTGCCGGAAAGCCTCACTCAGAAAGCACGGATTAATGCGCTTAGATTCTATGTAAATGTCAACAACGCGTTTCTTATAACGAAGTATAAGGGGTTGGATCCTGAAATCGGATCTTGGGATCCCCTGAATGCAGGTGTGGATAACGGTTTTTACCCTCAGCCCCGAGTGTTTACAGTAGGTGCCAATATCACCTTGAACAAATAAAATGCTGAACCATGAAATCGAGCATGTCCCCTACCTATGGGATCAGACACAGGGGTGATTATAATGCATGTGAGATTCCATGTGGCCATTGAAAATCAAATTATAAACACATGAAATCGAGCATGTCGATGACGACACACATAGGGATGATTATTCAACGTGCGAGATTCCATGTGGCCTTTAAAAAACAATCATAGACACATGAAATTGAAAAATATATTAATCTATTTCTTTCCCGTATTTGTAGGACTCTCAGTATCCTGCAGCGAGGACTTTTTGGATCGACCTCCATTGTCAGAGATAAGCACTGAAAACTTCTATCAGACTACCGATGACCTGAGATTGGCTACTGCCGCACTGTATGGGGGAGGGCCTTGGGCTGAATGGAATTATTCGTGTTACTTGCCCGTAGGCGAAGTTCTTAGTGGTAATATGGCTGTAGGGTATTGGGGTGATGCAGTTCAGCTGAATACATTCTCCATCACCGGATTGAATGGGATTATGGTTGCAAACTGGAAGGCTATGTACAGGATCATTGCCCACTGCAATACAACTATCAATGCCATCACAGACAAGGCGCCTGACTCTATACCTGAAGAAGACAAGAATGCGGCTATTGCAGAGGCAAAGTTTATAAGAGGATTTGCATACTATAACCTGGCGTTGCTATGGGGAGATGTTCCGATTATAGAAGATAATACCAAGTTGGTAACATCCCCTCTGGTTCCCAGATATCAGGTTAACGACGTATATCAGTTTGTGGTGAATGACCTGACTTATGCGTCCGAAAATCTTCCCCTTACAGATAGTAAAGGAAGACTGACCACCTGGTCCGCACAAGGGATGTTGGCTAAGGTATATCTGACCTGGGCCGGTTTAAATTCGAAAGGACTTGGACAGCGTGACCAGGAACTACTTGACATGGCCAAGCTCTATGCAGGCAATGTATGTAACGATAGCGGACTGACATTGTTGGACAACTATGAAAATCTGTTTAGAACTGAGTTTAATAATAACCGGGAATCTTTATTTGCACTTCAATGGTCCCCGGGACTTGGTTGGATGGAAGGTAATATGCTTCAGATATATTCTCCAGGAGGTGCAGAAATATCAGCCAATGGGCAACCGGGTTGGTTTGGTATCCGACCTACCGTGAATATGTTCGAGTTGTACACTCCGGAGGATAGCATCAGGCGCAAGGCTACTTTTATGCTGAGAGGGGATTATTACCCTGAGCTGAATGCAGCAGGAGGTGGTTATACTTTCAATGGGGATACCGGTTTGAAGAAACATATTGTGGGTACCAATGTGGACAACAAGGCACCTACAATGACAATGACCTCTTCCCCGCAGCACAATTCTTTATTGAGATTGGCAGATGTGTATCTGATCTATGCAGAAGCCATTTTGGGGGACAATTCCGTCACATCAGATGCGGATGCGTTGTTTTACTTCAATGAAGTGCGTAGAAGGGCCGGGCTTGCTCCCGTTACCTCGATTGACGCGGACATGTTGATGAATGAAAGGAGAATTGAGCTGGCCGGTGAAAGTCATTTTTGGGATGATCTGGTAAGGCTTTCTTACTATAATTCCCCAAAGGCAATCGGCATTCTCAACAGCCAGCAACGAGTAGCCTTTGAATATGACGAAAATGGGGTCGTGACACCAAATGATCCTTTCGGCGACATAACCCCGGCTAACGCCAATACCTTTACTTTCCCGCTGCCTTCAATAGAGGTGACCGCCAATCCCAAATTGATGGAAGCCCCGGTACC
>CBFGUY010000143.1:0-10561 GCA_965651895.1 uncultured Algoriphagus sp. | reverse complement strand
AAACGGAGAGAGCTCCAGATCAAAAAGATGAAAAGCAAAAAGTTTATTGAGTCTCTGATCAATTCAGCTCGGTAGAGCATCCCGATCTTAATCGGGAGGGTCCTGGGTTCGAGCCCCAGCGGGATCACAAGAGAGCAGTCCAAATGGGCTGCTTTTCTTATTTTTAGCCAATCCTTACTCTAATGGCTACAATGTATATTCTATATTCTGAAAAACTTGCCAAGTATTATGTGGGCGCATGCACTGATCTTCAACGCAGATTGTATGAACATAACATCGGCCATTCCAAATTCACCTCCACAGGAATCCCGTGGAAGCTCGTTTACCGGGAGGATTTTGATGAACTGATTACTGCCAAACGGAGAGAGCTCCAGATCAAAAAGATGAAAAGCAAAAAGTTTATTGAGTCTCAAAGAAGAGGGGGACAGTAAGGAAGAATCATCGGCACCTTCTGCCTACTGTATATTCACCATCCCATACATCAGAAATCAGCAGTTCAGCATCTCTCTTTAGCACAAGTGCTTTTAGAAGACATTCAGAAGACTGGCGATGTCTTCTTCCCTAAAAAGACGGACATCTGTAACCGTAGGGCAATACACCTCTCCTGAGGCCGTCAAAACAGCTTTAGACTTCTTAGCCTCAAACCCTGATACAATCCCTATCATAAAAAAAAAACCTGCAGGCAACGGATGATTTGATGCGGGCGCAGACAATCCAGCGATAATCAGAAATCTAAGGGATCAAGGTGTTTGAAGTGTCCATTTTGTTTGATCTTCTCTTTGGCTGCCTCTGCAGCTTGAAGCACCGGTATGATTCTCTTGAGATGTTTAATGAGAAATTCAGTTCTATTGGCCTCGGACGGAATTTTGATCAGTTCTAATTCCTCCTCCAGTGTGAGACCGATTTTATGAGAAAAAGAAAAGGAATCTACGTCAGCGGGATCGAAAACCACATCATAATGCAGTAAATGAAGCATTTCACGGAGGTAAAAAATATACTCATGATGTAGATAATCCGGGACTGTGGGATCATCTTCCAGCCACTCTATAGCACCAGCTGCATATTCTTTTCCGGTAGCTGGATTATCAAAAGTTGATATTTTAAACACCCGCTGACCGGACGTCATTATATCCATTTTCCCATCATCATATCTGGTATGAATCTCGCGTAACTTCACTTCAGTACCATATCCAGTGAGCTGATCGGTATAGGTACAAACACCAAAAGTCAACCCTCCCGCCTCTACATCTTTAATCAACTCTTTGTATCTAGGCTCAAATATATGAAGGTTAAGCTGTTCACCTGGAAATACCACCAGTTTCAATGGGAAAAACGGAAGAATCATGAATAAGCTTTTTTAGTATAAACGTACCTAACCCCTGTTTTTGTTTTCCGAAGAAACTAAAAAAGCCGATCGTAAGACCGGCTTTCAAAACTATTATGAGAGTTGATTCTCCTTATTTGTTGGCGATAAAGCTCACCAAATCAATAACTTTATTGGAGTAACCCCACTCGTTGTCATACCAAGAAACTACTTTCAAGAATTTATCAGAAAGCTGAATACCAGCACCTGCATCGAAGATAGAAGTTCTGGCATCTCCAAGGAAATCATTAGAAACAACCTGATCTTCAGTGTATCCAAGAACACCTTTCATAGTAGTCTCAGAAACCTCTTTCATTTTCGCACAAACTTCTTCGTAAGTAGCAGGATTTTTCAATCTAACTGTCAAATCGACAACAGATACATCAGGAGTAGGAACTCTGAATGCCATACCGGTCAATTTACCGTTAAGCTCAGGAATTACTTTACCTACTGCCTTGGCAGCACCAGTAGATGAAGGGATGATATTCTGACCTGCTCCACGTCCACCTCTCCAGTCCTTCGCAGAAGGTCCGTCAACAGTTTTCTGAGTTGCGGTAGTCGCATGAACAGTAGTCATCAAGCCTTCCTCGATTCCCCAGTTGTCATTCAATACTTTGGCGATTGGAGCCAGGCAGTTAGTAGTACAAGAAGCGTTAGACACGAACACCATGTCAGAAGTGTAAGCATCTTCGTTTACACCCATTACGAACATAGGAGTATCATCCTTGGAAGGTGCAGACATTACTACTTTCTTGGCACCTGCATCGATGTGACCCTGTGCAGTTTCTTTAGTCAAGAAAATACCAGTTGATTCGATTACATAATCTGCTCCTACTTCACCCCACTTAAGGTTAGCCGGGCTCTTCTCAGAAGTAACACGGATGCTATTTCCATTCACTACCAATGATCCGTCTTTTACTTCTACAGTACCTTTAAAGATGCCGTGAGTAGAGTCGTACTTAAGCATGTATGCCATGTAGTCCACATCGATCAAATCGTTGATCGCTACTACCTGGATATCTTCTCTTTCTTGCGCTACTCTGAACGCCAAACGTCCGATTCTTCCGAATCCGTTGATTCCAACTTTAATTTTGCTCATATTTATTTTGATTTGAGTATAGGTTTGATTCCTAAATCCCCCAATAAAGGGTATGCCGCTTTTGGCTAAAAATCCCTGTGGGCTGGCTAAGTTATTACATTTATTTGGCTACCCCAAACTATCAGCGCAACCACTTGCATTCTTTGTATTTTCAATCGATTTCGTAGAAAAATACTTTCTAAAAAAGTTTGAAAAAAATCATTTTACATTGCATTTGACTATTTTGAAGACTCAACTAAACAATTTTTGATGTTTGAAAAGGCAATTCTCGAAACAGCTGGCTTCACCCGTGCCATACATTCTATATCCAGAAATTTTGGAAGTACTCAAATACAGCGAGGTGCCGCCACACTTTTCTTTGTCAATCAGGAGGGGTATGCTTTGACTTGCAAGCATGTGGCACAGTGGCTTACCCAAGCTGATCAAATCAACAAGAAGTATCACACCTATCTCCAGCAAGGCAAAGACTTGAGTGGAGGACAAAGAACCGCCTTGGCGAAAAAGCTTGGTCTTAAACCAAATGCTACTTCAGAAATGCGGATCACCTTTGTGGATTGTGTGGATCAGATCAAGAACATGAAGTTTTTTCTCCATCCGGAATACGACCTGGCTTTGGTCAAATTCGAAGGTTTTGAAAAGACCCTATTTACGAATGTTCCAAAGTTCAAAAAAGATCACTCAGCCATCAATCCAGGAGCTATGCTCTGCCGATTGGGCTTTCCTTTCCCTGAATTTTCAAACTATCAGTTGAATCCTCAAACCCAATGTTTGGAATGGGCCAATACAGGAAACAAGCGATCGCCTAGGTTCCCCATCGAAGGCATGCTCACTCGTTTTCTCGGGGACAAAAACGGCAAAGTCTATGGAATGGAAATGAGCACCCCTGGCCTGCGTGGACAAAGCGGGGGTCCGCTATTTGATGCCTCAGGAAAAGTCTGCGGCATGCAAAGCCGCACCAAGCATCTTCACCTGGGCTTTGACATCGAGGAAAAATCAATTATCGCACACGGTAAAGCCAAAAAAGTAAATGACTACGCCTTTATCCACTTGGGTGAATGCATCCATGTATCCGTAATCAAGGAATTCATGCGGGCGAATAATGTGGGTTTTGAAGAGGAGTGATTGGATTTACAGTTTAAAATTTGGGATTGGACATTTTTAGCCAGAACAGAAACAATAGTTAGTGCCTAAAAAAAAGGATGATGTGTGCTGGACCCTCAATTATCCACCCTTTGCGAACCTTCGTTCTCTTCGTGGTTATCTATAAAAAAAGCCACCCGATTCTCCCGGGTGGCTTTACATTTATTCAAATGTTCTATTAAACTAAAGTCGTTAAAATCCCATTCAGCGTAGTGCTTGGCCTCATCGCCTGAGAAGCCAATACCGCATCAGGCCTGAAGTATCCGCCTATATTCTGAGGAGTCCCCTGCGATCCATTTAATTCGTCCACAATAGTTACCTCTTGAGCTTCCAGTGCCTGAGCCAATGGAGTGAATTTCGCTTTCAGCTCCGTATCCTTGCTTTGCGCAGCAAGTGCCTGAGCCCAGTATAATGCTAGGTAGAAGTGACTTCCTCTATTATCCAGTTTACCTACAACTCTAGCTGGAGATTTATCATTTTCCAGAAATTTACCTGTGGCGAGATCCAATGTCTCAGCAAGAAGTAATGCTTTGTCATTGTGGAAAGTCCGCCCTAAATGCTCCAGAGATACCGCCAATGCAAGGAACTCACCTAAAGAGTCCCAACGCAAGTGACCTTCGGTTACGAACTGCTCCACATGCTTAGGGGCAGATCCGCCAGCCCCGGTTTCAAACAATCCTCCACCTTTCATCAAAGGAACTATGGAAAGCATTTTTGCAGAAGTGCCCAGTTCCAGAATCGGGAACAAATCTGTCAGGTAATCTCTCAACACATTACCTGTGACCGAAATCGTATCCATGCCTTCTTTGATCCTGGCCAAGGAGAAATTAGTGGCTTCAATAGGAGAAAGTATGGAGATTTCCAATCCAGTCTGATCGTGATCCAGCAGGTATTTATTCACTTTCTTGATCAATTCAGAATCGTGAGCTCTATTCGGATCCAACCAGAAGATCGCAGGAGTAGCGGATAATCTTGCTCTTGTCACGGCAAGTTTCACCCAATCCTGAATCGCCGCATCTTTAGTTTGGCACATTCTCCAGATATCACCTGCTTCCACATCATGAGAGAAAATCTCATGTCCGTTTTGGTCAAGCACTTTTACAGTGCCTGCGTAGGGAATTTCGAAAGTCTTATCATGAGAACCGTATTCTTCAGCTTTTTGAGCCATCAAGCCTACGTTAGGCACAGATCCCATAGTAGATGGATCAAAAGCTCCATGCGTGCGGCAAAAATCAATCGTTGCCTGATAAACGCCTGCATAAGATCTATCCGGAATGACCGCTTTGGTATCCTGAAGTTTGCCGGACTTGTTCCACATCTGACCGGAAGTACGGATCATCGCAGGCATAGAGGCATCGATTATCACGTCACTTGGGACATGTAGATTGGTGATCCCCTTATCGGAATTCACCATAGCCAAGTCAGGGCTATCCGCCAGACAAGCTTCAATATCCGCCTCTACCTCGGTTCTTTTCGGAATAGAAAGTTTATCCAAGTTGGAAACCAAATCTCCAAATCCATTATTCACATCGATCCCAACTTCATTGAAGGAAGCGGCATGCTTAGCAAAAACAGGTTCAAAGAACACTTTCACAGCATGACCGAAGATGATAGGATCAGAAACCTTCATCATGGTAGCCTTCATATGCAAGGAAAAGAGCACACCTTGCTTTTTGGCATCATCTTTTGCCTTTTTCAAAAATGCAGTCAGTGCAGAAATACTCATGGTGGAGGCATCTATTACTTCACCTGCCTGAATCTTCAGTCCAGATTTAAGAATCTCTTTTCTACCGTCTGTACCTTGCAACTCAATTGAAATAACAGCTTCTTCAGCCATGGTATGTGATTTCTCACTTCCATAAAAATCCCCTTCCGTCATACTATCCACATGAGACTTGGAGTCTGCCGACCATTTGCCCATAGAATGAGGGTGTTTCTTAGCGTAGGCTTTTACTGCTTGCGGAGCTCTACGGTCGGAGTTACCTTCACGCAGAACTGGGTTCACTGCAGATCCCTTGATCTTATCGTATTTGCTTTTGATCGTTTTCTCCTCTTCAGTTTTTGGCTCTTCAGGATACTCAGGAAGTGCGTACCCCTGGGCCTGCAGCTCCTTAATCGCAGCTTTAAGCTGAGGAATAGACGCGGAAATATTTGGAAGCTTTACAATGTTTGCCTCAGGAGTCTTGGCAATAGTTCCCAACTCTGCCAGAGCATCAGGAATCTGCTGCTCAGCAGTCAGGTATTCAGGGAAATTGGATATGATCCTGCCGGACAGCGAAATGTCCCGGGTTTCCACTGATACTCCAGCGGATTTGGTAAATGCTTCTACAATTGGCAATAAAGAATACGTAGCCAAAGCCGGAGCTTCATCGGTCAGCGTATATAAGATTTTGGGAGTCTGGTTACTCATGGTTTTTAGGTATTCAAAAAGGCTAGTTATACCCTGAATCTTCAGTTGACCTTTTCTTGGCCATTACCATCTTCTTTTAAATGGTTTGTAAAAGGAGGTACAGGGTCTTAAAATTTCGGGGCTAAAATACGCAAAATATCCTTGTTTCAAATTCCGGCTACGTAAAGTACTGATTGTCTGAAAAAAGGATTATCTGATCATAAAATCATCTGCATCCAACCAAGCTGGAAACTTCTCCCGATAAGAATCTAATGATTTTGCGTCAAGGGTCACCAAGCTAATCTGCTCACTTTCACTCAAATGTTGCAACTGAGTTCCTTTATAATCATACACAGCTGAATGGCCATTGTACGCAATTCCGTTTCCGTCTTCCCCTATGCGGTTCACTCCTATGGAATAAGCGAGATTCTCAATCGCCCTGGCTGGTAAAAGTGCATCCCAGGCTGAAATTCTTGCTGCTGGCCAAGAAGCTATATAAAAGACCAGATCATATCCCATATTTCCGTTAACCATCCTATTCCTTGACCAAATTGGAAATCTCAGGTCATAGCAGACTTGTGGACAGATTTTCCAACCATTCAATTCAAATATTGGCAATCTATCCCCTGCGGAAAAAGTCTGGTCTTCCTCAGCCATCCTGAAAAGATGTCGCTTGTCATAGTGTTGTATCATCCCGTCGGGATTCACCCACAGGAGGCGGTTATAATACTTGCCATCTACCTGAATAATTGCACTTCCGGCAATAGTCGCCTTTTTTTGCGAGGCCATCTGCCGCATCCACTTGCAGATATTCAGATTCATCGGCTCAGCCAATTCTATAGCATCCATACTGAACCCCGTCGGGAACATTTCAGGCAGGATAATTAGATCCACCCCATTTTCTATCTGCCACAGCTTCTCTTCCAGCATCGCAAAATTCGCCACTTTATCTTTCCAATAAAGTGTTGTTTGAACAAGCGCTATAGAGAGTTGCGGGGATTTAATCATTTCAAAGGATAAATCATTCGATAATCCGTAGAGATTTTTCCTTTACTGACATCGATAAGTTTCGATTTAACCAGACGCTTTTTAAGTCCTTTTAAATAATCAACAAAAAGAATTCCTTCGAGATGATCATATTCATGCTGTATCACACGGGCAGTCATACCGGAGAATTCTTCTTCTTTCAAGTTCCAGTTTTCATCGTAATACTCTATGGTAAGAGTCTCTGGGCGCGTGATCTCGGCGCGGACTTCCGGAATACTCAGGCAGCCTTCTTCGAAACTGTAATCATCCCCATATTCCTCTAGGATTATAGGATTGATAAATGCACGTCGGATACCCACCTCATCATCCTCTTCGTCAAGCATCAGACTGCTATCTATGACAAAAAGGCTGATCCCTTGATTGATTTGTGGTGCCGCCAGACCTACTCCATTGGCATTGTCCATGGTGGCAAACATACTCTTGATCAACTCGTCAAGTTCAGTCCCTTCGGTAATTTCCTCGGCCTCTTTTTTCAAAATCGGGTTACCGTAAGCTACTATTGGGTAAATCATTGTCTCTCTAAATAGGATTGTAGAATAATAGCCGCACTTACCTTATCTAGGTTCCCGGCTTTTTCTTTTCTGTCTTTCTTTTTACTTCCCATGGAAATCATGCTTTGCATGGCCATTTTGGAAGTGAACCGCTCATCGACGAGTTCAATTTTTTTGTCGGGAAAGGCCTTGGTAAGCCTGTCCTTCATGGTGATCACTTTTGGGGTCATCTCATTGTCCCGACCATTCAAACGGGTGGGATAGCCTAATACCAGCGTGTCCACTTCTTCTCTGTCGCAGTAACTTCTTAGATAATCGAGCAGCGTGGAAGTCTCAATAGTTTCCAGTGGATTAGCCAGCATTTTCAGTGGATCGGTAACAGCCAAGCCGGTTCTTTTGGTTCCCAGGTCGATTGCGAGTATTCTGGGCATCAGATTTTTCTGGTTTTTTTACGTATTTGGCGCAAAGCTTCCTTCTCAAGCTCTACTGCTTTTGGGAAAAGAAGTTCATCTTCGATTTTGGCATGGATTCTCAGTTCCTGCTCGAAATTTTGCAATTCATGATATAGAACTTTCATGGTGAGTGGCGCTTCCTCACCCAGAGAATAATCAGCGGTAAGTTTCCTGATTCCTTCCATCTCATCGTCATGAATCTCATGCTGATCGGCCAATAAGTGTACAGGGTTTCTTTCTAAAATCGTAATCGCATCTTCCAACGAAAATCTGTTCTCCTCAATATCCTGGAGCAGCTCTATTCTTTTGAACAAAGTGCTTTCTTCCTCGTGTATGTGATGGATAAAATCCTCTACAAAGAGTGGAAACATGATCCGAAGATCAGCCATCAGGTTAGCGTATTGAAGTTCCGGGGTAATACCAGTGATGATATTTGACAGAAAAGGGAGCTCTTGCCGTACAAAATAATAATGTTTCTTTTTGAGGTATGCCACCAGAATCTCTATTGGATTGAGATAGAGTTCCTCAGTGGTAGGCTCCTTGCGCTGGGCCCAAGATTCAAGTTCTGTGATTAACTGGCTGGAGTGGACTTTATGCTTTTTGCACACGATTTCCAATGACTCGGTAGGATATTGGTAAAAGCTGATCCCGAAATAATGTAATACAGAGGCAAAGACATAGTTTTCGGAAACTAAATCGCCTAGAATAGCCTTTTCGAAATCATCTACAGATCGCATCTTGCAAAAATAATTTTTTTTAACAGAAAAAAGGGGAATAAATTGAGCCATTATACCTTCCCCTCGTATAAACATTTATTAGCTTTATCAAAAGACTGTTCATAAAGAGGGCGTTTTTGGGTAATTTACGACATTAAAAAAGAGATAACCAACTGAAAGAGAAAGCTGTGAGCGAGACGAAAAACACTAAATCCCAAATCAGACTTCCAATAATATTGGCACTTGCCATTTCCGCAGGGATTTGGATCGGGGCTACTTTTGCGGAGCCAAAAGGAAATCAAAATGATTTAAGAGCTGCACTCTATAAGCTTCAGGAGATTATGACCTATGTCAACAGAGACTACGTGGACAGCGTCAACACCAATGAGCTTGTGGAATTTGGCATAAATAAAATGTTGGAGCATCTGGATCCCCATTCCAGTTATATCCCCGCAAAGGATGCTTCAATTGTACAATCGCAGCTTGACGGGGAGTTTGATGGAATAGGCGTGGAGTTTGGCATCATTCGGGATACTATCTATGTGGTAGCCCCGCTGACTGGAGGGCCTTCTGAGGCGCTGGGCATACAATCCGGTGATCAGATCATACGGGTAGATGGAGAAAACATGGCCGGTGTAGGTGTGACCAACCGGGATGTTTTCGAAAAACTACGCGGCCCAAAAGGCTCTGTGGTTGTAGTGGACATGAAGCGCAAAAACCAAGAGGACCTGATCGAATACAAAATCACCCGGGACAAAATCCCGCAGTACAGTATCATTGCATCCTACATGGTCAACAATGAGATCGGATATATCAAGGTGTCACGATTTGCCGCTACCACTTATGATGAGTTTAAACAATCCCTAACAGACCTCAAAAGTAAAGGGATGAAGAAACTGGTGATTGACCTTCAGGGAAATCCAGGTGGATATATGGGGGCAGCGATCAACATGGCTGATGAACTACTGGGAGATAGAGCCTTGATCGTGTCACAGGAAGGAAAAGTAGAGCAGTACAACCAAAAAGCTTTTGCGTTTAAACCCGGGATGTTTGAAGAAGGATCGGTGATAGTTCTGGTGAATGAAGGCTCTGCATCAGCCTCTGAAATCCTTGCTGGTGCCATTCAGGATAATGACCGGGGTCTGATCGTGGGCAGAAGATCCTTTGGCAAAGGCCTGGTACAGATGCCTATTGATCTATCTGACGGCGCAGAGCTGAGACTGACCATCGCAAGATACTACACCCCGTCCGGCAGATCTATCCAGAAGCCTTATGACGCAAACTATGAAGCGTATGAAAGAGACTGGATGAACCGATTCGAACATGGGGAATTCTTCTCCGCAGACAGCATCAAGTTTAACGACAGCCTAAAATATGAGACAGTAAAAGGCCGCACAGTGTATGGTGGTGGAGGCATCATGCCTGACTTCTTTGTCCCCTTGGACACTACCATGTCTTCCGCTTATGTCAACAAGCTATTCAACTCGGATTCGGCACGGGAATTTGTCCTTGACTTTGCCAATGAAAATAAATCCAAATTCGAAAATATGACTGCAGCCCAGTACCACGCTGACTATACTGTGAGTGATGCCATGCTGAATGAATTGGTAGAATACGGAAAGAAAAACAAGGTGGAGTTTGATTCGAAAGACTTTGCCAAATCCAAAGAATACCTCAAAGTCCTAATAAAAGCCCATTTGGGTAAGCAGCTGTATGATGACAGTACTTTTTACAAAGTGGTCAATGATATCAACGAAGTCTATCTTCAAGCCTTAAGGCTATTTGATGAAGCAGAAAAAATCGCCTTGGCAACTGATCTTCACGAAGAAGAAGAAGAATAACACCTGAAGACACTCATTGGTGA
>CBFGUY010000142.1:0-10615 GCA_965651895.1 uncultured Algoriphagus sp. | reverse complement strand
ACTGTTCCAGGGCATTTCTACACCATGCAGGGGATATTGAAGGTAGTGAAGTAAAATGAGACAGAAGCCGGAAGACTGATGTCGGAAGTAGCGCAAATCTAGTGTTTGGCTATATCTAGATTGTTTTAGTATTTATAGCTTTGATTTTGAATAAAAAAAAGCGCGGATCTTATGAGTCTGCGCTTTTTTAATTTCAGATTTTAGCTTTCATATTTTTCACTTCTGGATCTGGTAATGCCTGAGCGGCTTTTCTCCCATCAGATGCTCGATGAAATAGTCCCAGCGCTTTTTGGTAAAATAGTCTCCGTCTGTTCTGCCAAAGCTGTGGTTTCTGCTCGGCCAGATAAACAAGTCAAAGTCTTTTCCTGCATTGATCAACGCCTCCGCAAACTTGAATGTTGCTGAAGGATTTACATTTTCATCTATGCCTCCATGTGCCAATAATAGATGCCCTTTCAGATTTGCCGCATTGGTGATATTGGACTGCTCATGGTAGTAATCCCCAACAGGATACCCCATGTACATTTCAGGCCACCAGGCCTTTTCCATGCGGTGATCGTGATCACCGGCTGAAGCTACTGCCACCTTGTAAAAATTAGGATGTAAGAGCATAGCGCGGGCAGCATCATAGCCTCCCGCTGAGTGTCCAAATATTCCTACTTTTTTTACGTCCATAAACCTGTTGTTTGAAGCCAGTTCCTTAATGGCTAACACATGGTCTGTGGTACCATCGCCAAGGTTGTTGTAGGATACATCATTGAATGCTTTGCCTCTACCTGAAGTCCCTAATCCATCTACCGTCACCACCACGAATCCTAACTCTGCCATAGGCTGCTGCAAGCCTACTAATCCCGCTTTGAATGTCTTTGGGGTAATGTCAATGTGAGGGCCTGAATACGTATAATCTATGATCGGGTATTTCTTTTTGGAGCTGAAGTCAGTTGGGATGTAATAGATTCCATAAATAGTAGTCTTCCCGTCTTTTGCTATGGCAGTGAACTGTTTTGGGCTTTGGTAGCCTTTTTTGAGTAAGTTGGAAATATCTGCTTTGGAAATTTCATGTACTATTTTTCCGGTTTTCAGTTCCCGTACTACAGAAACCGTAGGTTGGTCCACCGTAGAATAGTTATCGATAAAATAGTCCTTTCCGCTGTTGTAGCTGATGGAGTGAAAGGCACTTTCAGGTGTCAACAGTTCAAGACCTGAGCCGTCGAAATTCACTTTATACACAAAGGAGTAGTATGGATTTACATTCTTTTCCTTGCCGGACGCTTCGAAATAAACGATGCTGTTTTCTTCGTCAACTGAAAGTATATTTTTCACGACATAGTCCCCTGAAGTGATCCGGGTTACTAATTCCCCTGTCTTCCAATCCATTAAATAAAGCTGATTCCAACCAGATTTCTCAGTTCCAAGTATGAACTGCCCATTTTTAAGCCTTCGGAATATGTTGTTGTTATTGACATGCGTAGGGGAGGACTCGGAATAGATTTTCCGGATTTCTTTGCTGGCTATATTGATCTCGATAAGATCAAAGCTCTTAAATCCTCTTTGCAGGTATGTTCCATAGAGATGGTCACTTTCACTATCCCAACTTAGATTTATGCCTATGAAATGAGGAAGAGAAAGTCCCGGAAATTTTGTCTCCTTTTTGCTTTCCAGTTCGAACAGTACGGGAGTGTACATCACTATTGTGGTGTCTCCGGGTGATCCCCGATAGTAGCCCATCAGTTGGGGACGGAATTTATCATCCTGACTATTGTCAAGTAGCAGCATCTTTTCGGCCAAGCGTAGATCCACGATCTGCGTTTGTATTTTCTTGGAGTCCGGTGACCAATTGATGTTTAGATGCTCAGGCCGCTCACCGTTTTCTCCGTAAATCATATCAGACCATCCCCAATAAGAGGCATATTCATAATCCTTTTTTCCATCAAAGCTTAATTGGGTTTCTTTTCCGGTCTCCAGATTTTCTACATAGAGATTGAAGTTCTTCACGTAGGCTTTCCAATTTCCGTCAGGAGAAATAGACATAGATCGGTCTCTGCTTTCAGATGCAATTCTTTCTGACTCTAACGTACCGCCAGAATAAGCCCAGGTTTTGTTCATCCATTTAAAAGTAATGGTACCGTCACTTTTGAACTGGATTCTGTCGAAAGGAAGCTCTTGTGGATCGATTGTTTCACCGCTTTTTTCACTAAGTAATTCTGCCAGTTCCACATGGTCAAAGGCTTCTTTGGTTTCTCCTTTTTTTACATCAGTAATGAAAAAACGCTTACCATCCTTGGTATAGGTTTGATGCCAAAAACTGTTTTTATTATCCAGCCAATTCGGATCTACTTCTAATTGGTAAACTTGACGCTGGATATTACCGCTTAGGAAGTAGGCTGCTTTATGGTATGTTTCTTCGGTAATCTGGCCAAAAGAGTGTTGACTGGCAAAGGAGATTAAGACAAAAGAAATAAGCGTTATTAATGATTTATCGATAAGAGTTCGCATAAAACAGGGGATAAATGAAAACTCAATTTATCCCCTTTTGAATAAAGAAACCTATCAAGAATTGACAGGAAATGATTCTATTTTGTGCCTACTATACTTTTATATAGATTCTTTTCTTATCCATCCAGAGTCCGATCAGCCAAATGAGCAGCATATAGCTAAAGGCAAAAAGGAATGAAGCCATTTTTGGCGAAAGCCAACTCGTGAAGAAATGGGTGTAAATAAAGCCCCTCAGTGTAGAATCACCGACGGGTATCATGTAAAAGACAGTAACAACCAGACCTGACAGTACATATAAGATCAATGGGTTTCTGCCAAAAACCTCAAAGAAATATGTCCAACCCTTCCAGTTCTTTACCTCTATTACAGCGACTAGAAGTGCCAGTAATAAAAGGCCGATTCCAACTGTCAGCAATACATATGAACTGGTCCATATCTTTTTATTGATAGGAAAGAATTGATCCCAGATGTAAGCAATAATAATAAGTACGAGCCCGATCGCAAGCAGTTTCTTGACTGTCTCCATAGTGTTCCCCAGTTTTTGGATCATTTTACCTGCAAGATAGCCTGCGATTACATTGACTATCCCGGGTAAGGTGCTGAGGAGACCTTCCGGGTCAAAGGGAATTCCTTCACCCCCATACATTCTTTCTGGGCCGATTAGTGCCAGATCAAGTTTAATGGCGGCATTGCCGGTGAGGCCATAGGGATCAGATGTCTCTCCAAATAAATACATGATAGCCCAGTAACCTAAAAGTGCTATGCCACTAAAGATCCAAGCTCCTTTTATCCCCCCGTAATACAGGACCACCGCACCAAAGAAATAGCAAAGGGCGATGCGCTGTAACACTCCGAATAATCTTACTTCTGTAATATCAATAAAACTCAGTACACCGCTATCTGAGACATCATAAAAAGGAAATGCATTGAGCAACCAGCCTATGAGGAAAATGAGCAAAGTCCTTTTTCCGACTTTCTTGAAAAAAGCAGCAGTATCCATCTGCTGTAGCTTTTTCATGGAAAAACTCATCGCATTGCCCACTACAAAAAGAAACGTGGGAAAAACCAGATCAGTGGGAGTGAAGCCATGCCATTTCGCATGAGCCAGGGGAGCAAATAGATTGCTCCAATCACCTGCTGTATTGACTACAATCATAAATGCAATCGTCAGTCCACGTAGTACGTCAAGAGCCAGGTACCTATTGCTTACACCTGGAGAAATAGAAATTTGAGGCATTTTAATAGTTAGAAAGAATGGGTTAAAAGATTGGATATTACTGGAGGCTTAAGATAAAATATTATCTTGTTCCAATCTTTAAAGCAAACATTTTATACATATAAATTGCGGATAAAATGAAAAATATTTCAGTTGAGAGCCTTAGAGTGACAGAATCTATCACACTTAAAGGAATTCCGACCTCCATAGACTTGGAAGCCTCCGAGAAAAAGAAAGCCAAGGAACTCAATAAATTGCGGGAGAGACTGAGTAAGCATCAGGATATCATGTATGCCCACAACAAATACAGTGTACTGATCTGCCTTCAGGGAATGGATACCGCAGGAAAGGATAGTCTGATCCGTGAGGTCTTTAAGGAATTCAATCCTAGAGGTGTGGTGGTCCATAGTTTCAAAACGCCATCTAAGCTTGAGCTTCAGCATGATTACCTCTGGCGTCATGCCGTGGCACTGCCCCAGCGGGGAAAATATGGAGTGTTCAATCGGACACACTATGAAAATGTGCTTGTGACCCGAGTTCATCCAACCTATATTTTGGCGGAAAATATACCCGGGATCAATTCTACGGACGATATCACGGAGGAGTTTTGGGAAAAACGATTTGAGCAGATCAACAACTTCGAAAAGCAAATCAGTGAAAACGGTACGATTATCCTAAAGTTCTTTTTGCATCTCGGTAAAGAGGAGCAGAGACAACGGTTGCTGAGAAGATTGAATAAGGCAAAGCACAACTGGAAGTTTTCTCCCGGTGATCTTAAGGAGCGGGAAAAATGGGAAGAGTATCAGAAGTACTATGAGGAAGCGATAAACAAAACCTCCAAACCGCACGCCCCATGGTATATAATTCCTTCAGACAATAAAGAAACGGCCAGGGTCTTGGTGGCAAAGGCGATTTTGGAACAAATGAATCAGCTCAACGATATCCGTGAGCCTGAATTGGATGAAAAAGTCCAACAGAACATTGAACTGTATAAGGAGATTTTGAGTAAGGAAAAGAATTGATAAAGAAGAGTCTGATTAGCTGTTGATGCAGTTGGAGAATACCTTGGGTTTGATGTTTTTAAGAGGGTTTGTGGAGAAGAATTCCAACCCGTTTCACTTGTTGAAAATCACCTCATCCACAAATACCCAGCCTTTGCTTCCTGCATCAGGGTGCCATTTTGGTAGATGAGTGAGCGGATTTACTATAATCTTTAACTTTTCATAGCTTCCATTTTCCAATTCAAATGACAGCAATTCTGACCGTGCTGGAAAGGGGGAGGAAGACACGGCTGGAGAATTACTTGCCAGTCCCTTCCATTTCCCATTTTCCAGTCCTTGGATTGTCACGGCAGAAGGAGGGAAAATATGCGCAGCCTCGTTATACAGTAAGCTGATGGAAAGTTCTTTAGGTTCATTGTTTTCTTCAAAGCTAACCTCCAATACCATCGGTTTGTCCTGAAAACCCAGCCATTTTTGACCATGATTTGAAGCCTGGGCTTTTTCCAGATCAAAAAGTGTAGTAGCTCCGGATGCCTTATATTTAGAATCGGGTTCATAAACTAGCGTGAATTCAGCAGGCTTGATTCCTGAATGCATAAAAACCGCTTCGGCCACCTTTGATCCTTTCCAGCCTTCAGCATATGCTTGTGCCCTGATTTTCCCTGTTGATTTTACAAAAATAGGCTTAGTGTAAACTTCGCTTGTGATGCTGTCCGGTTCTGTACCATCAAGTGTATAGCGAAGCTCGGCAGTTTTGATAGTATGAGAAAGCTTTAGCTCCAAGCTATCCTGATAGATCATTTCTGTCAGGGATATTGCAGGACTGTTTAACTCGTAGATTATGCCTTTTCCGTCAAAGCCAAAGAACAGTTCAGTAGCAGGGAGAGATTTTTGGATAGTTTCCCTGTCCTGATTTTCCAATCCTGTTTGCCATAAATAAAGCTTTTTCAATGACTTCATTTTGCCTAGGTTTTGAAGCGAGACATTGTCAATTGTATTGCCTGAAATTGAAAGTGTTTCAAGTGTTTTGAGTTCAGAAACGATTTTCAACTGCTCAGCATTTAGGTCAGTGAAATTCAATTGCAGCTCTTCCAAATGCTTGAAATCAGTTAAAAACTTAAGATCCACTCCGGACAAAGGCATTTTATTTAGGCTTAACCGGACGATTTGATCTTTTATGATTTTCAGTTCAAAGAGTGACTTTGGCTGAAATGCCGAGGTGCCGAAGTAGGAAACAGCTAGTGCAGGCGATTCAGGATAAAGTGCCTGAACTGACCTAAATGAGGTATTTAGCTTTGCAATGTCATCAGCATTAGCAGCTTTAAAGGAATAGGTTTTGTTTTCTTTAAACTTCACCGAAGCCAATTGATATAATTCGTTTGTAGTAGGAAGCGTGATCAGCTTTGTGTCGAAATCTGCACCGGATGCCACCCACTCACTCAATATCAAAAGTTCCTCGTCAGTCAATTGCGCTTTGTTTTGGGGAGGCATGTGTTTCTTGTCATCCTCAGGAAGATTGATTCGCTGAATGAGGAGTGAGTTTTCAAAATCTCCCGCAGCTGCAAAAGGCCCTGTTTTACCGCCTTTTTTCAATCCTTCTATATGATCCATTCTCAGTTCTCCCTTTATCTTTCCTTCCTTGTGGCAGCTGATACATTTTGCTTGTAAAATAGGCTGAACTACATCTCTGAAGATTTCGGCTTCAGCCAATGGAATTTCTTTAGCGTCAGCAGACCGGACAGGAGCCAATAGAAAATCTTCTCCATGCGTCAGCCCAGCTCCCCAGTGCCCGGTGAGGACAATTGCTATTGCTAAAGCCAAAGTGGATAGGCGAATAAAATTTACTTTGATGGATCTGAAAAAATAGAGGAGTACACAACCACCGAAAACCAACAAGCCTCCCCACTTATGCCAGGTTAAGATCTCGCCGGTGTATTCTTCCTGTGCCAAAATCAGCCCCGCTATCACTGTGATTCCTGCAAAATTACACCCTGCCAGAAAGCTGATTTCTCCTATTTCTTTGATCTCAGGCTTTCCGTCAATTCCCGGAATCCAGAAAAAGAGCAAACCCATCAAGAGCAATACAATGGGGAAATGCAGCAAAATGGGATGGCTTCTGCCGACTACCTGTAGCCAATCGGGTAAAACCAGTGAACTTCCTGCCAGTACAATAATGAGTGTAAGACCTATCCATACGAAAAGCGTGTTTTCCAGAATTGATCTGATCGAAGAAATCTTGAGCATAGGGATTCTAAGCAATTAAGTCTTTAACTACTTTGCCTGAGACGTCCGTGAGTCTGTACCTTCTTCCAAGATGTTTGTAGGTCATGCGCTCGTGATCTATTCCCATTAGATGAAGAACAGTGGCCTGAAAATCGTGTACATGAACAGGGTTTTCGGTGATGTTATAGCCAAATTCATCCGTCTCGCCATAGACCATACCGGATTTTACCCCGCCACCTGCCATCCAGATCGAAAATGCGCGGGGATGATGATCACGGCCGTAATTATCCACCAAGATTTTACCCTGACAGTAATTAGTTCTTCCAAATTCTCCTCCCCAGATTACCAGAGTCTCGTCCAGCAAGCCTCTCTGCTTTAAATCAGTGATGAGTCCCGCAGAAGCCTGATCTACATCTTCCGCCTGTAGTCTCATTTCATTGGGCAGATTTCCATGCTGATCCCAGCCCTGATGATAGAGTTGTACAAACCGAACGCCGCTTTCCGATAGTTTTCTGGCCAAAAGACAATTGGCGGCATAGGTGCCGGGTACCAGACAGTAGGGTCCGTAGAGTTTGATGATACTTTCGGGCTCTTTGGAGATATCGGTCATTTCCGGGACAGCAGTTTGCATTCGGTAGGCCATTTCGTACTGTTTTACTTTGGCGGTGATTTCAAGATCATTGAACTGCTGCATGCTCAAGTTATTCATAGCGGCGATCTGATCTATCATTTTTCTGCGTTCTGATCGACTCATAGAATCGGGGTCCCTGAGGTACAAAACCGGATCTTCAGAATTGGAAAACTGAACACCCTGATGGGTGGCATCCAAGAATCCATTACTCCATAGTTTGGAATAAACTCCCTGTCCGTTTCCGCGTCCACGGCTTAATAAAACCGAAAATGCAGGAAGGTTACTGTTTTCACTTCCCAGTCCATAGCTCAGCCAAGATCCCATACTTGGGCGATTGCCTACCTGAGCTCCTGTTTGGAAGAAAGTCAATGCAGGGTCGTGATTAATCGCGTCGGTATGCATGGATTTGACGATACAGATATCATCCACTATCCCGGCAGTATGCGGAAATACTTCGGATATCCAGGCTCTGGATTCCCCGTATTGGTCAAATTTGTAATTGGATCCTACCAGAGGAAAAGAAGCTTGACCTGAGGTCATTCCTGTGAGGCGCTGAGTGCCACGAATAGATTCAGGGAGTTCTTCCCCCATCCTTTTATTCAAAAGAGGCTTGTAATCAAATGATTCCAATTGACTCGGGGCTCCGTTCTGGAAGAGATAGATAACCCGCTTGGCCTTGGGTGCAAAATGCGGAAGCGCATGCATCATCGCTTCTTCGGCTTCAGATTTCCCCGAAAAAATATCAGGAACCAATAATGATCCCAAGGCTAGGCTACCCACTCCGAGGCTTAGCCGGGAAAGAAATTTCCTCCGGTTGTGATTAAGCCCTTCTTCCAATAGTTCCTTTTCCATGTCAGCTTTTGGTAATGGTTTCTTCCAGATTATAAATACTCACAATTACTTGCATGAGCGCGGCAGTTTCAGGGTTGACAGTTGACTCTTCCAGAGGAAACTCGCCCACATTTAAAGTAGGTAGAATCTGATCCGGATTTTGATTAAATCTCGCCAGTTGGTCTTCGTAGTAGGAGAGTAGGATGGTTTTTTCCTCACTGCTCATTTCTCTACAAACTATACGTTTGAAGGAAGTGGAAATGGCATTTTCTTCATTTTTGTGTTTCGCCCACATGCTAGCCGCCAGGACACGTGACGCTTCCAAAATCATTGGATCATTCATCATCACCAGTGCCTGTAGCGGAGTATTCGTTCTATTTCTCCCGATCTCACAGCGATCCCTATTACTGGAATCAAAAATCATTGCCTTGGGAGGAGGGACAGTTAGTTTGATGAAATTATATAAACCCCGCCTATAAAGTTTGTCGCCTTTGTCTTGAATATAGGTAGCTAAAACTCCCCGGCCTGAAGTCGCTGCTTCCCAGATCCCCTCAGGCATATAGGGTTTGACACTTGGACCCCCAAGTTTCCTGACTAATAATCCACTACTTGCCAATACGAGATCCTGGATGTTTTCTGCAGGAAGCCGTAAGCGTGGAGCTCTTGACAAGTAGAGATTTTCCGGATCCGTATTGAGATGTTTTTCGGTGATTACGGCAGATTGTTTGTAGGTTGCTGAACTTAGAATTTGCTTCATCAGGCGCTTAATGTCCCAGCCATTTTCCATAAAATCAACCGCCAGCCAGTCCAATAGCTCAGGGTGGGTAGGGAGATCACCCTGCATCCCAAAATCACCGGCAGATTTGACTATGCCTTGGCCAAAAATCTCCTGCCACATCAGATTTACAAAAACTCTTGAAGTCAGGGGATTTTCTCTGGCTGTGATCCATTTTGCCAGACCCAGGCGATTTTTCTCCAAGTCTGCGGGGAATTCCATGATCGACGATGGAGTAGAGGGATTTACCTCTACTGTAGGCGCATCATATAATCCACGATCCAGAATATACGTAGGCCGTAGCTCCTCCAGCTCTCCCATTACGGAGATGCTTAGTTTGGAAGTGTCCGAATGATTGATAAAACTCATGATTCCGGACAGATCTTGCTGATCTACCCAGAGAATTGGAGTTTTTGCCGGTTTTGACTGACTGACATCCCCTTGATATCCTGTCTCGGGAGTATTGTTGAAGAAGGCGAACATCTCAAAATACTCTTTCTGGGAGAAAGGGTCGTACTTATGGTCATGGCATTGAGCACATTCCATGGTAATTCCCAAAAGCCCCTTGCTCACCGTATTGGTTTTGTCCAGCACGTATTCTATCCTGTATTCCTCGTCTATCACGCCGCCTTCTTCGGTGTATTTGTGGTTTCTGTTGAAGGCAGTTGCCAAAATCTGCTCTTTGTTCGCATCCGGTAAAAGATCACCTGCAAGCTGCCAAGTCACGAATTGATCATAGGGCATGTTTTCATTGAAAGCATGGATCACCCAATCGCGATAGGGCCATTGTGTACGTATATTGTCATCCTGATAGCCATAGCTATCCGAATATCGGGAAATATCCATCCAGAGAATGGCCATTTTTTCTCCAAAACCGGGATCATCCAATAGACCGTCAAGCAAATTTTCATAAGAAAGCTCACCCGAAAAATCCCCGAATTTATCCAAGATCTCAGGGCTTGGAGGTAATCCGGTTAAGTCCAGACTTGCCCGCTTGATCAATTCATAAGGCTTGGCTTCCGGATTGGGGGAGAGTCCTTTCTCCTTCATTTTCATAAGCACAAACCGGTCTATTTCATTGATAGTCCAGTCTGTTTCTTCAGGCAATTTTGTTTTTTCTGCTTTTACAAAAGCCCAATGAGGCTCATAATTAGCTCCCTGTTCAATCCACTTTTTGATCAGTTGGATTTCCGATTCGGATAGAGCTAGATTGGACTCCGGTGGAGGCATCAGCTCTCCCGGATCATCGGAAGTGATTCTATGATAGACAGTTGATTCTTCCAGATTCCCGGGCTTAATTACAAATTGGTTTGGATCGTCTTTAAGCGCAGCATAAGCGCCTGCTTCTGTGTCCAGGCGCAGGTCAGATTCGCGCTTATTTGCGTCTGGGCCGTGGCAGACAAAGCATTTGTCAGAAAGAATAGGACGGATGTGAAAGTTAT
>CBFGUY010000141.1:0-10697 GCA_965651895.1 uncultured Algoriphagus sp. | reverse complement strand
TCGGTCTGCATGTCGGTAAACAACTCGCTGGTCTGCTGGGGCATCGAAACGTATGGCTCGGAAGAGCAAAAAGACAAATACCTCAAACGGCTGGCTACGGGCGAGATCATTGGTGCGTTCTGCCTTTCGGAACCGGAAGCGGGATCGGATGCCACCAGTCTCCACACACTCGCCATTGACAAGGGCGATCATTATTTGCTAAACGGAACCAAGAACTGGATCACCAACGGGAGCACGGCAAGCGTTTATATCGTCATTGCACAGACCGATCCGCAGAAGCGGCACAAAGGCATCAATGCGCTCATCCTTGAGAAGGGCATGCCCGGATTTGTTGTCGGCAAGAAAGAGGACAAGATGGGCATACGGGGGTCAGATACACACTCGCTGATGTTTACTGACGTCAAGGTGCCCAAACAGAATCGGATTGGCGAAGACGGCTTCGGCTTTACGTTTGCGATGAAGACGCTCAACGGTGGGAGGATCGGCATTGCTGCCCAGGCGTTAGGTATTGCTTCTGGTGCTTACGAGCTCGCGCTGGCGTATGCGAAGGAACGCAAGGCCTTTGGAAGGAAGCTTGCTGAACACCAGGCCATCCAATTCAAGCTGGCGGAGATGGCCACTGAAATCGACGCGGCACGCCTGATGGTTTGGCGCGCGGCGCATCTGAAAGACCGGAAGGAAGACTTCGTGAAGGCTGCTGCCATGGCGAAGCTTTATGCGTCGCAGGTGGCGCAGCATGTTACGACAGAAGCCGTCCAGATCCACGGCGGTTATGGCTATGTGAAGGAGTATCACGTCGAGCGTCTTATGCGTGATGCCAAGATCACGCAGATCTACGAAGGCACCACTGAGATTCAAAAGCTGGTGATATCGCGGGAACTGCTGAGGTGAGAAAGGATTAAAGAGCTGAAATCCTTTACTTTGGATAATTGGTGGGCTGCGGTAACTTGATGGACTTTCCCGGCTTAGTACGATCCCGAAATTTTAACGACCCTCTTTATGATTTCATTGCCCCGGGATATGAATCTCAGGATATAAATCCCGTCTGCCATATCCCCCAAATCAAGTTCATATTGATCTGGAATTGTCGGTTCAACAAAAATGATCTGTGCCAATGTATTGTAGACAGCGAGCGAATAGCTTGTGAGGCAAGCTGGATCGGTTTCGATTCTTAAAATGTCATTGGTTGGATTTGGATGAACTAAAATTTTTGATTCTTCTTTGCACTCGCGAATTGATTCCAGACCGTTGAAATAGGATTGCATAAAATTCGGCAGACCAATTCCCGTCTTTTGACCATTGTTGAACCTGAATGTCTTGTAATTGACATTACAGTCGAAACCGAGTTCATTGGGATTCTCTATCACAACAAGGATGTTGTCAGGGTCTCCGTCATTAAAGGTATTACCGCTTACGTACAAGCGTCCATCAGGGGCCAAACTCATTCCTTTTTCCGGGGTATCCCATCCTTCAAAAATGCCATTGTTGGGAATATTGGTCTTGGGGTTGTCAATAATAATACTCTTTCCCGAGGCGGCAATCGCTGACGCATCTCCAGCATGCAAATCGAATTGAAGAATTATACTTGTCGAATCTGAATCTCCGTACCTGCCATCGGAGGACACGTAAAGCTTGGAGTTATCCGGGGAAAATGATACGCCATATTGTCCCTTTACGTTTCCAAGATTAATATAATTAGAGAGTATCCCCGTGGAAGTATTGAAATCGAATAAGTCAAACGGTCGATAATCCGAGAAGACGGCCGAAGCAATTTTAGCTCCATCGGGAGATGCCTTTAACTCTCCCTGGAGCTCGTCTTCAAAATAAATCCCCCCGTAGTTGCCATGTACACTTCCGATGTCCGTCCTAACTACAGTAATAACTTGCCCTTCTGCAAAGTGATAGGCGTAAAAAGAATTGTCACCCCATCCATGCACGATTATCCAGTAGTCCATTCCGTTGGAATGGGGCACGGCAGTTAGCTTCTGAGTAATGTTGGTATGCAATAGAATATTGCTTTTACTTTCAACAACATTTCCCATTCCGTTGTTAAGTCTCATGTCAACCAAGTAGTAGTAAAGCCCCAACCCACTTTCGTTTTCAGGTATTTTGCTTTTGTCAACCGCAAATAGACAATTGTCAGGATTGGAAAATGGCGGGAGTTCGAATTGAGCCCGGATACAAAACACATGAAAAAGAGAATCGTTATGAACAGAAGGAATAATGATAGCCGGCTGAGTGATCAATGAAACACAGTTATACGGCAATGTATGGGCATTTTGCATAACCTCATGACTTCTATTCCAGAAGTTTCTTCCATCTGTATAAAACAATAAATTCCCAGTAACCTTGTCTGAGATAACGGCACTGCCGTTTAGAGTTCTGATTGCACTTTCAGTTGGCTCAGGATTTCCATCGATGAACTTAAGGCCAACTTGATATCCAAATGACCAATTCGAAGCTTCTCGTTGGGCGAACGAAGTACTAACTATTGAAGAAAATGTTAGGAGCAGCAGGCTTCGTAACAACATCATAATCGAGGGCCATAGGTATTCAAAATTAAACGAAGCTATGGAAAAATTATTTTAAATATTTGCTTAGTTGGATAAGTGAGGGCGACCTTTTTAGAAAGATCGCCCCTTGGTTGAATTAATTTGGTAAAAAAAACGCCTGTGGGTGCTCCCTGATAAATTCATTGCCATCTAGATGAAGCGGCACCACGTTAATGTAAATCCGATCATCAAAATCCGGAGAAGTTTTTATCCGATAAACAAACTTACTTGATGGGGAGCCAGTATAGACGGGTGATTTTAATATTTCGAAAACATGCCCGAAGTTGATGCGGATAAAATCAGCACCCTCCCCTTTCAGAATAATATCATATTCGGTATCGGCTTTAAGTTGACCGGCTTCTGTAATTTCTTCACCGTCAAGTGTAACAATACTTGCAGCAACCTGTGTTGTAGTATGAGTTCCTTTCAATTCACGAATATTAATTGCATTTGGATCTATGCTCTTCAGTATCCTATCTTCAGTGGAACATCCAAGGGAAATAAGACTAATGATAAAGAATCCTATGTTTTTCATGATCTTAAAATTTTGGTTTAGGGGAATGCGATAAGCTTTTGATTTTGCCAGCCTGTTCCTCCAGGATTGTCACAACTGCCAAGTTGAAACCAACATTCATATGTCCGCATTGACAGTGGTAATACAAAATCCCATCCGCTAAAAGTTCGGATCAAAAAGGCAAAACTAGTTCCATCGCCTTGTGCCTGGGCAGGATTTGCATAGGGTACAAACCCCCCACCCGACCACAAGCCGGCTTCAAAGCCATCGAACAGCCTGCAAAGTAGGCCGGCTACATTTGATGACGACGAGGACGTTGACACCGTTACATGATAAACGGTATTTTCCTGTATTGAGCTGCTGGAAGTAACAAGATTTACTGGGTTTCCGCTCCCATCCACCGTGTATACATTCACCGTATAAGGTGCAACCACGACATTAGCTCGCTGATTTTGTGCTCGCGATGCGACAACGATAAAGCATAGCAATACTGTCAAAATGAATACTGATTTGTGT
Organism: uncultured Algoriphagus sp.; assembly: GCA_965651895.1. GTDB lineage: Bacteria > Bacteroidota > Bacteroidia > Cytophagales > Cyclobacteriaceae > Algoriphagus. Next base: position 7,115 of record CBFGUY010000141.1, on the reverse strand, counting down.
TTCATAGAGATTAATTTTGAGTGAATCAATAATTCCTCAGCCGGCTTCAAGACCAAATTGACTCGTATTTTCGGATTAACATTGCTGCTGAAAATGAAATACCTACATGGACAACTTGTCGTAAATTCCTGACAGCTGCATCTTGAGCCAGGTAATCACTCTTAGACCATAACCGCCAATGAATCAGCCGAGTAATGTTGCGAATGTATTTTTAGATCGGAAACCTGCCCCCTTCAAATGGCTGAATCATTTGCGTCAAATATTACATCGTTGTTGTGGAAATCGGATAGCCATATTGTTGTCTTATTGCTGATTTTTTCGTAGTATAAATACACCGTTGTGACAAAAAGCTATGCAAGACCCTCGCATTTTATTGGTGGATGATCATGCCCTGTTCAGAACTGGCATTGCAACTTTGCTTCAAACATCTGATAGGAAATTCAATGTTTCCGAAGCAATCAATGGTCAGGAGGCAATAGAATTCTGCAAGGAGAGGAAGGTCGACCTGATGGTGCTAGATATTAATATGCCCGTAATGAATGGCTTCAAAGTAATATCCTATTTCCGTGCACGGAAAGAAGCAATAAGAATCATTGTCCTGACAATCTATAATGAGCCTGCATTAGTATACGATTTGCTTAAGCAAGGTGTGCAAGGCTATCTTCCAAAAAGTATTGATCCATCGGAGCTACTAAATGCTATTGATACTGTATTGGATGGCGGAATATATTATCCAACTGAATTCAACAATGCAATTAAGAAGCTCATTTATGAGCGACGCGCACCCATTATTGATCTCTCAGATAAGGAAGTGGAAATTATCGAATTGTTGGCACAAGGATTAACAAGTAAGGAGATTGCTTCAAAAATGGACTATACCGAGCGAACGGTAGAAACCAAAAAATTGAGACTAGAGCGAAAGCTCCTTGCCAAGAACTCCACCGAGATTGTGAGTACAGCCATGAGGATGGGGCTGATTAAACTGTAAATGATCGCCCAGATTTCTTAAGTTATATCAGGATGCTTGCAGAAACCTTCGGAGACAAAAATGCTTTGTACCCATAAGTCAATTGGGATGTATAGGCAATTGCTTATAGCGAAAAGTTGGGGTAATAATATGGTCTAACCTGAAACTATGTTTGCGTGCATGGAACACATACGCCGAGACGACTTCGAAGAATTGAAGAACTCTGTCTACCGCCGATAAAGGCTTCGTGTGATAGCAAATGCCTGTAGTGAAGCCGGCGCAGCACGGAACCACCGGTACAAAAGTGGTTACAGTAGGGCTTCTGAGCGTATAAAGGTGACCGGCGGCGCATCTAGCTAATGGATGAATATTGAGAGGATCCCCGATGATTTCGACACAAAAAATGATGAAAGTACTGCTGCTTGCATTCCTTTTAAGTATTCCGTTGACGACTATAGGACAAACAGAGACGGAAGTCAGCCTTATGGATTTAATGAGAGAGATTCAGCAATGGAATAAAAGGGATAACAAGATGAGCATGGTATGGTGGATTCCAACGGAATACTGGAGGATCTCGTTGAAGGACTACGGAGGCATTTCGCAAGAGACGATTGAGCAGGTCGAGATCTTGTTTGAAGATTACTTAGTGCTTTGGGCGTGCGACCTAAGTGTAAATCCCGACGGAACAATGAATTTTGCCTCGGAGGAAGAAATAGGCAAATCAATTACCGTTCTTGTCGGCGACAGCCTGGAATATTTTCCCCTTGCGGATGACCAGATTGATGCTGAGGTATTGACTGTCGCGGAGAGTATGAAGCCAATTTTTGCTCAAACGCTCGGACAAATGGGACAGGGACTCCACTATTACTTTTTTAAAGTGAAGGATGAAGACGGGAAGAATCTGGTCCAAGCAAAGCGCAAGGGCGAGTTTAAAGTATCGCATTCAAACGCTGAGTTTTTCTGGAAGCTCCCGCTGGTGACCCTTATGCCCCCGAAATTTTGCCCGGTCGACAAGGAGAAAATGAATGGGTCGTGGAATTATTGTCCAGTTCACGGGAAGATGTTGGAAAATTGAATCGTGCGCCCGTTTTAAATAACTCCCAGCTAAACAGATGAAATCATTGCTGATGGCAGAGTACGCTAACCTTTGCTTTTCTTCTTCTCGAGGGTGTTCAGCCCGATAACGTACGCATACATCGCCGCCGGTACGAATGTATAATCCATGTCTTTATAGCGAAGATTTCCCTCTTTATCGATGGTGGTAATGAGCGCTGATTTCAGGTTGTTCTTTTCACAAAAGTGATCAAGACTTTTAAGTTCATCGGGGCGCTCATAGAAGCGGTTCGTCCATTTTATCTCCAACGCCCAGAGCGGTTTAAATTTTTTCGGATCCAGCCCAACCATATCCACTTCACCCTGAAATCGCCCGGCCGTCCACCGCGCATACCATGGTGTGAACCATTCACGGTGCAGCCACTGAGCGAAGATGGCGGTCTCCACCATATTGCCCAGCGCTTCGTCACTGGCGTCAAGCGGTGAAAAGAGCGCGCTTCGCAACGAAGGGTTGGTAAGGAATATTTTGTAGAATGTTGCGCGTTGGAATTTCTTTGCATTGTCATCGATGCGATGAACCACTTTGATGAGAAATGCTGCCTCCAGGTATTCCAGGTATTTCTTTAAAAGGTTCTTTTGCACACCGCTGCCTTTTGAAAGTGAGTCCAGGGAAACTTCACTACCGCTATAGTAGGCCAGCGTGGTAAAGAATGCATTCAATTCCTGCACATCCTGTATACCATACAGGCTGGGCAGGTCGCGCAACAATACTTTGTCGACGATATCGCTTTTAATATAACGACCGGGGTTTGCCTGGATTTTTTCCGAGAAGATCACTTCCGGGTAGCCGCCGAAATTGATGTAATCAATGAAGTGGCGGTTAATTGCTTTGATGTTGATCGTAGTGTAAAAGCGACTGACATGGCCGTTCCACGTAACGGCAGAAGGACGGATAAGGTCCGCGTATCCTTTCATGTGTATGTATTCATGAAACGTCAGCGGCGGGAGCATAAACTCTGTGAACCGGCCGGCGCCGCTTTCGCTGCTCTTCAGGCGCAAGGCGGCGGCGGCAGATCCTGATACAATGAACTTTGTGTGCGGATAACTGTCCACTAACACTTTCAAATGCACTTCCCAGTCTTTGAGATATTGTATCTCGTCAAAGAATACAAACCATCCTTTGGTCTCTTCAATGCCGGCTGCTTTTGTGGCCAGCAAAAAAAGTTGCTCCAGGGAAATGTTCAGATAGATGGGATTGTCGATGCCGATGTAGCAGATCTTTTGTTTCGGCTGACTCAACTGAATCAACTTTTCAATGGCATGGTGCATCATCACCGTTTTTCCGACGCGCCGCGGCCCCATCAACACCACCGCCCTCCGCACATCTGTTTCATTGACCAGGGGAAAAAATAAATTAAAGTAAGGCCGGCGGGGCAGCTGGCTGTAGTCTCGGTCAATGGAAGCCGACACCCACCAGGGGTTCTCGAACCGCATCCGTTCAATAATGAGATCCTTCGAAATAGGCTTCAATTTGATCGTTTTCGACATTAATTGTAAAAATAGTATATTTTAATAGATATTATTTATGATAATATTGTAAAATAGTATTATTGACAGAAAAATTTGTACTTATTTGGAGGGGAGAATAAAGTAGCGCGGTTAAATTGTTTTACAAACAATCCCGCCCTGTTGAGCGGATCGAACCTATTCTTGTATGCCGCGCAAAAACAAAACAGCCGAAACGGACGCCAGCGTTGTTGATTTCGTAAACGCGTTTGTCGACAAGGAAGAAAAGAAGCAGGAAAGCTTTCGTCTCATTGAACTCATGCGCAAATGGTCAGGGTTTGAGCCGAGAATGTGGGGACCGTCTATCATTGGATTCGGGAGTTACCATTACAAGTATGCAAGTGGTCACGAAGGAGATGCTCCCATAGTAGGGTTTTCACCCAGAAAGGCCCAGCTGACCCTCTATGTTACTGTGCCGGGACATGAAGATGAAAAGCTTCTTAACGCGTTGGGTAAGTTCAAAAAATCCAAGTCTTGCATTTACTTTAACAAATTGTCCGATCTTAACCTCGATGTATTGGAGCAGATCGTTAAGTCGTCGGTCAGCATCCACGGACGATGATGTCACAATATCCGGAAAATTCGTGGTAGCAGGCCCGGAAACGGATCGCCTTTAGTGGGAAAAAGGCGTACTTTTATTCTAAACACAAAGCCCTTATGAAGACATCATTGAATTTGAAAAAGGATCCCTTCGTTCTGCTCTTGTTTGCAACGTTGGTCCTGTTATTTGGGCTTGCCCTTACGCCTATTGTTAATGTGGACCTTCGCGAGAAGGTCATGTTTAACGTTCCATTGGACAGCATGGTGTGGTTCGTTCCCTTTTTCCTGCTGTCGTTTTGGTTGGTATACCTGGCAGCAAGCGAAATTCTTTACTCCCGAGCCTTCACGTGGGTACATGTTCTCACCACCGTCGTTCCGGTCGTATTGATTTTGGCTTTGCTTTTTATTGGTCTGATGCCTTTGCCAGGTTTCCGTGGGGAGTATGAAATCATCGGCCAGGCCATGCAGGTACTTGCTCTGTTGTTTCTATTCGGTCAGATCTTTTTTCTGGCTAATGTCGGCTTGGGATTGCTTGGACGGTTTAAGAATACGCGAGTGAAGTAATATCCCCGGGCAAAAGCGGGATCTATCAAGTCAATCACAATGGTATCCGGGATGTTCCCGAGGAGGGTCGCCTGGAATGTTGTTGAAGGTTTTTGAGGAATAATTGATGGCCCACGAGTCGCGTGGAGGAGAAGAACCCCAGGGGGTCCCGCCAGGTGTTGTGTTCAATAAATACCTTGACCATGAGGCTACTGATAAGTGCAATCTTTCTGCTGACGACCACTGCAACATTTGGGCAGGTGGAGGCGATTTCCAAAGTGCTTCAGGAAATCGATCGCAGGGAAAATCTAAGCGGTGTAGTTCTGGTCGGGCTAAATGGACAGATAGTCTTCGAGAAGGCGTATGGAAAAGCAAACCGATCCTTCGACATACCAAATGGAGTTGAAACGAAATTTTTGATCGGTTCAATGACAAAGCAGTTTACGGCTGTCCTCGTCATGCAGCAGGTCGAGAATGGAATCCTTAACCTGGATGCTCCTATTGCAAACTACCTTCCTGACTTCAGAAGAGACACTGGAGGGAGAATCACGATAAGACACCTGTTGACACATACTCACGGCATTCCAAATCCCGAACTAACCGAGCGATACAAACCCATGGAGAGGGAGGAGTTTGTCAAAACGTATTGCCAGTCGGATTTGGAGTTTGCTCCGGGGACTGAATTCCGATACTCCAACGTCGTTGGATACTATCTGCTGGGTGTGATCCTTGAGAAAGTGACGAGGACTGACTATGCTACTCTACTGGACCAAAAAATATTCAATCCATTGGGGATGAGTAGTTCGGGCTACTACAACCATAGCCTTATTCTCAAGGGCATGGCTACTGGCTATGTGAAACAGGGAGACGGGTTCGTAGGCGCGCCGTATTGGGATATTTCCCAATCATTTTCAGCGGCCGGGGCTTATTCTACGGTCGAGGACTTGTTCAAATGGCATCAGGCATTGAACAATTCGGTCCTGCTTTCAGAAGGCAGTTTGAAGATGGTGTTTACACCCTATAGTGAAAAAGTGAGATATGGGTTGGGCTGGTATATAAACGACCCCGAGATCAATGGCAGAAGGCACATTTTCGTTGGCCATGCGGGAGGGGCAAGCGGATTCAGATCTCAAATCATGCGGGGCATCGAAGATGATATCGTTGTGATATTTCTTTCCAATAGCGACAAATTTGTTGAGGTTCGCGAACCATTGATAGAGGCTATGCTTAACCAGTGAATTCCTTCAGAGGCTGATATTCTTCATTTAAGCGCGTGATCAGAATCATACCGCTCACAACAGTGTCAACGTAACTTGAAGAACATTTATCAGTTGACGACATGGGACGGTTTACTTTATCAATCCTGCTTCTTGCAGGTCTGGGGATGCTTTCACAAGCGTCTTTTGCGCATTGTGACACCAAAGATGGGCCCGTAGTTGCGGCCGCAATCAAAGCCCTGGAAGAGAATAATGTTAATTATGTTCTCATCTGGGTGCCCGCTGCCGATGAAGCGGAAATCAGAGACGCATTCGAACGAACAACGAAGGTCAGGGCGCTAGGTCCTGAAGCCAGAGCGCTCGCTGACAATTACTTCTTCGAAACTTTAGTCAGGATCCACAGGGCTGGAGAAGGTGTCCCCTATACCGGTGTTCTGCCCGCAGGTACACCAGTGGATGAGAAAATTCTCGCTGCAGACAAATCCATAGAACTCGGAAGTCTCGATCCATTAGCTGACCTGGTTCCGAAGGAGGATTTTCCGGAATTGAAGCGTCGCTTCGACAGGGCAATGGCATTGAAGAACTACGATGTGAACGATGTTCGGGCAGGCCGGGAATACGTTGACGCGTACGTGCAGTTCTTTCACTTTGCGGAAGGCGAAGGCGCCCATGGCCACGGCGATCAGGACGCACACCACAGTCATGATGGCGAGAGCGATCATACGGAGCACTTAGCGTGGATATTGTCGGGAACCTTATTCTTTATGAGCTTATTGTACATTACCCTATACTATCGGGAGAGAAGGCATCGCAGGCGTGCGACGTCACGCTTCTGAAAAAAGTACGGTTCGGCACACTTCTCAAGATACTTTAGTTTTTTTGGAGGTTTCGCTGCCTTTGTTTTGCTACAAAAAGCAAAGGGAATCATGAAACGACTTTCCCCAAGATAGCTATCGGGAGTCCACGGTCCGGTTCCACTCATACACTTTATCCGACACCTCACTCAGTAGGTCCGGATTCTTCTCAAGCGCATTGCCAATGACAATAAGGTCTGCACCCGCTTCGAGCGCTGTGATCGCTTTCCTCGCGGTGTTCAGACCACCGCCAATAATAAGAGGAACCTTCACGGCCTTGCGCACGGCGCTGATCATTTTCGGACTGACGGGATGCTCCGCGCCGCTACCAGCATCAAGGTATATCGTCCTTAACCCAAGCATTTCGCCGGCCAT
>CBFGUY010000140.1:0-10938 GCA_965651895.1 uncultured Algoriphagus sp. | reverse complement strand
CAATGCTCAAGACTCGCTCCCTTGATCATTGAAACTTGAATTTGAACATTGAAAAATCCTTTAAACTTGCCATGGTCAACATGAAACCGATTCATTGAAATTTTCAATGGTCAATGAACAATGGACAATGCTCAAGACTCGCTCCCTTGATCATTGAAACTTGAATTTGAACATTGAAAATTTATTTATTCATATTTTTCTTGGTATTGAAGATAATCTTCCCAAAAATGGCGCAAAGCTCCTCTGACTCCTTTAATAGCAATGCTCTATGAATAGCATTCCCGAATTCAGAATAAGTCAATATCTTCAATGTAGAACGGGATTCTTTTAACTCTTTCAGAACAATTCCATTTTTGTGTACAAAATCTTTTTTGCTTTCAGCACCTTGCGCTTCTCCATAATTAAGGCAGGCACCTGTAGAAGACCTGATCAGTTGATTTCTCAAGTGAATCTCAGCAAAAGTATTCCCCAAAGAACTGCAAAATTTAATTACCTCCCCTGCGAAACAAACTAGTCGTTCTTCTAAATCATATTTCTTATCCATAAAACCGCATAAAAAAACCCAATTGAATTTAATCCAATTGGGTAAATAATTAAAGATTTATTATCAATTTCTGTAAAGGAAGCTCCCTCACTTGACCATTGAAAATTGAATTTGAAAATTTATGAAATTCCAGAGCCACTCGCAGTCCCTTCATGCGGAACCAATAGCTTAAGTTTCCCATCTTTGTCCTCAGCCATCAGAATCATCCCTTCACTTTCTGTTCCCATCATTTTTCTCGGAGCCAGATTGATCAGCATGGTCACTTGCTTTCCTACAAGAAACTCAGGCTCGAAATGCTCTGCCACACCGCTCAACACTGTTCTGTTCCCAAGCCCGGTATCTACCTTCAGTTTGAGTAATTTCTTTGATTTTGGCATTTTCTCTGCCTCCAGGATAGTCACCACACGCATATCCAGCTTGGCAAAATCATCATAGGTGATGATGTCCTTCATAGCTGGAACCTGAGCATTTTCAACTTCATTCATTTTCTTTGCTTCTAATAATTTTTGAACTTGTTTCTCTACCGTTTCATCTTCGATTTTCTCGAAAAGAAGCCCCATTTCACCCAGTGAAGTTCCTGCTTTCAGCAACTCTGACTGACCTGCTTCTGACCAGTCGATCTTATCCATTCCGAATAGATCTACCAATTTACCAGCCGTAAATGGCAAGAAAGGCTCAGAAACAATAGCTAGATTAGCTGCGATATTCAGCGCAATATTCAGAATCGTAGCCGTCCTTGATTCATCAGTTTTGATGACCTTCCAAGGCTCTGTATCTGCGAGATACTTATTGCCCAGGCGGGCTAAATCCATCACTATCGCTAAGGCCTCACGGAATCTGTATCGCTCGATGGAAGCCGCGATTTTGGCAGGAAACTCTGCCAATGCCTCAAGTACTTCCTGATCATATCCTGTCAGTTCACCCCGCTGTGGAATAGTACCCTGATAATATTTATGGGTCAACACCACCGCACGGTTCACGAAATTACCATAAATAGCTACCAACTCAGAGTTGTTTCTTGTCTGGAAATCCTTCCAGGTAAAGTCATTGTCCTTAGTCTCGGGAGCATTTGCTGTGAGCACATAGCGAAGCACGTCCTGTTTGCCCGGAAATTCTTCCAGATACTCATGAAGCCAAACAGCCCAGTTGCGGGAAGTGGAAATTTTGTCCCCTTCCAGGTTTAAAAATTCATTGGCAGGCACATTGTCCGGAAGTATGTATTCTCCGTGGGTTTTTAGGATGGCAGGGAAAATAATGCAGTGAAACACAATATTGTCTTTCCCTATAAAATGCATCAACTTGGTATCCTGATCTTTCCAGTACGGCTCCCAGTCTATGTTTTTCTCCGCCGCCCATTCTTTGGTGGAGGAGATATACCCGATCGGTGCATCAAACCAAACGTAGAGCACTTTGCCTTCTGCATCCTGAAGGGGCACTTTGATTCCCCATTCGAGATCCCTGGTCATAGATCTGGCCTGCAACCCTTCCCCTGCTTCCAGCCATGAACGGCACTGCCCTAGCACATTGTTTTTCCAGTCATCGGCATGATCTTCGAGTATCCATTTTTTAAGGAAATTCTGGTAACGTGCCAAATCCAAAAACCAGTGTTTGGTTTCTTTTAAAACGGGGGTTCTTCCACTCAGTTTAGACTTTGGATTGATCAAGTCCGTTGGACTCAGCGAGCTGCCACATTTTTCACACTGATCTCCATAAGCATGTTCATTGCCACATTTTGGGCACGTGCCTTCTATATATCTATCTGCCAAAAACTGATTGGCTTCCTCGTCATAGTATTGCTCGGTGCTCTGCTCCAGAAACTCTCCTTTTTCATACAGATCTTTGAAAAATCCCTGCGCAGTCTCGTGATGAATTGGAGCAGAAGTACGGGAATAATGATCAAAGCTGATCCCGAATTCCTGAAAACTATCCTTCATGATCTGATGGTAGTGATCTACTACTTCCTGTGGAGTCTTATTCTCTTTTTTAGCTTTGATCGTGATGGCCACACCATGCTCATCCGACCCACAGATATAGGCTACATCTTTGCCTAAGCTTCGCAAATAGCGCACGTAGATATCTGAAGGGATATAGCACCCCGCCAGATGGCCGATATGAAGCGGGCCATTTGCATAGGGAAGGGCGGAAGTGACCGTATAGCGTTTAAAATTCTTATTGCTCATTTGTTTATTGACTAGAGCGCAAAGATAGGGAAATCAAGCTAAGGCTGCCTTAAGCATTGGCAAATTCATTACGTGCCTCATCCGTCAATATCCCATTGTATATTATCGTGATCGCTTGATCGTAGATATCAGAAGGCGGAATCTTCATGCCTTCTTGGATAGGATGAGGAAACCGGGCGGTAAAATGGGGATCTATAAGGGATTGCACAGCAGAGGCATAAAGCATCACCACCAGATTGAGATTAACTTCCGGCTTCACTAAGCCATCTTTTATTCCTTGGTCTAGCAGTTTTTTAAATCTGGCGTAAGCTGACTCATTGATATACTGCTGTAAATTCTCCCAAGTTTCTGGGGCATATTCACGCAGATCTTCGAAAAGCTCCGGATTGATCGGCCCCAGCAAGGAGGCCATTATGGTCAAGGTAGATTTTAGCTTGAGCGGAAAGGAAATATACCGGTTCTCCAACACCGCTTCTACTTTAGCCGTGAGTTTAGTCTTAGTCACCTCAAAAGAGGCGGCAAGCAAGTCCAGTTTGCCAGGGTAATATTTATAAAGAGTCTTTTTACTCATCCCCAAAACTTGGGCTATATCATCCATGGTGGTATTACGATAGCCTTTTTCGAGAAAAAGCTTATAGGCAGCATCAAGGATTTTACTTTCAATATTCGCTTTTTTAGGCATGGGGATATTGGAATTGAGAATAGCAAAGGTTTAAAATAATAGGAGGATTTACCAGAAAAATTAGTGGAAGACGGAAGATGCAAGACGGAAGACAGCAGAAAATTCCAATTCTCAAAGTAGTTTTTACCTCAAGCTTCTTTCAACATTCCATCCCCCTTTCTTGGCGATCTCTGTGACTTTGCGGCAAGTATCTATTATTTTTACGTACCCTAATTTTTCCACAAAGTCATGAACCCACAGGAAGCAGAAAAGAGAATTGCACAGCTAAGCAAGGAAATCAACCACCACAACAACCTCTATTATCAGGAGAGTAATCCGGAAATAACCGATTTTGAGTTCGATAAGCTACTGGAGGAATTGATACAGCTGGAAACGGCTTTTCCTGATCTGCTGGATCCTGACAGCCCAAGCCAACGTGTGGGCGGGACGATTACGAAGGATTTCCAGACCGTCGTGCACAACACCCGCATGCTCTCTTTGGGGAACACCTATTCCAAGGAAGAACTTTTGTCTTTTAATGAGCGGGTTGAAAAGGGACTTGGCCATACGGATTTCGAATACTTCTGTGAAATGAAATTTGACGGCGTTGCTATCAGTCTCGTCTATGAAAACGGCAGATTTGTAAGGGCCGTGACCCGAGGGGATGGATACCGGGGCGATGATGTCACCGCTAATGTCCGCACCATACGCAATATTCCCCTGCACATCCAAGGGGATGGTGTGCCAGCCCAATTTGAAGTACGGGGAGAGATCTTTTTGCCACTGAAAGAGTTTCTGAAAATCAATGCCGAACGTGAGGAAGCCGGGGAGGCTTTGCTTGCCAATCCCCGAAATGCCGCTTCCGGAACGCTTAAAATGCAGGATTCATCAGTGGTAGCCAAGCGTCGCCTGAACTGCTATTTTTACCAATTACTCGGCGACGAAATCGGAGTCCAGACCCATGCTGATGCCATATCCCTCATAGAAAAATGGGGATTCAATGTCTCCCAGACTTACCGGAAAGTCAAAAACATCGAAGAAGTAATCCAGTACATAGAAGACTGGCAAGAGAAGCGTTTTTCACTACCTGTGGATACAGATGGAGTAGTCTTGAAAGTCAATAATTATGACCAGCGTGAGGAGCTGGGTTTTACTGCTAAAAATCCCCGATGGGCGATCTCTTATAAATACAAGGCGGAAAGTGCCGAATCGGAGCTGCTTTCCATCACCTATCAAGTAGGAAGAACCGGGGCCATCACTCCGGTGGCCAACCTTTCACCTGTGAGTTTGGCCGGTACTACCGTAAAACGCGCATCCCTTCACAATGCCAATGAAATCGAGCGGCTTGATCTTCATGAAGGCGACTTCGTATTTGTAGAAAAAGGAGGAGAAATCATCCCTAAAATTACAGCCGTAAACCCGGATAAAAGAAAGAGCGACACAAGACCAATAACCTACATCACCCACTGTCCTGAATGTGGCACCGAGCTGGAGCGCAAGGAAGGCGAAGCTAAGCACTATTGTCCTAACACAGCATCCTGCCCCCCTCAAGTGCTGGGAAGGATAGAGCATTTTGTACATAAGCGGGCGATGGATATCGATTCTATGGGAACTGAGCGTATACGCGCCTTGATCGATCAGGGGTTTATCCGCACCTATGCGGATATCTATGAACTGGAAGGTAGAAAGGAAGCACTCCTAGGCTTGGAAATGTCCCAGGATCAATACGAAACCGAAGGCGATGGACTGCTCTACATCACCTTGGAAAAAGCTCTTTTTGCCTTAACAGAGCAGATTTCTTTCAAACAAATCCGTGATTTCCTGACAGAAAAAGCTGAGTTGCCTTTGGCTGAAACGCTCCGCGCATTCCAGGAACAACTCCGCATCTGGAAGAAAAAAGTCTCATCCAATGTGGGGATGGTGGAATACCTGATCAACAACCTCAAAGACCATAACCTTCCCAAACTGGAGGATTATGTACCGGTAGCTGTAGTACTGGAGATCCTGCTGGGACGAAGAGTTGATTTTGAAACTCTCCTCTCAGTAAGTAAAAATGAAGGCACTGTCCATGGGATTCTGCTAAAGTTAAATTTGGATTTGACTGCGGAGGTCAGTGACCGCATTAAAAAACTAAAGGCCAACACCTTCCAGGACGGGGTGATTTCCAATATGATGGAAGGGATCGCAGCTTCCAAAAACCAACCTTTTGAAAAAGTCCTTTTTGCACTGGGAATCAGAAATATAGGAGAAAACACTGCACAGCTTCTTGCCAGACATTTTGGCACCATTGATCAACTCCAGGTTGCTACTTCTGAACAATTGTTGGCGATCAATGGTGTAGGAGAAACCTTGGTGTATAGCATCCATGATTTCTTTGCGCAAGCAGAAAATCAACAAACCATCCAACGGCTCCGGGAGCAGGGACTGAACTTTGAGATCGAACAGAATGAAAACACCCAAAAAGGGAAACAGTTAGCCGGGAAAAGGATTTTGGCGAGCGGAAAACTGGAGCATTTCAAACGGGACGAGATCAAAGATACCGTACAGGCTTACGGTGGGCAGTATATTTCCTCAGTATCCAAAAATCTGGACTTTATTATAGAAGGCGCAGATATGGGGCCAAGCAAAAAGGAAAAAGCCCAGAAACTTGGTGTCCCTTTGATTTCTGAAGAAGAATTCTTGAAAATGATAGCTATGTAGATTTGACAATACTTAGTCGCAGTCGTAGTGGGCAGAACTCTTCATCTAATTGAAGTTTATGCGACTGATTACTGCGACTGAATACTAATGCCCCCTTTTTTCGCCAAAACAGAGGTCAATTCCTCCCATCCCATTATCTTTAGCCTCCCAAACCTTATAACCATGAATAAACTAAAAGGAACCGGCGTCGCCCTTGTCACTCCATTTCACGATGATTACTCGATTGATTTCGAAGGTCTAAAAAGACTTGTCAATCATGTAATCGAAGGTGGCGTGGATTACCTGGTGGTATTGGGCACCACCGGGGAGACGGTCACTCTTACTTCTGCGGAAAAAAAGCAGGTGTTAAATGCCGTTTTGGAATACAATAACAGCAGGGTACCGGTAGTCTATGGCATGGGAGGCAATAACACCATGGCTGTGCTGAACGATATTTCCACTACTGACTTTACAGGTATCACAGCTATTCTGTCAGTCAGCCCATACTACAACAAACCAAGCCAAGCCGGGATCATTTCCCATTATAAGGCTATTGCAGATGCATGCCCGGTGCCTGTGATATTGTACAATATCCCGGGAAGAACCATGTCTAATATGACTGCTGAAACTACCTTGGTACTTGCTGAGCATTCCAATATCATCGGGATGAAAGAAGCAAGTGGTAATCTGGAGCAGTGCATGCAGATTGCAGCGAAAATGCCGAAGGATTTCCTCTTGGTGTCTGGGGATGATCTGATGACCAAAGCACTTTACAGTGTAGGCGGATCCGGGATCATATCAGTTATGGCCAACGCCATCCCTGCCACATTCAAGGCACTGTGCCATGGCACAGAAGAAGAATCCCTGAAAGCGGCATTCTCACTCTTGCCCCTGAACAGTCTGATGTACGAAGAAAGCAATCCGGTAGGGATCAAAAACTTACTCCGTCACATGGGGATATGCGAAGATCAGGTAAGACTGCCCATGCTACGTGCCAGCCTTGAGCTGAACCAAAAGATCAAAGCCGAATACCAAAAATTAAAGTAAGAATGAAAAATGCCAGATCCATATCCGAACTCAATAGGCTGATCCAACAAGCCTTGGAAACGGATTTGGATCCGGTGATCTGGGTGATTGGGGAAATCGCGGATTTCAGAAAAGCACCCCAGGGACATGCGTACTTTGAATTGGTAGAGAAGCAAGGCAATACAGTTCTAGCAAAAATCAAAGCCAATCTCTGGTCTTTCGCCTATAGAGCAGTGGCGGCCAGATTTGAATCCACTACAGGAACCAGCATAAAAAACGGGATGAAAGTCCTGGCACAGGTAACCGTGAATTTCCATGCTGTATATGGACTCAGCGTCAATGTAAAGGATATAGACCCTTCTTTTTCCTTGGGAGAAAGGGCTAGGGTTCGCCAGGAAACTATTGACCGACTGAGCAGGGAAGGGCTACTAAGGCTAAACACAAGGCATTTACTCCCCGCTGTGATCCAAAAAATCGCCGTTATCAGTAGCCCTACCGCTGCCGGCTATGGTGATTTCATCAATCAACTTGAGAATAACGCTTTCGGTTATCAGGTTTACCATAAGCTATTCCCCACCATGATGCAGGGAAACGATGCGGTAACCTCTCTACTCAAAAGCCTGAGCCAAGTAGAAGCAGCCAAGGATCAACTGGGAATAGAAGCCGTAGTGATTATACGTGGAGGTGGCGCCCAACTGGATTTGGATTGCTTTGATGATTACCGGCTCTCTGCCCATATTGCAAACTTCCCCTTGCCTATATTTACAGGTATTGGCCATGAAAGAGACGAGTCTATAGCTGATTTGGTCGCACATACCAAACTAAAGACCCCAACTGCAGTGGCAGAATTCCTTCTCTCAGGATTTAGGGAGTTTGAAGAAAACCTAGGGCTCGTTTTATTAAGATTAGACCGGGCTACCCGACAAAAAATCAATGAGGAACAGACTAAAGTCCAACACCTCGCCCATCAGGCCAGTGCCTTGGCGGAAAGTAAGCTAAAACTGGAAGCTGAGAAATTGCATTCTTCGGTCAATAGAATCCGGATGTCTGCCAAAAACATTCTGACTGTTCAGGAAAATAGCTTGGTAACGTTCGAAAAAGATTTGAAACGGGGACTGGACGCTTATTTTCAGCAACAAAAACAAAAACTGGAATCCAAAGAAACACTGCTACGTCAGTTGGACCCCAAAGCTATTTTGGCTAGAGGGTACACGCGAACTGAAGTAAAGGGAAAACCGATACATCTTGCCGAGGTTAAGACAGGAGACCAGTTACTTACATATACCACCACAGCAAAAATCAGCAGCACTATTACACAAATTGAGGAAAAATGAACGGATTGAAATATAATGAGGCAATGAGCCGACTGGAAGCTATTTTGACTGAATTAGAGGAAGGAAAGAAAAGTGTGGATGAGCTATCTGATCTTGTAAAAGAGGCCGCTGAGCTGGTGAAGGCCTGTAGAGGGAAGTTAAAAACCACCGAAGACGATATTAAAAAAGCTTTCGAAGGAGCCTGATCTTACAGCTAGAAGTGGTCAATTCATACATTCTCCCGTTATAAATATAACTTGATCCTGCGCATTGGCATATTTGTTGTCAAATTTGAAAAAACATCCTACCTGAAGGTCAATTTCTTTAAATAGGATCTCAATGTTATGTCAAAAATCTCCAAACTCTCTATAGCGGTTTTCTTTATTCTAGCCAGCATGGAATTGTCTGCTCAGAACTTTTATAAAGAGAAGCAGCCAAGAAACAATATCTTCAGCGTAGGTGTAGGACCATCCTTTACGTACCTGGATAACGGTGGACAATACAGATCTTTAAATTTTAAAGTAAAACCGTCTGTTTCTGCTTCTTTGACTAAAAGAATTACTGATCGATTTGAGCTTCGTGCCACGGGTGGAGTACAGTGGATTTCCAGTGGAGGAGACCCTGTTACCGGAGTCACAGATATGTGGGCCAACAATAATGCCTCATTTACCGCTGTTGGAACAGCCTACTATTTTGATGTGATGCCAAGCATGTACATCATTCCTTTTGGAAACCATATGAATAGAAGTATGTTCAATCTTTACGGCGGATTAGGGCTAGGGGTAATGCACTCCGCCACCGACCAAACCAAATCCTTCAGTGAAGATGAAGTACCGACGCGCGAAAAAATCACTACGGGCTATGTGCCGATCCGGGCAGGACTCAGCTACACACTCGGCCCATTCTCTGATATAGCAATGGAAGGCACCATGCTCGCTACGTTTACCGATAACCTTGACGGGAATGTAGGTTTCAATAAATTTGGAGATCACCTTGTTCAAGTACAAGTTGTCTTTAGAAGATACTTTTTCGCCAATTTGAATGATTAAGGCTTCACTGAGCCGGTCATAATCTCCATCTAGGAGAGCATAGATTCAGTCATTAAACCTAGGGCTAACTTGACGTAAATAGTTAGTTGTTGACCTCCAGAAATTTTCTTGGAACGCTTATAAGCAGATTCTGGTAGATCCCGGGGATTCTGATCAGGAAATAATCCTGATTTCCCTTCTCTATCACCTCACCCGTCATGTGCTGAAGGGGACCTCCGATTACCTTTACTTTCTGCCCGGGATCTATCGTAGATCCATCTGACTCCACACTTACCCCAGTTTCCACTATTCTTTTGATGATTTCTATATCCTCCTCCCGAACGGTGGCGTGGTGACCGGAAAAATGAACAAATTTTACCGCTCCCGGTACCTGAAGACATTCCCAAAGCTGGTTTCGCTTTGTCTTTACAAAAACATATCCATTAAACATGGCACGTTTTACTTTCTTTTTTCTGTCAGACCATTGCCTTAGTTCCTCTATCATAGGCAAGTACACTTCTAATCCTTTTTCTACTAGACGATCTGCCACTTTCTTTTCAGATCTTGAGGCAGTGTACATTACATACCACTTTGATTCTTCCATCTTTTTTATTCAACTATCGGGAGGGCGAACTTACAAATTCCATACTGGAAAGGGAATACTTAGACTGCACAAAACGCAAAAAACCTCCGAGACATTGCCTCGGAGGTTTTATCAAAAAAAACCACCAACCTTAATCCAATCAAGATTTAAGTTTGCTGATTCTCAAAGAGAGTTTATCTGCCAACAAATACATGACTGGTACGATGACTAACGTAAGGAATGTAGCAAAGGTTAACCCAAATATAACCGTCCAGGCCATAGGTCCCCAAAATGCTGCATTATCTCCACCTACATAAAACTGCGGATCAAAAGAGCTAAGTAGTGTCCCGAAATTTATATTCATGCCAATAGCCAAGGGAATAAGTCCAAGTACAGTAGTGATAGCTGTCAAGAGCACAGGACGAAGCCTTGTCTTTCCTGACTCTACAATACTGGAAACTAATATCGGATAGTCCAGCCTTTCCTTTCGTCCTAAGCCCAGTTCGTCTCTTTTTCGCTCCCTGACTAGGTTAGTATAATCAATCAATACAATTGCATTGTTAACTACTACTCCAGCGAGGGAAATAATACCGATTCCGGTCATAATTACCACAAAGTCCATATTGAAGATCACTAACCCCAAGAACACCCCGATAGTACTCAGAACCACTGATGCCATGATAATGAAAGGTGTAGTCACAGAATTAAACTGTGCCACGATGATCAGGAATATCAAAGAAACAGCTATCCCCAAGGCTCCCACTAGAAAATCCATGGATTTCTGCTGTTCTTCTTGTTCTCCTGTGTACTTCACGGATATCCCATCAGGAACATCCCAGGATTGCAGCGATTGTTGGATTTTCGTGTTTACTTCCGTAGGATTATAGCCATCAAGAACATTGGAATATACTGTGATCGCTTTCT
>CBFGUY010000139.1:0-10995 GCA_965651895.1 uncultured Algoriphagus sp. | reverse complement strand
ATACCCGCATGATACTTGGGGTTTTGTCCATGGAACCCATATTTTCCACTTTCGTTTTGATATCCAGATGGGTTCCCCCTTGTTCCACAGTCAAAAAATAGAAAACATGGCAAAAAATGGCAGCTTTTGATCTATTACCGACGTTTTTCAGCATGCCCTAGAACGGGTTCAATCCCCTAAACATTCCTCTTACAGAACATTCCCTACAAATCCAAACTAAGCCCTGAACTTTCTTTTTTGTAATTTAGGGATTTAACCACCTTAAAGCATTCGGACAACTCATGATTCTAGCCATACTTTCAGGTTTCATCGTGGCGGCGTTGATGCCCATTATTAGCAAACTTGTGAAAGGCAAAGGCTCTATTTTGATGCCTTTTCTGCCGCTTTTACTATTTGCATATTTTCTTCAATTCCTACCCCAGGTTAGCAAAGGGGAGGCAATTAGCCTGATATACCAATGGGTTCCCAGTACTGGGATCAATCTGGCATTCCACTTGGATGGTTTAGCGCTGCTGTTTGTCCTGATGATCACAGGAATAGGGGCCTTGGTGTTTTTTTATACCTTCAGCTATCTGAAAGGGCACGTTTACCTAGACAGATTTTATGGCTACCTGAGCATGTTTATGGCTTCTATGCTTGGGCTGGTGCTATCAGATAATATAATTACACTCTTTATTTTCTGGGAACTTACCAGTATCAGCTCCTTCTTTCTGATAGGGTTCAACAATGAAGATCCAAAATCCAGAAAATCAGCACTACTTGCCCTTAGTATCACGGGGATGGGAGGCTTATTTCTTCTGGCCGGCATGATTGTATTGGGAACGGTCGGCGGTTCCTATTCCTTTCAGGAGCTGCTTACCCAGCGTAATTTGATCATTGGCGATAGTAGCTATGGATGGATAATAGGTCTACTCTTCCTAGGTGCTTTTACCAAATCTGCCCAATTCCCTTTTCACTTCTGGCTTCCTGGGGCGATGAAAGCACCTACGCCAGTGAGTACTTACCTTCACTCTGCCACCATGGTCAAGGCAGGGATTTATTTGCTGGCTCGATTTACACCCATGCTCGGAAGCACACCCGCATGGAACACCACCTTGATTATTGTAGGTGCGGTGACTATGGTATATGCCGCGATTCATTCCGTATTCCGGATCGACATGAAGGGCATTTTGGCTTATTCCACCATTGCCGCCTTAGGCATCTTGGTTTTCCTGATCGGTCTGGGTACGGAGGAAGCACTATTGGCAGCCTCTGTCTTTATTCTGGTGCATGCCTTATATAAGGCCACGCTTTTTTTGGTCACAGGTATAATTGATCACGAGACGGGGACACGGGATGTCACTGTTTTGGGGGGACTACGTAAAGTTTTGATGCCCGTAGCTATCGCCGCAGGTCTGGCAGCTCTAGCAAATGCTGGTAGCCCACCCTTCCTAGGTTTTATCGGAAAAGATCTGATTTACGAAGCTACGCTTCATTTTGGTGATTGGGGGTACTTGCTTACCGGGGCAGCTATTTTGACCAATGTCTGTCTCCTGTGTGCCGGATTGTTAGCTGGTTACAAGCCCTTTGCGGGAAGTCTCCCTTCACAGTTTGAGAAAGTCCACCTTCCCCATCCTACCATGTGGATCCCACCTTTGATCTTAGCCGGTCTGGGATTGGTTTTCGGGCTCTTCCCAGGCCTGATCGAGCGAAGCTTGATTCTGCCGGTATTCAGCAGTATATCCGGAAGCGCCACTGAGATGCATATTCAGTTGTGGCATGGATTTAACCTGATCTTGGGGCTGAGTGTATTGACACTCAGCCTAGGAGTATTGCTCTATTGGCTTCTCAGGCCTTCGGAGCACCTTCTGGGTACCGCCTTGAAGTTTGAAAGAATAAGCCCTCAAGCTATAGCCAACTTATTCGGCGAGCTGTTCAAAAAGTTTGCAGGATTATGGACAGGTTTTTTCCAGAATGGTTATTTGAGGAATTACGTCATCACCATATTGGGCTTTCTTACCATCCTATTAGGACTTAGGCTTTATCAGGGTGTCAGTCTGGTCATCGATGCTTCGAAGCTTACCGAGGTGACCATCTATGAGGTGATCGTGGTGATGATCATGTTCTCCTCTATCATCTTCACCGTATTTTCCCGATCCCGGCTGGTGGCGGTAGCCTCTCTGGGTGTGATAGGTTATTCTATCTGTTTGATTTTCTTGTTTTACTCCGCACCGGATTTGGCGATGACACAGTTTTCCATTGATACGTTGACTGTAATCTTGTTTGTATTGGTGATTTATAATTTGCCTAGGTACAAAACCTTCTCCAATTGGAAAATACGGCTAAGAGACGGAGTGCTTTCTGTCTTTTTCGGTACGCTGATCGCAGTGCTCACTCTGGAGGTGCTGTCAGAGCCCCTCAACAGGGAAACTTCCATATTCTACGCCGAGAGTGCCTATCTATTGGCCAAAGGGAAAAATGTCGTCAATGTGATCCTAGTGGATTTTAGAGGATTTGATACCATGGTGGAAATCACCGTGCTTGTCATTGCCGCAATAGGGGTGTTTAGCTTGTTGAAATTGAGGCTTAAAAGTATAGAAAAGGAATAAAATGAAGACAGACCTGCCTGGAGCAGCAGTATAACTGAAGAGTTATATCGGGGAATGATTATCCGCTTTGGGAGACTCCACTTGCCCGCAGGTCTGAACATTAAAAAATTATAATCATATGAAGTCGAGCAGGTCACGGGCGACACACACTGGGATGATTATCTATCCCGAATCGAGTTCGGGACAGGCTATGTGACCTCTGAAGAACAAATTATAAACACATGAAATCGATTATTTTCAAATCCGCATCCACATATCTTCTACCGCTTCTGGTATTATTCTCTGTGTTTATCCTGCTGCGCGGGCATTATCTACCAGGCGGAGGTTTCGTGGGGGGGCTGATTGCTTCCATTGCATTTGTCATCCATTCCTTTGCCAATGGCTTGGAGACCACCAAAAGCCTAATCAAGTTTCACCCTGGTTTTCTTATGCCTATTGGGCTAAGTATAGCTTTGCTGAGCGGTATGTCTCCCCTTTTTATAGGAGAGAGTTTTATGACAGGATTATGGTTTGAAGACCCCTTACCTGTCATAGGCATGGTGGGATCAGCCTTGTTTTTTGATACCGGTGTTTATCTGGTGGTAATCGGGGTGACATTGACTATTATATTCACTATTTCAGAAACGCTATAATATGGAATTACTACTCGTTGTTTTGATAGGTTTGTTGTACGCATCGGGGATCTATATGATGCTGCGCAGGAGTATGGTCAAGCTGATCATAGGCCTTATTCTATTGGGAAACGGAGCGAATATGCTCATTTTTCTATTAGGAAGAATAGTGAAGGGTAAGCCACCCATCATCGATTCTGCTTCCAAGATGCTGACCGAGGTCTATGCGGATCCTGTGCCCCAGGCATTGATCCTTACCGCCATTGTGATCAGTTTTGGCCTACAGTCCTTTGCCATCATTCTGGTCAAGCGTGCCTATAAAATCACCAAGACAGATGATCTGGATGAATTGAATACAACAGACGAAGTTTATGAATAACCCTTACATAGTATTACCCGTAATTTTCCAGCTTTTCTCAGCGATCCTGCTGATGTTCTTTTGGTTTAGGGTAAATACCCAACGGCTCATTGCCATTAGTTGCAGCCTTATCTCGGTGGGTATCTCTGTATGGATCCTACAGGAAGTGCTCCAGCATGGCATACTGACCATGCAGGCCGGTGAATGGCAGGCACCCTTTGGGATTACCTTTGTGGCAGATGCGTTTTCTGCTACTATGGTCTTATTGACGGCTATTTCAGGAATGGCAGTGATTGTGTTTTCAACAGGTGCTATCCGAAATGCACGCTTGAAATTCGGCTACTTTCCCATTTTGAATTTTCTCTTGATGGGGCTTAACGGTGCCTTTCTCACCGGGGATATTTTTAATTTATATGTTTGGTTTGAGATTATCATCATTGCATCCTTTGTCTTGATTACCATTGGGGGAGAGAAGGCCCAGATAGAGGGAGCCATCAAATATGTGACGATGAACTTGCTGGCCTCTGCGATTTTCCTGACTGCTATTGCCATTCTCTATGGGATGGCCGGGAGTCTGAACATGGCAGACCTTTCGGGTCAGGTGGCACAGATCGAGAATAGAGGCCTGGTCAATGTTGTGGCGATATTATTTCTGGTGGGCTTTGGGATCAAATCGGCTATATTCCCCCTATACTTTTGGCTGCCAGCCTCTTACCATACGCCTCCACCTGCGATATCGGCCATTTTCGGAGGACTGTTGACCAAAGTGGGTGTCTATGCGCTCCTTAGAATCTTCACACTGATCTTTATCCCGGACGAGTTCCTGAGTAATCTTTTGATTATCATGGCTGCATTGACTATCCTCTCAGGAGGTTTGGGGGCTATCTTACAGGTCAATCTGCGGAAAATCTTCTCTTATCTTATCGTCTGCCACATCGGGTTTATGATCGCAGGGCTGGGGATTTATACTGAAGTAGCGCTGGTAGGGGCCATATGCTACTTGATCCACGATATTATAGTCAAAACCAATCTTTTCCTGGTTTCTGGGCTGATCTTCAAACTGAAGGGTACCCTGAATATCAATAAACTGGGAGGTATGTATAAAAAGTACCCGGCATTCTCTATTCTAATGGCTATTCCATTATTTTCCCTGGTGGGCATTCCCCCACTTTCAGGGTTTTGGGGAAAGCTGTTCCTGATCCAAGGAGGGTATGCTGAAGGGCAACTTGTTCTGATCGCTTTTATTTTATTAGGCAGCTTCTTGACCTTGTGGGTAGCAGCAAAGATATGGACAGAAGTGTTTTGGAAAGATGCGGTCGATCTTCCCCAGAAAATGACCGTTAAGTATTACAGAGAGCTCAAGCCTTTTAAGCAGCGGGCCATGGTAGTGCCTATTATCTTATTGGCAGGAGTTTCCTTGTATATAGGTTTCGGGGCAGAACATATCATCTTATTGAGTAAGCAAATCGCAGCTGAGCTGATGGAGCCTTCAGCATATATAGAAGCAGTGTTGGGGTCAAAACAATTAACACCATGATCAAGACCAAATTTCTAAGTAATCTTCTTCTTTCCTTGGTGTGGATAGCCATCACCGGAGCCTTTACGTTTGAAAACTTCCTGTTCGGCTTTGCACTGAGCTTTTTGCTGTTGTGGATCACTGCTACCGATCGTAGGGACAATAAATATTTCAACAGGATCCCTAAGCTGATAGCTTTTGTATTTTTCTTTCTGTATGAACTGATCAAAGCCAATATAGAGGTGGCGTATGACGTGGTCACGCCTAAACACTACATGAAACCGGGAATTGTAAAAATTCCGCTGGATGCAAAATCGGATCTGGAAATTACGTTGTTGGCCAATCTGATTTCCCTTACCCCGGGCACCTTGAGTCTGGATGTTTCCGACGACAGAAAAGTCCTGTACGTGCATGCTATGTATGTGAAAGATAGGGAGGACTTTGTAGCAAGTATTAAAAGCGGATTTGAAAGACGATTACTAGAGATAACCAGATGAGCGTTTACGACTATTTATATTTTATTATTCTACCTGTTTTAGCGGTAGCTATATTCATTATTTTCATCAGGTTTTTG
This sequence comes from uncultured Algoriphagus sp., assembly GCA_965651895.1. Taxonomy (GTDB): domain Bacteria; phylum Bacteroidota; class Bacteroidia; order Cytophagales; family Cyclobacteriaceae; genus Algoriphagus. The sequence goes on along the minus strand of CBFGUY010000139.1, from coordinate 5,348 downwards.
ATGGGTCCCACCCTTTCAGATCGGGTCGTTGCGCTAGACTTATTGCTGACTACCGGGATCGGGGTCATTGCGGTCTATAGTGTAGTGACCAATCAGCCGGCCTTCCTTGATATCGCCATGATCATGGCGTTAATTGCCTTTCTGAGTACGGTGGCCTTTGCTTATTATTTGGAAAAAAGAAAAAGAAATGACTGAAATCATAGTTATCATACTCAGCTCACTGGGAGCACTGTTTATTTTGCTGGCTGCAGTGGGCATCGTGAAAATGCCTGACCTATACCTGCGGATCTCAGTCACTACCAAAGCGGCAACACTTGGGATAGGCTTGGTTTTACTGGCTGCTGGAATCTATTTTGCGGATACCGCTATTCTTGTCAGAGTAATAGCTATTATAGTTTTTATGCTGCTTACGGCTCCTGTAGGCGCGCACATGATCGGACGGGCATCCTATTTTACCGGAGTGAAAATGTGGGATAAATCCACTATAGACGAACTGGAGGGTAAGTACGAGCAGAAATCCCATAAGCTGGGTAGCGGGGAAGAAGACGAGAAGAAGGATGAAGTCACTCACTGAGATCCTTTTTACCCGGATTATGTATTGTGGGTTCTCTGGGGCAAAACCCTTATGATCGGGTATGGAGGGCTAAGAGGTTCGGGTGACTATTGCTCTCCTCGGATATTTACATACTGGAAAATATCCCCTACAGTAGAATTTTTGACAAATGCTTTCTTCAAAATAGCCTCAGGGAAATAGCCGGCTTTTTCCAGCACATTCATGGATTGCCCGTTGAAATCATAGACCTGCGCGAATATGCGCTCAATGTCAAATTTCTCAAAAATATACTTGGTATATAGTTTTACTGCTTCAGTCGCAATTCCTTTTCCCCAATAAGGTTCTCCCACCCAGAAGCCCAATTCCATATTTGTACGGAGTTCATCTTTTCCTCTTTCGGATCCTATAGACCCCGCAAGTCTGCCTTCAAATTCTATGGCGAAGTTTTGAGGGGGGTTGTATTTTTGATTATGTTCAATCCAGTGACGCGCATCATGGATGGTATAAGGTTGCGGATAGCTGTCTTTCAGATTCATCGCAATCTTGGGATTATTCGCCAAAGGATAGAGTTGGTGAAAATGAGCCTCATTCCAGGTCACTAATCTTATTTCTCTTTCTCCTGTGATGATCATAAAAGTCTGATGGTTAATTCTTCAAGATAATAGGCTAAACGCAGAATCAATAAAATTCGCAAGGAAATTATGCAAATCTCCAGCCTAATCTTCTAAGCCGCTGTTATTCATCCTGTCAAGATTTTCGGCAAATCTCAGAGCGGATATAAAGTCCTCAATATGTCCATCCATTACCTCGGGCAGATTATACACAGTTTTATTGATCCTATGGTCTGTTACCCTGGATTGGGGATAATTGTAGGTCCTGATCTTATCTGATCTATCTCCAGAACCTACCATAGACTTCCGCTGTGCTCCCACCGCATCATTATGTTTGGCCAGTTCTATTTCATAAAGCCGCGACCTAAGGACTTTCAGCGCTTTTTCAAAGTTCTTTATCTGAGATTTTTCGTCCTGACAGGTTACTACCAGGCCTGTTGGCTCGTGGGTCAAACGCACGGCGGAGTAAGTGGTGTTTACGGATTGTCCACCTGGGCCAGAGGAACAATAGGTGTCCTTCCTTACATCATTCATATCAATGTTCACTTCTACTTCATCCATCTCCGGCAGTACGGCCACAGAGGCTGCAGATGTGTGGACACGTCCTTGGGATTCTGTGGCTGGAACCCGCTGCACGCGATGCACACCGGATTCATACTTCATCCTGCCATATACATCGTCACCTCCTGATATGGTAGCGATTATTTCCTTATATCCTCCAGCAGAGCCAAAAGTCAAATCCAATACTGTCAATTTTAAATTCTGCATCTCGCAGAAGCGCTCGTACATACGGAACAGATCCCCGGCAAAAATAGAAGCTTCATCGCCTCCTGCTCCACCTCTGATCTCTAGGATACAATCTTTGGCATCATTAGGATCTTTAGGAATTAAAAGTTGCTTTAGATCATTCTCAAGCTGTTCCTTTCTAGGCCTTAGTTCATCCAGCTCTGCTTTAGCCATTTCCCTGAAATCCGGATCTTTTTCCTTATCCAGGATTTCTTTGGAACTGGCAATATTTTGCAGGACTAAACTGTACTCGTCGTACACTGCTACAATTTTCTCAAGATCCTTGTATTCTTTGGTCAGCTTGGCATATTTGCTCATATCTGCCATGGATTCCGGCAGTACGATTAATTGTCCTAGTTCTTCGAAACGTTCTTTAATTGATTGTAATTTGTCCAGCATAGTTTTGTGATAGCAGCTGCAAAAGTAGTTATTTTTCTTTGGACTAGTTGTGGGCTTTCCCCACTCTCCTCGCTGATTGGGAGCTTAATTTTTGGTATGTAACCTTGTAACTGTGCCTACGGTTTTTTTCAGAAAATATAGTAGGTCCCTCGCATGGGGTTTTGGTGTACTGCGGATAGACATAATTTCTAATTACACCTCGATTTACCGGACTTAGCTGCATCCTATCAATTTTTTCACTCCATAGAGATTTTTTATTTATAATCAGTCTAAATAAACTTGAATCAAAGGGGGATTATCATTTACTTTGTTGTTATTTTTAATTAATCTAAATATAAGTAATGATGGTTTAAAATCACTATACCAACCCCTTTGCCACAGAGAGATGAACTTCTTGCTGAATATCACCTTGGTTGACCTTCTTCAGTAGCCCTTTGGCCCATTGCCAAGAATCAACATACAATCTCATAAAACACTAAATATCAATTATTTAACCCCAATTAAACACAGAAAAATGGAAGATAAACTTTACACAACAACCAGCTTCCGAAAATCCCTCGGGCTATTCATCCTCCTATGCATCGGCTTTGCATTCCTTCAGACTACACAAGCCCAACAGCAGAACTCTAGCATACATGGAAGAATCCTCAACGAATCAGGTCAACCTGTCCCTTTTGCGAATGTGCTTCTCAAAGACCAAAGCAAAGGGGAACTGGCGGATGAAGAGGGTTTTTTCTCCATCGACAAACTCTCCTCAGGAGATTATCTTTTGGTGGTTTCCCATTTGGGATTCGCAAAACGTGAAATCAAAATCAAGCTATCCGCTGGACAGACACTGAAAATCCCTGATATCAAGCTCCGGGAAAATGGCAGTGACTTGCAGGAATTTACCGTAACAGACTCCAAGGTCAACCCAATGGCAAATAAAAGAACGGACTATGTGGCGAGAATGCCATTGGACAATCTGGAAAACCCGCAAGTATATAATGTAGTAACCAAAGAACTGATGCAGGAGCAGGTGATAATGGATGTAGGTGAAACAATGCGAAATGCCCCCGGTGTGGTTCCCGTTGTCTATCCTTCCGGTGGATTTGGCACCACATTCAGGGGATTCAACATTGGAATCAATGCCCGCAACGGAATGGAGACCACTACTGGCCGTTCCAGTGTTGATATCGCTAACGTAGAGCGCATAGAAGTATTAAAAGGCCCTTCCGGAACCCTATTCGGAGGGAATGTTTCCTCGTTTGGCGGTGTGATCAATCTGGTAACCAAGAAACCTGAAGAAGCAAATAAGACGGAGGTTTCTTATACCACAGGAAGCTATAACCTCCAGCGGATTACGGCAGACATCAATAAGCCGCTAAATAAGGAAAACACGGTCTTGTTCCGACTAAACGCAGCAGTGCATAAAGAAAAGAGCTTTTTGGATTACGGATTTTACGACGCTTATTTGATTTCTCCCAGCCTACTTTATAAAGCTTCAGACCGTTTGACATTTACCCTGGATGCCGAGTTTCTAAATGTCAACAGCACAAGAAATCTGTATAGCAGATACGCTCCCGAATCAGGAATCACCGGCCCCGAGGACTTAAAGCTGGACTACAGAAAGGCCTTGTTTCATCATGATGCGGATGCGGAAACCTCCTCCACAAAAATATTCGCAGAGGCTAAATACCGCTTTTCTGAAAACTGGACTTCTACTACCTTACTCTCATTTGTAGGTGAAGATGTGGATCATAGCTACCAATATTACGCCACCTGGCTATCACCTACTATAGCGGCAAGAAATTCAGGAAACTGGAACTCCATTTACAACAACTATACGAACATACAGGAAAACATAAACGGAGAGTTTGCCACAGGAAATATCAAGCATAAAGTGCTTATTGGGGCCAGCTACAGACTCTTCCAGGCTAGAAGCGAATCCGGATCTACCAATAATATAGATACAGTAGATGTCACCAAGGATTTTCTTCCGTTGAGAAGACAAGATATAGACCCTCTCCTTGTATCCGGCCACTGGCCTGGCTGGAACACGGTCAATACCCATACACTGAGCGGCTATGCCACAGATGTCATCTCCTGGACGGATAGATTATCGACGATGCTCAGTCTGCGGGTGGATTATTTCGACAGGAAAGAGCAAGGTGGAGCCGAGGGTTTCCAGCAGACAGCCCTTTCCCCAAAGCTGGGAGTAGTATATCAAGTGGTGAAAGATCAGGTTTCCGTGTTTGGAAATTATATGAATGGATTTCAAAACCAGGCACCAAGAATGCAGCCTGATGGCTCACAGCTGGTCTTGGATCCGGTCTATGCAGTACAATCAGAAGGAGGCATAAAAACCGAAGTCTTTGATAAAAGATTGAGTGCCACCTTTAGCTATTATCATATCTCCATCGATAACGCTATTCGTATAAATACCGACGGCTTCGCTCTCCAAGACGGGGAACAAGTCAGTAAAGGCTTTGACATAGAATTAATCGCCAATCCAATTCCTGGATTGAATGTGATCGCAGGTTATGCTTACAATGACAACAGAATCGTGAAAACCTCAGACGAATCCATAGAAGGCAATAAGGCCACAGATGCACCTGAAGATATTGTAAACTTTTGGATCTCTTATACTATGCAGCACAAGCTGAAAGGTCTCGGGTTTGGATTTGGTGGAAATTACGTGGACAAAAGCTATATGTTCAGTGACAATATTTTCACCATTCCAGCATATACGGTCTTAAATACGAGTGCATTTTACGACCAACCCAAGTGGAGGGCAAGTGTAAAGCTTAACAATCTGACCAATGAGAAGTATTGGACAATTTGGGGAGTTCCCCAGGCTCCGACCAATTTTGCGGCAAGCCTTGCACTACGATTTTGATATGAATGGGGTTCTCGATCAAACAAGGCGGGGCCCCCATTTCTCCATGTAGCAGACTAATCGAAAGACTACGGCATATCTACAATGGGCAAGTACTCCTAGCAATTATTTCTAAACGGAG
>CBFGUY010000138.1:0-11007 GCA_965651895.1 uncultured Algoriphagus sp. | reverse complement strand
AGTTCCCCGCTAAAGGTATCCCTATTGTAAGTTTTGTAAATACGGTCGGACTTAGGGTGCTCCCGATCCATGCTCACTTCATTCTGCACCCAGAGCAGGATCAGAATCGCAGATGCCATTCCAATACTCAACCCGCCAATATTAATGAAAGCGTAACCCTTGCTTCTGGTAATGTTTCTCCAGGCGATTTTAAAGTAGTTTTTGAGCATTTTTGGTAGGATTGGAAAATTGAAATATTTGAAGATTGGAAGATTAGGTGGAAAGAAGTGGTAAGGTTGGAAAGTTGGAATGCTATAAGGTTTCCTAGCGTCAAGGGCTTAAACACTATTCAACACTCCGTAAATCGTATTTCGTAAATCATAATTTCCTTAACTCTTGATTCTCAAATCTTATGTCTTATGTCTAGATACTCTGTACTTGATACTTGCTACTCAATTAAACTCCAGATTGATACTTCCTCCGGAGCTCTGCATGGTTACCGGAACTCCACCTCCGTTGATTTTACCCAGAATTCTATCCTTCTTCACTTCTCCGCTGAAATTGGATATTTTGGAATTCACCCTTCCACCACTCAGATCAAGATCCAGCCCCAACCCATCCGGAACTACCGCAGTGATGCTTCCACCGCTGCTCTTCATCGTCAGTTGTTTTTCCACATTGGATAGTTGCGCACGGATAGATCCTCCACTGGTATTTGCGAAAATGCTACCGCTGATCGCTTCCAGATTCACACTACCCCCGGATGTATTTACATTCAGATCTCCCAAAAGTTGATTCACTTTAATAGATCCACCGCTGGTTTGCACGTCAATATTGCCTTCGAAATTCTCTACTCTGAATGAGCCTCCGGAGCTGCGGGTTTTCACCTCTCCTCTGCTGTTCACTACCTGTATGCTCCCCCCGCTCGTGTGGACTTCCTGGCTACCATTTATCCCATCGATAGCTATAGATCCACCAGAGGATTGAAACTTAGAAGACATTTCCGTGGGCACCTGAACTTGGAATGAAAGATTCAGTTTGCTACGTCCACTGTTGTTTCTCTTTTTTACGATCACAGAAATCGTATTTCCACTTTGGCTGATGTCTAGGTTATAGTTGTCCAGTTCCCGCTCTACTTCAGCATCCTCCAGCTCCACTTCCTTGCCATTCAGCTTTACGTACATATCCACGATCACTTGATTTCCATTTGATCCCGTGACCGCAACCGATGCTCCAGAGGTTTCTACCTTGAGATTGCCTGCACCTGTGAGCGTGAACTCCTTAGTAAGGTAGGGATCGGCGCTAAAGGCTGCCCCAGCAAAGAGCTCAGATGAGAAAACCGCAAGGGCCAGAACTGCAGATAATAGTGACTTTTTCATAAGTGTTAAGTTGAAGTGGATCAATAGGAATTCACTCTAATTCCACTTTTATGCCATGAAAAAGAAGGCTAATTACGCAAGGAAAGGCAAATTAAGAGGTAAGCCCCTGATTTACACGGACAGTTTTGTCCGCTGTCGGGCAAATTTCTAAAAACACTTAAACCCGGACTTCGGCATTAATATCTTCTGATCATTCATAATAAAAATACCCTAACGTGGATTAGTATCTGCATTGACCAAGTCGGACTACAGTCCCAGTGGATGCAATTCCCATGACTTAGGCTCATCCTATGACAATCTTCAAACTGCCATCGATACGATATAGCCATACCAACAATCAAAAGTTGAAAGTGTATTGTCCAAAACAACCATGAAAATAAAAAACGCTCGAACTGTAACATTTGGAAAAACTTGTCATTAACTACACATGAATCAATTCAAATCTAATTTTTGGATTCAGCTGGCAATTGTCTATACCCGGTTCCTATTGGGGGGTGGTTTTGTCTTTGCCAGTGTCATCAAAATCAAAGGCAAAAGATTTACCACTGTTGCCCATGAAGATGCATCCTTTGGTACAGCAATGCATTTTTTTGAAACCATGTTCCAAACAGGCGTTTACTGGCAGTTTTTAGGTTGGTGCCAATTGCTGGCCGGGCTGTTACTAATGACACAGCGATTTGCAAAACTTGGACTGGCATTCTTTTTACCTATCATTTTAAACATCTACGTGATCACCATTTCTATGGATTTTGGCTACACATCCATCATCACAGGAATGATGATGTTTGCAGGCTTGTGTTTACTGCTTTGGCATTGGGGTGAACTTCGGGTCATCGTAAACTTACCCTATAAAGAAATCCCCCAGCCTCGCTTGGAAAGAGAAAGACTTTGGGAAGCAACAGGAATAGCCTTATTTCTGTTTACCCTCAGCTATCGAATTCTCTTTGATAGCTATGATCCTATTTTATGGTTTGGGGTTTGTTTTTTGATCGGTTTAGGCGCTTTATTTTTCTGGATCTTCAGTAGAAAACAAATGCACTTACAAAAAACATTAGATAAATAATTTTAAACGCTTGGTTCTATTGTTGACAAGCCCCAATCCCACTGCGGCCTTCATACTGCCATTTAAACACCATAGAATTAAAAAGCCCAAGTCCGGAGAACTCATGTTACGTTACCTGCAACAATTACTTAATAGAGCTTTCAGATTTTTAGCATAAGATTAAACCCTGGATTATGCCTTTTCAGCCACCTTATCTCTCTGAAAACTATACAATAAATAAAACAGCGCTGGCAGTATAAAAACACTTCCAATCATCAGTGCCCAAGCCAGCGTGGAAATGGAGTTCTCAGGTGCGGCTGAATTAAACAGCGATAGGTTTTTACCTGACTTTACGATAATAATATCCGGATAATAATGGTAACCAAAGGCCAAAAGAATGGCGGAAACCACAAATCCTCCTAGGAATCGATCCAGTTTCCTATTGCCACCACCCAACTTGATCCACAGTAAAATCATGGCTATCGTAGCCAAAAACAGCATCCCAATCGTGATCCACTCGGTCAGAATTAAATCTACCAAAGGAACATCCTCGATGATAGAGGATATAAACACCAAGCCTCCAACCACTACAGTCAATATCATAAAAAGCTTTGCCTTCTTTATAATAAGGCTTCTTACCTCCACATTTTTAGCTTCTCCTACCAAGAAAACCGCTGCCAAAAAACCGCAAATAGCTACTGTAAACAGTCCAACCGCCAAGCTAAAAAGATTAAACCAAGGGTGGATGTAAGCCCCGTAAAAAGTCACGGCCTCAGGATCAATCTCACCCCCCACTGCTGCTCCAAAAGTCAAGCCCAGAAATAATGGAGTGATGAAACTGGAGTAGGTAAAAATAAGATTGTAAACCTTCTGCATTTCATCCTGATAGGCATCATAATGTCGGAAAACAAAGGCAGTGCCCCGACCGATAATACCGATCAGCATCAGGGCCAAGGGAATATGCAAATGCACCGATAGCATAGTATAGATCGGTGGAAAGCCTACAAAAAGGATGACTATAGTAATAATCAGCCACATGTGATTGGCTTCCCAGATCGGCCCAATGGTTTTATAGGTAGTGTCTCGGAATTTATCCCGCATGGATGAAGGAGTGAATATTTCCAATATTCCAGCCCCGAAGTCAGCCCCTCCCAAGATCACATACATGACCAGGGATAAACAAAGAAATATGATGACAACGTACAGCATAAATTCAGGTTAAGATTCGGTGGATGTACTGGGTTCCAAAGATGGCTTTTGGGAAACTGCCTTGATCTGCCGTACCAGCAAGAATCCTACTATAGCGGTCAGGGACAGGTAGATCGCTGTAAAGATGTAGAAGGAATATTGGATTCCCGGCATGGGCGTCACCGCATCTTTGGTGAGCATAATTTCATAGATAATCCAAGGCTGCCTTCCCACCTCAGTCACTGTCCATCCAGCTTCCAGGGCAATAAACCCCAAGGGAGTCGCCAAAGCAAATAGCCAAAGGAACCAGGGTTTAGCCTGCCAGCTTTTCTTCTTCCAACTGGAGAAAAAATAGAGCAAGCTCAAACCTACCAGAATCATTCCCAATCCTACCATAATCTGAAAGGCAAAATGGGTCACCATGACCGGAGGATGATGTTCCTCAGGAAACTGATCCAGGCCAGCCACCTCAGCATCAAAATCCCCATGCGCCAGAAAGCTCAGGGCTCCGGGGATACGGATCGCATAATTCACCTCCTTGGCTTCCTCATCAGGAATGCCGCCGATAATCAAATCCGCACCTTCTTCCGTATGATAATGCGCTTCCATGGCCGCCAATTTCGCTGGTTGTCGCACCGCAATGTCCTTGGCAGAAATATCACCCGAAATGGGCTGGAGAATGGCCGCCACAGAGCCGAAAATTATGGCAATTTTAAATGCTTTCTTGTGAAAGGCTTTATTCTCTCCCTTCATCAGCAAGTAAGCATGTATACCAGCCACAGCAAATCCTGTAGCCACAAAAGCAGCCAAGGTCATGTGCAGAGCCTGGGTAAACCATGCATCGTTGAACATAGCGGCGATAGGATCAATATTCAGGAATTCCCCGTCCACATAATCAAATCCACTTGGACTGTTCATCCAGCCATTGGCAGCCACCACCAAAATCCCTGAGGCCAGCCCACTTATACCCACTACTACACCAGTAAACCAGTGAAACCATGGGTTGAATTTGCCCCAACCATACAGGAAAAAGCCAAGGGCGATGGCTTCAATAAAAAATGCCGTTCCTTCCAAAGAAAACGGCATTCCGAAAATAGGTCCTGCATGAAGCATAAACTCTGGCCATAGCAAACCCAGTTCAAAAGAAAGCATGGTTCCCGATACGGCACCTGTGGCAAAGAAAATCGCCACCCCTTTACTCCAGGCTTTGGTCAGATCTCTGTAAACGGGATCCTTTGTCTTTAAGAATTTGAAATGGGAAGTTGCCATAAAAAAGGGCATCACCATCCCTATACAGGCAAAAATAATGTGAAATCCCAGCGAAAGGGCCATTTGGGATCTGGCGGCAAAAAGATCATCCATAGCAATCTAAGCGGTTAGTCATTTCTGGCCTAAGCCTTACAATATGACGATTAAACTTCTCTAAAGACTGACGTGGTTTAAGCTAGATTAGTTCATCAGTGATGAGGATAATTTAGGATAAAAATAGCCTATAATTCTTTGGATTTCTAAGGTATTTCAGCACTTGCCCTCATAATTAGTGAGTTATGTATAATCCCTCTATTGATCTCAATTGAATAAAATTGGTAACTTTTTAAAAATTATATCAAAAACAGATTTTTATGTATATAAAACGGTATTACAGTTTCTGGATGACAGTGCGCTGGTCCAAGCATTCCCTTATTTACGGACTGCTGTATTCCTCCATAGTCATAGTCCTGTACGAGATCACAAATATTCCTTTCTCCTTGCCATGGGAACCTATCTCAGTCATAGGTATAGCAGTGGCATTTTTCGTAGGTTTTAAAAACAACTCCTCGTACGACCGTAGTTGGGAGGCAAGGAAAATCTGGGGAGCAATCGTGAATGATAGCAGAACATTTGCTACAGGTATCCTGAGTCTGCCCGGTAAGGATATGCCTTACTCTGAAAAGCGAAAAATTATCCTCCGCCATCTGGCTTGGCTTTTGGCTCTAAAGCATGTGATGAGAAAAGAAAAAAGCTGGGAACATAATCTGCCGGTAAACGAGCTGAACTTCATCCCAAATTTCATCAAAGAATATAACGATGGCATCTATGCCGAAATCGCAAAATACCTGGACGATGCAGAACTGGTGGGAATCAAAAACTATAGCAATATTCCTTCACAGCTGCTCAAAAAGCAAAGTGAGGAGATAGGTTTACTTAATGAACAGGGATATATCAGCGATTTCAAACAGGTCAGACTCCATGAGCTTTTAGGAAATCTCTACGCTGATCAGGGAATGAGTGAGCGGATCAAAAATTTTCCCTTTCCTAGGCAATATGCATCTACCGGACTGTGGATCACCTACATTTTCTGCGCATTGATCCCTTTTGGCTTGCTCGATATTTTTGCCCACTCCTCTGCCTTGCATTATTGGCTGACCATCCCTTTTTCTGCTATTATTATATGGATATTTTTCGTGGTGGATAGAATCGGAGACTATTCTGAGAATCCCTTTGAAGGAGGGTACAATGATGTGCCCATTTCTTCCATTTCGAGAGCTATAGAGATAGATTTGTTGGAAATGCTAGACGAAAAAGATATTCCGCCTACCTATCAGACAGAAAATGGATTTTTGATGTAACTGAGTTCTAAAGTAGTAAGGTTAGGAGGTGGTAAAGTGTAAAAAATTCTAAATCAAATAGGAAGATCAGTGACCGAAGTTGTCTGAAAGCTAGAGTGACGAATATTCTAAGACGAAACTTATATTACAAATCCCCTACCCTTTTATAGTTAAAACCTGCAAAATTCATTAAGAAATCAAAGGGTGTTTCTCTCAACTAAATTCAACTCCAAACCCAAGAATCATACACTTTGAAAATTGTGGTATAGGATCAACCCTAAAAGCTGGGGATTTTCACCATACGTTCCTACGGAACGATAATGAAACCAATGCACATAGCTCTACCGACCAATCGTTCCTATGGAACGAATGATATTGCTCTAAGGGATTTTGCTTTATTGAAAAAACTGGGGCTTTGAAAATGAATAATCCCCACCTCAGTGCAAAAGCAAGGCAGGTATGACAGTTCCCGATTTTTTTTTAAACATGAACACAAATTCATCAGCAAAATCATTCAATATAAAAACAGTCAGGGTTCAGTTCTAAGGAGTAACCAACATGGAATTCTTCCTGTTCAGACTATCAAATATCTATGCTTAAAATAACCAGTTCCCCCGATATTCTGACTGATCCGTGGTCTCCCTGTAAACCTCCGTGACCCCTGTGGTAAAAATCCTGTACATAAAAAAATCCCCCAAACTTTCGCGTGGGGGACTAACCAAATGGTATAGACTTTTTATCTCTTTCTTATACTACTGGAACCAGAAGTCTTGATGTCACCTAAGGTGGGAGATCCGGTGTAAGTCACATCTCCAGATCCCGAAGCGCTTAAGGACACCTTTCCTAAATCTCCTACATGTGTATCTCCAGAACCAGACTTACTGACCACTAAGTCACCTATGGCAAGTCTTTCTCCATGAAAATCACCAGAACCAGACTGCTTGATTTCTGCATGATTCACTTTCCCGCCTTTGATTTTAAAATCTGCTGAGCCTGAGATGGAAACTGACAATTCCTCGGCTTCCAGCTTGTCCATGAGTATATCTCCAGAACCTGAGAGTCCGGCATAAAATGTTTCTGATCTTACAGGAGAAGTCACTTCCATATTCCCAGATCCAGAACATCTGATCCCTTCCAAATCCTTGTAAGTGATATAAAATTTGAGTTTGACGTTGTTGTAGTTTCCTTTTACCAATCCCACGCTTAATACATCTCCATCGATCTCGGTTTTCACTTTGTCCAGATCCACACCTTTGGCTTCTATCCTTACTTCCTCTTTGTTTCCTTCAGTGAGAATCACTTCCCAGCTACCTCCGGAATGTACTTTGGTAAAGTGACCTGGAGTCCGGGTTTCTGTCTGCTGTGCCTGCACGCAGGATACCATCACCATTGCGGTAAGTGCAAATGCTAAGATTTTTGAATAGATTTTCATTTTATTGTAATTGAAAGATTGTAAAATTTTAAGATTGGAAAATTACTGAGTCCTGAAGGTTGTAAAGTCGAGAGGTGGTAAAGTGCTAAGTTTAAGTTCTTAACAAACCATAAATTTCGCTCTCCTATAGTAGATGCAGTTTTCCTTCAAATGGTTGCACTAGCATCTAAATTTCGGCTTTTTTTAATACTTGATTCTTGATACTGTGCCACCGTTCGTGTCACACGAACGGCATCTGAGGACTGCTGACCGTTATCTGCTGAATATCCCCGAGAACTATGGCACTTGTTTTTAACTCTTGGTTCTTCACTCTTGATTCTAAAATCTTGATTCTTGACTCTTTGTTCTAAAATCTTGCTACTAGATACTTGCTACTAGATACTAAAACATCATTCGCTCTTAATACTTTTCACCGGATCAGCCCAGGCCGCTTTTAATGACTGGGACATGACAGTGGCCGCGGCGATTGCACCTGCTATCAAACCTGCCCACAAAAACACAGTCCAGCTGATGCCTATTTTATAAGCAAAATCTTCCAGCCAGCTGGACATCCCAAACCAGGATATAGGAATAGCGATCAGAAATCCGATCAAAACCAACTTCAGAAAATCCTTGCCCAGCAAAATCAGGATATTCATGGTTTCTGCTCCCATCACTTTTCTAATGCCGATTTCGCGTGTCCGCTGCTGGGTGGCGAAGGTAGTAAGGCCTAATAAACCAAGGATGGAAATAATTACCGCCAAACCAGAGAAGAAGGTGAAGATTACTTTGACTCGTTGTTCGGCTTCATATTGCCTATTGAAGCCCTCATCTACATACTGCGGTTCAAACGGAAAATCAGGTCTCAATGCCGCCCATTCCTCTTTCAGGTAGGCCAAGGTTTGATCCTTATTCTCAGAATCAATTTTCAGGCTGACCTGGTTATTCCTGTCTTGGGAGATCATAAATACGATGGGCACAATAGGCTGATGCAGGGATTCAAAATGAAAGTTTTTCATCACCCCCGTCACAAAGCCACGCCGACCACCATAGTGGAATTTCTTGCCTACAGCCTCTTCGGGACTGGACCAGCCTATTTCCTGAACGGCAACTTCATTCAAGATAAAAGCCTCTGTAGAATCACTAGCCAGATTGAAATCAAAATCCCTTCCCGACACAACCGGGATCCGATAAGTATCCAGGAAATTATGACTCACATGAATATCCGCGATACGCACATCTATCTGGCTCATTTCGCCATCAACTTCCGCTGTCCCCCCTTGGGAATCCAAAAGCCTGGCTGATGGCACCCTACTGGAAATACTTACTGCATTTATCCCTTGATGCCTTTCTAACCTGTCTTTGATAATCTGGTAATTCTGCTCAATTGCCGGACTGGAAGGAAGAACCACAATATCCTCCTTTTCAAATCCCAAATCCTTGTTTTGCATAAAGTCCAACTGCCGTATCACCACCAGCACCGCGACGATCAGCACAACAGAGACAGCAAACTGCCCTACCACCAATACGGAGCGGAATTGTTCATGTCCTTTTCCGGCTTTAAAGGCTCCCTTCAGTACCTTGGCAGGAGAAAAACCAGAAAGAAACAATGCAGGATAGCTACCTGAGATCAATCCTACAAAGACAATCAGGCCTGCTATTCCAACTATGAATTCCGGATTCCGGATAAAGTTCAGACTGAGTTCCTTGTCTGTGAAATTGGAAAATGTAGGTAAAAACAGGTAAACCAATACGAGGGCAAATACCATGGAGATACTAGTCATCATAAATGACTCTCCCATGAACTGCCGGATCAGGCGGCTCTTATCCGCACCCATTACTTTGCGCAAACCTACTTCCATAGAACGCATGGAGGATCGGGCGGTGGACAGGTTCATAAAATTGATGCAGGCAATCAGCAGAATAAACAACGCAACAGCCAGATAAACATAGACATAATCGATGTTACCATTGGCTTCAATCTCAGAATCCAGATTGGAGTATAGGTGGATGTCCTCCAGTGGCCAAAGGGTCAAAGCCGTAGTTTTGGACATGGGAATACCTGCCTGTGCTTCACCCATATTCCGGTCAATCATTGCAGGGAACTGTGCTTCCAACCCCTTATAATCATATCCTTCCTTTAGAAGTACATAGGTGGAAAAATTATTGGAGCCAAAGTTTTTCATAAAAGGCTCCAAACCTCCGTAAAACTGGACCACCGGATTCATGGATGCGATAAAATCCGGGTGCATATGCGAGTTGTCAGGAATATCCTCAAAAACCCCACGTACCTGAAAAGTCATTTCCATACCGCCCACTTCCGCCAACAATTCCTTCCCCATTGCCTTGCTATCTCCAAAATATTTTCTTGCCATATTTTCAGAGATCAAAATCCCGTCCGAATCTTTCAGGCTAGCAATAGGATCACCCTCCAGCATTTTCCAGGAAAACACTTCAAAAACTTCGGGATCCGCAAAGAAAAATTCATCCTCCACAAAGGAATTCTCACCGGATTTGATCAAAAGCCCTGCATTAAAAAACCGGACTACTTCCTCTACATGATCTTCAAAATCCGACTTGATCAGCGGGCCGAAAGGAGGAGCCAAATGACCCAAATGCAAGCTAATCTCCCCGTTGGCGTTGGTCCAGCTTCTGGATACTCTATAAATCCGCTCAGATTTGGTATGGTAGGTATCATAGCTCAATTCATGCTGTACAAAAAGAAAAATCAGGATACTCACAGCCATCCCCACCGCCAGTCCAAACACATTGATAAACATGTAGAGTGGGTTTTTCTTGGTGTTTCGGATCAGTATTTTAAGGTAGTTTCTCAGCATGATTTGTTTGGATTGAAAGATTAATTTAGAGTTGGAAGGTCGTAAGTTTTAAGGCTCTAAAGTTGATAAGGAGTCTATTGTAAATTGTGTGAGACTGAGCGGAGTCGAAGCCTTTGCTCATTCGACTTTGATTCTCTGTTCTTGACTCTTGGTTCTTCGTGCTAGAATCTAAATACTTGAATCTAGATACTTGATACTCGCTACTTACTACTAATTACCAGTTACCTCTTAATCACCTTGCTAGAACCTGAGCTTGCTATTTTCTTATTGTCCGGATTGCCTTTGTAATACACATTGCCAGACCCAGAAGAACCAACCGTTAGTTTTTCACTTGCACCGATAGAGGTGTTCCCTGAGCCAGACTTTCCGATCTTCACAGTATTGGCCATTACTTCCAGTCCATTGAAATCGCCTGACCCAGACTGCCCTATATTGGCTGAATCCGCATTTCCACCTTCTATATACATATTTCCTGAACCGCTCATCCCTACATTCAGGGAGCCTACGTTTATGTTCTTTAGCTTTACGTTTCCGCTTCCGGATTGACCGATATTGAGTTTGTCGGCATTGATATTGGACTCTA
>CBFGUY010000137.1:0-11114 GCA_965651895.1 uncultured Algoriphagus sp. | reverse complement strand
TAGCATTGATCGACTTGCCCGATAAGGCATTTACATTCAGGTCTTCTTGCTGATCATGGGTAATGTTCACAGCAGGCTGAATGACGGAATTCAACCCTACGTTAGCGGGGGATTTCCAAACCCCTCTGCTGTTGTCCACCATAGTGTAAATACCTGCCATAGCAGGAGCGGCAGGCAAGAGATTCATGATTGCCCGGATCTCGTCCAAAAGTGCGGAGTATGTTGGGCTTGTGGCCAATAACCCCAAATGATGGTTACTCTCTTTGTTTTTGATGTAACCAGGCAACAGGGCATCCAGATCCCCTTCTGCCACATCCGGACGGTCAGCCTTCAGTTTTTCCTTAAACCCATCAGCAGAAGTGGGAAAAGCACTAACCAGGCTTTTTGCCCGTTCTTCAGGCAGAATATCACCTAGTGAAACTGACTCATCGAAGTTTTTAAAAGTAATTTCCCCTTTTTGAACTACATTGGTTTGTAACCAAGGGTAGTAAGCAGCCGCATAGCTGAGATATTCTGTCCCGATTTTTTCCCTGAACACATTGACATTGTCCTCCTCACCATCTTCCCTGCTGTTGTAGCCATCGAAAACATCCAGAATTGCAATCCTGTTTTGCATTTTGGCACAATGCGCCAACATTTGCTTATACACATCGTAGGAATCAGCCCCTAAGGCTACCGCATCAGGGATCACGACCATGGTAGGTTCCAATTCTTTGACCAGTTTCAATAAACCACCCTCTACAGGCTTGCCATTTTCGTCTTTGCCAGTGCCGAGTAGATCATCCTGCTTAATCTCGATACCATCCTTGCCACCATAAGTGCCCACGGAGACAATGTAGCAGGTGCCCCCACCATTGGAAAAAAACAGCCTTATACTGTTGAACAGGTACACCAGATGGTTGTCCTTATAGTTGATGGCTTTTTCATTTCCACCTAAGGTAACGAGGTTTTTATCCCCTTCCTGGGGATCAGTCAGTGTGAACCTGGGGCTGAAAGCTCCCCCAAAAAGTTCCATGTAATCTGCAAACGAAGTGATCCTAGTCGGTTTGTTGACCAGGGACTTTCCATTTTTGGAAGCTCTTTCCGTATATCCTATAAATGCAGGAATAGCGGTAGCGACTTCGACGACCGAACCCGGAAACGCATTTTTTTCTTCAATGTAAACTCCGGGAGTCATGAGGTTTTGTGCCATAGTTGCTTGTTTTTGTTAAGTGAGAAATTGGTTAAATAAAAATATGTGTAAAGAACGCATCATCATTGGCGTGAAGCCTGTAGAGCCCATCTGGGTTTCCTTTGGGCAATTGCTTAACCACTATCCGCATGGCCTGGCTTCCTTCCTTTGGTGTCTCCACCAACTGAAAACCCGAGTTGGAATGCGCGGTAAAAGGGAGCTTGACTTCTGACTCAAAACTCCTGACTTTCCAATCGGGCGGGACTTCAAATTCAGATTCTTTGAAGTTTACTTCCTTATTCTGTGAATCGATAATTCTTAATTGCGGGAATTTTTCGTAAACCTTATCTGCCAGTATGTACTTCCAGATTGTACTTCTGGTCTGAAAACGCACGGAGCTTGCAATGGCCTGCCGGGAATAGGAATAGTTTGTATAAAGCTGGTCACAGTGGAAGGAAATCAGCCCAAAAGGCAGTTTCTCCAGAGGATTGGATCGCTTGTAGTACCCTTTTACCTGATTTCCCTCAGAGGCAAAAAAGACCGTTTCCTCTCTATCCGAAATAAACTGCAAGGCTTTCTCCTGAAAGATTTCCGTACCGCTAAAATCACGGATTGACACGGTTCCGGCATTGATTTTCGACCTTAATTCCTCCATGCCTCCAGTATTCAACACCTCCAAAGAATCGTCCATGGACACAAATTCTCCCGAATGAAGTCTGTTGGAACCACTGGTTAGATCAGTATTTCGAAAAAGAAAAACTTTGGAATCAGGTCTGAATCCAACTCCTAAATCAGTGAAATTATAGAATAGAGGATCTTTATTGACTATTTTAACCTGAAGAGGGGAATCCTCATCCGACAAGAGTTCCGGATCTGGACAGTAAAGGGAAAAACCGCCAGGAAAAGTCCTCAGCATGAGCCGAAGATTAGCTGCTTTCAGGCGGGAATCGCTATCCCATACAAATGAAAAACCATCAAAAGGCACTTGACCATAATATTCATGGGAAAAGTCCACACTGGCTATATGAATCAATTGATCGCCCATATCAATTAGAAGTTTCCGATTCTGTTGACACTATAGAAGGGGTAAGTCCTTTGACGGATGTGTCATCGATCACTAGCACACCCACCTTATAGACTGCAGCAGGCAGGATTTTAGAGCCGATTGCAGACCAAACCTGACTCAGTGTATCATAGGGCAGATTACAGAGTTCAAAGGTTATTTTCTCCACCCTACTGGATATACCCTGAATATTTCCCGGGTTCATGACCCTGTTATGGTGAAAAAACTTCAAGGTCTGAGAGAGATAATTTAAGCCTTCCAGGTAATTCTTCGATTTAAAATTGGCACAGAAAACCACGGTCAGGTTTAAAAATAAAGGCGTGGACTGATCCAGAAAAAAGGAGCCTTTAGAAGGCAACCTCGGTGACTTGTTGCGGAGTGTTGTCTCCTCTTCTACTGACAATAAAAAACATACAATCTTATCTTCGAGTTCTGTGGGAATTGACCCTGAAGTATCCAACAAAGAGGAAACCACAACCTTATTGTCGGTGATTCCATATTGTTTTTTGAAATCCTGGTTCAATAACTCCTTGACGTGAAAGAAAATCAAATCAATCATCAACTAGAAAATTTAGAAGTATAAAAATCCAAAACAAAAAAAGTGCTTTGGGTATTGAATTAAAGTAACCCTAATTTATAAAAATTTTGTATAAAACAAGATTAAGCGAAGGAAAAAACAGATAACCTTATTAAGTTTATATATAAATTCTCATGTAGAAATAAAGGACATGTATAAAATTTTGTTTTTGGTACTTGCAATATCACCATTCATCATCTTTTTTATGTTTAAAAAATATTTTTCAGCCCAAGAGATTTTCTTGAAAAAATCCATCGAACAATTAGAGTTTGAGAAAAAAGTCCTCGAAAACAAGCTTGAAAAAGTCACTGAAGCTTTTCAGAAAACAGAACGAGAACTGCTTGCCAGCAACCAGAACAAGCTGCAAATGCAGGAAAGCCTAGCGTCGGCGGAGGAGGAGAATAAGGCTTTAAGAACCGTGATCAAGGAACTGCAAAAAAAACAATCCCATAACAAAGAGGATATCATAATAGAGTACACTCCTAAAAAGTAAGTACCTGCTATGTCCTCAATGCAGAATACTTTTCCCCTCTTTGATTCTTTCCAGACGGATGGCGAGATTGAGATCTTCCTGTGTTATCGTTCTATCCCCTCTTTCCAGTGTTTTCAAAAGGCAGAAATGCAGAATATTAATGATGGCAGCAGCGGTGAGCTCATGTTGCTCAGCCAAATCCGACAAGTTTATGGAAGGATCATAAGTAAATTCCCCGAGTAGAGCAGACTCCCATAATGTCAGCCTCTGGTAATAATTCGGAACATCGAAATCTATGACTAGCTGGAAACGTCTAAAAAAAGCCTCGTCGATATTGTTTTTGTAATTGGAACATAAGATTACCAGACCATTAAAATCCTCTACCCGCTGCAAGAGATAGGAAACCTCCTGATTGGCATAGCGGTCATGTGAATCTGAAGTCTGGCTTCTTTTTCCAAACAGCGCATCTGCTTCATCAAAAAACAGTATCCAGTTTTTGTTCTCTGCAAGATCAAAGACCTTGGAGAGATTTTTTTCCGTTTCACCTATATATTTAGAAACCACAAGAGACAGGTCTATACGATAGACATCCAACTGACAGCTCTTTCCAAGCAGTGTGGCCGTAAGCGTCTTGCCTGTTCCCGGAGGGCCTGTAAATAAAGCACGGAACCCCGGCTTGATTCTTCTCCCGAATTTAAATTCCCTTTTTAGCTTTTGCCCTTGTATCAGCCAATTTTTAATCTCCTTGACTCCCTGGATTACCTCATCCCCTATAATAAGATCAGACCATTCCTGCTCTGTAGTGATCCTTTTGGCTGGAAAATCCACATCAAAATCAGGTTGGAACACCTCCCCTGTAGTCAACAGGGCCAGATATTCCTTTGATATTTTCAATATACCGCTCAGAAAAGGCTCATCCTTAGAACTGCTCTCAAGAGAAAGGATTTTTTCCTTTGCGAAAAAATGGGAAGGGCCGAACAAACCCAACAGACTAAACCGCTTATGAAGATCAGAACCCGCCAGCAGGAATATAGCTGTCTCTCCTGTAGGCAAGAACCCCCGGTGTTTTTCGCCCTTTATTCCGCCAAATTCAGTAAAAGGAGAATCATAGGTCTGGTTTTTAATATAGAGTATATCCAGCAGGTGGGGCTTTATATGAGGGAGGAGAGCCAATACCAGTACCAGTCTTTCCTCCATGCCCATTTTATGGGTTTTGACCAAGCGGGCATAATTGGAATCAGAGCCAGAGAAATCGGGGAGCGTGATCCGTGCCAGGTCAGATTCCTCATGAGATTGTTCAAAAGTGATTTTACCTCTGATCAGGAGGAGCTCCTGAAACCAGTTCAGCTCTAATTCAAGACATTCAGAGTTGGAAAGATTAGTGACAGACATCCCACATAGTTAAATTAAACACCTCTGTAATTTATGGATTTAAATGAAAATGAATACGCACTTAATTAAATGACCTTCTGAATTCCAGCGGTGACACTTCTGTTTTGGTTTTAAACAATCTGCTGAAAGATTGAGCGTAATCAAAACCAAGCTGATAGGCAATTTCACTTACAGACAGATTGGTAGTCGAAAGCAGTTCCTTAGCTTTTTCGATTAATTTATCCTGAATGAGCTGCTGGGCGTTTCTGCCGGAATGTAAACGAAGCAGGTCACTTAGATAGTTTGGGGACAGGTTGACCTGCGCAGCCAATGACTGAACGCTGGGTATACCACTTGTCAGCGGATTGCCCTGGCTCAGATAATCATCGAGATAGACTTCCACCTGAGCTAAAATATCATGATTTACTGCCTTACGGGTAATAAACTGGCGTTTGTAAAAGCGGTTTGAGAAATTAAGCAGAAGTGCAATCTGGGAAATCACCACATCCTGACTGAAATCATCAATACGGCTGTTCAGCTCAGTCTCAATCATGTTGAACAGAGAGACAATGGTGTTTTTTTCCTCCTGCGAAAGTAGCAATGCCTCCCGGGTAGAATAGGAAAAGAAGCCATACTGTCTGATTTCCTGGGCCAGTGGATAACCAAGCAGGAAATCCGGATGGATTATCAAGGTCATCAATGAGCACTCAGCAAGAGTAGGCGCATCTTCATCACTGCCTATAATCTGATGAGGTGAGGCGAAGAGCATCCCTCCCTCATTGAAATCATAATATCCCTGACCATATTTCACCCGGGAACTTAACCTGGGATTGAATGAGATCTTATAGAAATTCAACACATGGGTGCTTCCGGGGGGCCTACTATTCTCACCCACCACTCCTGAGATCAGGCTGATCAGCGGATGCTTAGGCTCAGGCAGGCCAAAGGCTCTGTGTGCCTCAGCGATGGAGTCAAACTTAAGATGAGTGGTTTCTTTTTTCATATCCAGACGACAAGGTAGGGATGGCCTGATCACTGATGATCTGCTGGCCATCCACCTCAAATTTAGTGTATAACATCAATTCCCTGTGCAGCTATGGATAATTCTTCCCACTTCTCCCATTCTTCCAGCCTTTCGTTGTATGCAGCTTTAATCCCCGGTAAATTATGACTGCCCAGGTTAAATCTCAGCGGCGGGTTTTCTGAATCGACTATGGAGAAAAGTGCATCAGGAGTAGCTTCTGGATTTCCCCGCTCCATGGTGCTGAGTTCTCCAAAAAACTTCTCTTTAAAACCTGCATATATTTCCATTCCTTCTGCAAACTTTAAGGACTGCTGGCTCCCAAATTCAGTGGCATAGGCACCCGGCTCAACGATGGTCACTTTAATGTTAAATTGGGCTATTTCGGTAGCCAGGCTTTCATGGATCGATTCAAAAGCCCACTTGGATGAGCAGTAATAGCCTATCACCGGCAAAGTGATGTGTCCCAGGTTGCTCGATGTGCCCAGAATATGTCCATAACCCTGCTTTCTCAACAGTGGCAATGCGGCCTTAATTACCGACAGTGGTCCAAAAATATTGGTTTCATAAAGTGCCCGGACATCGTCTGGATCGGATTCCTCAATGGTGCCTACCAGAGAATATCCCGCATTGTTAAAAACAATATCCACCCTGCCAAAATAAACAAATGTCCGCTCCATAGCCGCCTCCACCTGCTCAGGCTTGGTCACATCCAAGGGTAAAAGCAACACTTTATCCCCGTAGCGCTCTTTAAAATCCGCGATGCTATCCACATTCCGTGCAGTGGCTGCCACTTGATCGCCACGCTTTAAAGCGGCTTCAGTCCATACCCGTCCAAACCCTCTGGAAGTACCGGTAATGAACCATACTTTTGATTTCTTTTCATTTTTTGCTGTCATTGTTTTCATATTTAACGTACACTACAAAGCTCTGAATTGAGAAACCGGGGCTAGTAACCAAAACAGGGGAAGTTGTAACCAAATCGAGGACAAGGACACAAAGACCAATTGAAAATGCAGCCGATTTTTTTTTCTCCCCTATCCCATTCATTTCGTATTTACATAGGACATGCTGAAAAAAGCTATTAACAAATCAAAAGCTATCATTTTGGCCGATTAACCAATTCAGTCTGTGGAGGATTTTTCAGCAAGTGCAAGTTTATGGAAGAGAATAAGCCTTTATCCATGCATCAGAGAATCACAAAACAGGGATTTTGAAGCTAGCATCGGCCATACCATCTTCTACGTTGGCCTCACTCGAAGTATAAGCATACATCTTCACTCGGCCGCCTTGAAGCTGCCTTGCCTGAAGGCAGGCCTGGCATGTCTGAGACTTTTTCAGCAGACGCCACTTATGCAGAAACTAAAGCCCCTGATCTCAGCCACTTCATATAAAGCACAGAACTAAGTGGATTATAAACCTGAACAGAAATTCATACTTTATTATAAGTCAGACAATTTATAAGTCATCATCAAAAAATCTTCCGTGAACCCCAACTTCAGGTACATATTTTTCCCCATACTTGAGGATTGAAGAGTAGCCCACTGTACGTTACGATGAAGGGCATTGTTTAGCAGGATACCCATAGCTTCTTCGGCAAAACCCTGTTTTCTAAACTGGGGAAGGATACCCAAGCCATGTATGCCGATTACATTTTCCGTCGGGTATGCGATTGCCGTACCTATGGGCTGCTCGTCTAGGTAAATGAGGTAAAAAGGTATGCTGGCCATGGTTTTTAAGAGCGTTGTTGCCGAAATGATATAACCAAAACTCTTTGGGTAGATTTCCGCCCAAATCCGGGCATCCCTCTCTGAGGCCACTCTCCTTAAACGGATACGGCCGGGGGATTCTAATTCCCGCTCAAGTCTTAACGACATTCCAATTTGCTCGGTCTTTTTTACAAATCCTGCGGCTTCCATATCCGATTGAAAAGTGTCGCTTTCCTTGCCCCAATAACTTACCGATAGTGGTACAGATGAGCTGCGGACTCTTTCAATTGCCGCCTTCAAAGTTTCCTTTTTATGATTCTCCCCATGAAACCAAAGCCGGTTAGGCCATTCCGAACCTACTACCTGACAATAGCTAAATCCCTTCCCATTAGTCCCTTTTTGAAAGGAATCCCCAACGGTTTCCCACAAAGAAACAAGGTTGTTTATGTTTACTTTATTGATGTCCATTATTTTAAGTTAATTAAGAATATTCCCACAATCATTGCCAATACCCCCATTAGTTTTTTAAAGGTTATGGGGTCTCCGGGAAGGTTCAACCAACCGAAATGTCCCGCCACCACAGAAAACAAAAGTTGCCCACAGAGCCCTATGGCTATCATTTTGGTAATCCCGATTTTTGGAATCAGGAAATAATAGAAGGTAACGCCCGTGACACTGAACAGTCCTCCAATAAACCACAAGTACCAAGGCACTTGCCTGGCGGTCTGGAGGTTGATGCCTTCTTTAGAGAAAACAAATACAAAAGCGGTAGCCAGCAAAGCCCCTGTGGCATAGGTGGAGGCAGAGGCCAATATCGGTTTCTTAAGTATTGCACCCAATTGGGCACTATAGCCTGATTGCACCGCCAGGAACACCCCGGCTATCAGTGCTAATGCGGACAGTAAAGATTGACTCATAAATTTATAGCGTTTGGAGTTTTCACTTCAATACTTCTTGTAAGAACAAAAGCATATGTTGCCAAGCCCGGTGGGCCATCGGTTCGTTATAGTCCACTGATTGCGGATTAGTAAAGGAATGCCTGCAATGGCCGTAGGAGAGCAGTTGCCAGTCGGAATTGGATTCGTTCATTTCAACGATGAGCTTACCAAGGTCGTCCTTCCCTACCGTTTGGTCATTGGCAGGATGCTGTATCAGCACCTTGGCATGTAAGGGACTGTTCTTCCTTTTGGGATCTTTAGACAGTCCGCCATGGACACACACCGCCCCGGCTACCGGAAACTTGCCCCGGAGGGCTTCCAGTGCCCCTGTTCCGCCAAAGCAATATCCGATGACTGCTATTTTGTCGGGAATGGCGCCGCCTATGGTAAGTTGGTCCAATGCAAGGGAAATTCTTCTTTGGTAAACCCTGAAATTTTGTTTGTACCAAGCGGCGCTTTTTAAGGCTTCATCCCGCGTTTTGGGAGTGCTTCCTTCCCCATAAATATCGGCAATGAAGGCGATGTAGCCTTCCTTTTCCAAATTCAGGGCAGCATTGGCCGCTTCCTCGTCTATGCCGTACATAGCGGGCAGAATGAGGACAGCAGGCAGGGATTTCCCAGCATTTTTGGTTATAAAGCCATTCAGTATTTGACTTGCATCTTGATATGATACAGCGTCTAAGTATTTTGAAACGTTCATAATCTTTGCCTTTTTTCTAAGACAAAGAAAACGACCCTATCCTGCTTGGTTCTTTACATATGTTGAGTGGGGCTGTTTTTCTTTAGGTTTTTACGGATACGACTCAACTGCGTGGGGGTAATACCGAGGTGTGAAGCAATGTGCTGCAAGGGAATTCTATGGTCTATGTCAGGATAAGAGATAAGAAGCCTTTTATACCGCTCAGTAGCGTCTTCCATTACTATGGAAATTTCCCTTTGCTCTTTGTCTATCACCCAGTTTTTTTCGAGATAGGCTATGTAGAAATTCTTAAGCTCCTCATTATTGTAAATCAATTCCTTGTACAGACGGTAATCGAGACTTATCAATAAACAGTCTTCAATGGCCTGCAGGGTAAATTGTGAAGGGGTTTTCAGTAATGCGGAAACTTTGGAACCGGCAAACTGCTTTTCCAAAAAGATGTTTTTGTTGTAAGTGTTGCCTTCTTCATCTACAAAATAGGCTATGACCGCACCTCTACACACAAAATACAGATGTTTTGAAATTTGCCCAATGTCCAAAAGTATTTCATCTTTTTTGATGGTTTTGAACTTAATAAGGTCTTTCAACTGATGAAATGCGTTGTCAGAAACAGGATAATAACTCCGAACAGTTTCTTTAAATTCAATGATATATTCTTCCTCGGTCATTCTTTTTATGCTCAAAGCGGATTTAATATTACTCAAAACGATTTGTTAATGGCGGATTTTCTGGCCTCAGCATAAATTAAAATTCTTAATTATTAAGTCCATATGTTCATACATATTGGCCTATTATCTTTGATATGCAAATCCTCCCAATTAATATTGAAGGCCGAGCTTATCAAAAAAATGCTACGAATAGGCAAAATTCAGCAAAAACACTTCAATTATTTGGACAACAGGGCATCCTGTATTCATTATTAAACCAGACTAATTCATGAGGAAATTAATTTGTTCAAGTTTTTTACTTTTCAATATTCTCCTAACAACGGTTTCTGCCCAAGAACAACTTAAATCGGTTGATCCATTAATAGGTACCGCCCATGCGAGATATTTTCATTTTGCGCCCGGTGCCATGCCTTTTGGTATGGCCAAGCCTGCGCCATCTACCAATGGTAGCTTGGGGAATAAAAGCGGATGGGAAGCCACCGGATACGATTACCGGGATAGTTCTATAGAGAATTTTCCAAATTTTCATGAGTTTCAGATAGGTGGTGTAGCGCTCATGGCTACCACAGGTGTGCTGCAGACCATTCCAGGCGAAGCCGAGGATCCAAGTTCCGGCTATCGTTCAAGTTTTGACAGGAAAGATGAAGTTGCCGAAGCAGGATATTACAGCGTCCTTTTAAAGGATTATGGCATAAAGGCCGAACTAACTTCTACTGAAAGGGTCGCGTTTCATCGCTATACATTCCCAAAAAGCGAGCAGTCGCATATCCTTTTTGATATAGGAAATATGATGGGTGAGAGTGGTAAAGTAAAGGATGCCGAAGTCAAGATAAATCCTGACGGAACAGTGGAAGGTTATGTGATTACAGCTCCGGTGTACGTGGAAAAGTACCAAGCAGGAGCCGATATCAGAATGTATTTCTATGCTGTGCCCAGCAGACAGGCCCCGAGGTTTGGAGTATTCCAGGGAGAGCAGATTACCAATGATGCAACCAAAGTAAATGGGATTTCAAGCGGTGCGTTTTTCACGTATTCCACCAAAAAGAATGAAGCAATTGAACTAAAAATCGGACTGTCCTACACTTCTGTGGATGCTGCTAAAGCAAACTATCTCACGGAAGCAGAAGGTTTGGATTTCGATTCTGCGAAGAAAAGAAACCAAAAAACCTGGAACTCAATGTTGGGAAGGATAAAAGTCGAGGGTGGTAAAGATGAGGACAGGACTAAGTTTTATACCGGGCTATATCATGCCCTACTGGGAAGAGGGTTGGCAAGTGATATCACGGGAACCTACCCTAAAAACGATGGTTCTGTAGGACAGATAGCATTAGCTAAAAATGGCAAGCCCGTTCACCATCATTATAATACAGATGCGATATGGGGGGCATTTTGGAATCTGACGCAAGTTTGGACAATCGCCTATC
>CBFGUY010000136.1:0-11209 GCA_965651895.1 uncultured Algoriphagus sp. | reverse complement strand
TGACTATCACTCAATTCTACAAGTTGCAGTGAGAAAAAGGTGTTCTTTACAATATCGTTGACCACCACCGATTGTCCGATCGATATAAAGACTACCCCATCCTCCTCATAGAATGTATAAGAGGCAGCAATGACTTCATCTTCCGGATAATTCTGGTCACAGGAAACTTCTCCGGGAATTACGGTTATTTCATTGGATCCTTTCTGAAACATGTAAGTATCATCTATAAAGCAGGCATTTTTTTCCTGAAGAGTCTTCTGGTTATAATTACTATAATAGCCCTCAACTATCCAGTGCTTAGTATCATCACCATGAAGTTTCACCAGATCATTTGAACTGTATTTGATTTGGAAAAAGTCGTCATCCTCTGAGCCGCAAGCAAACAAACCTGCAAGAACAATACAGACAAAAAGTGAGATTTTAATGGTATTCATACGTTTAATATCAACTTTGATTGTGAGAAAAATCGCTCTTCGAATGCAGCTGTTTCTAGACAATTTCCAAGTGCCAAAACTACTACATTCGAAGAGATTAAATTGCTATTGCTGGCTGATTATTTTTTAAGATTTGAGCTAAATTATTGTAACAAAACAGTCCTAATTGGATAAATGGGACAGAAGTTTCGCTTTCCTAAACATATCCAAATCCACATTGCCCTTAGCGAAATCTGAACGAAACCTAATTCATGAACACACAAAGTAAAGCGCAATATCATACACTTTAAAACTCCACCCTATAGCTCAAAATCGGTATCAATGGAGCCTGATAAGAAGTTTTGATTTCATTGCTCAAGGGCTCGAAATATTCCCCGAAAACATTCTTGCGATTAGTGGCATTCTGAATATCAAGAGCCCAAACTCGGGTGGATTTAGGTTTGTTTCTCGTCAGACTAAAACGCAAATCAGCACGGAAGTAGTTTGGGTTTTTCTCCGAGAAAAGCCGATCTTCAATATAAACACCCTCACCTTTTTCAATCGAAGCATCCAAATCTATCGGTGTATCACGTAGTCCACCACTGTAAATAGCGCGGAGATTGACCCCAAACACCCTGTCTTTCTTCAGTTCGTATTCCTTTCCCGCAGTCAGCGTCCCATTGAAATTCCCGTTGTATGCCGTGTTTCTCCATACATTTTCATTCGTCTTATAGAGTGAATTATATATGGAACTGGAAAGCAGGAAATAAAACCCTTTATAGGTAAACTGTTCCAAGGTCAGTTCCACCCCATAATTTTTCCCAAAACCCTCGTTCACCAGAGGATCGGTAGCAAATGTCCACTGCTGATTGATAATGGAATACGTCTCATCAGCTCCACTTCGGATAGGAATCTGGAAAAGATGCTGGTAGTAAGTTTCCACTTTCACCCGCAAATAGGAGTTGAGTGTGCGGTCATAGCCTAATACAAAATGATGGGATTTGCTTAAGTCCAGATTTTCATTTGGCAGGGTGATTTGTCCATTCACTTCCTGCTCGGCAAAATATGTCCCCAATGGCTGTACCTGAGAATGCAACCCATATCCAAGACTTAACCGCTGCTTTTCGTCCAAGGCATAAGATGCACTGAAACGGGGCTCCAAGGACTTTGAATTGTTCAAGAGGAGTTGCAAATAGTGCAACCCAAGGTTAAAGGTGAGACGCTCATTGGCGCGATAGTTTAGCTGTGAAAAAGCCTGGACACTCTGTGTATTTCCCTTGGAATTGATATGGGTTTGCATGCTTTGTATTTCTTCTTCGAAAGCATCTTCCCGAAGATTGTAATAAAGCTGATTGAGATAAAACCCACTTCTCAAAGCTGCTTTTGCAGAGATCTTTGTATTCAAGACTGAACTCAAGGTGATTTTGGAGTTGCTATAATTTTCATAAGATCTCCTCTGAAAATCCAGCTTCTCATCAAGTCTTGCCGAAGTAGTGCCAAGAGCATGTCCAGAAGCCAAAATAGTGGACTGGAGAAAGTTGTTTTGATTTAATATGTAAGCATGTTTCAGTCCTACCGCTCCGGTATTGGAGAAAAATGTACTGGCGTATCGATCCCAATCGGATTCCCACTTCAGGGAATCTTTCTGTGCATTTCCATCCTGATCACTCAGTCCTCCAAAACCAAAGATTGTAACAGTGCTTTTCGGCCCTGTTGGCAGAAAGACATTGAGAGACAAGTCCTGAAAATTAGTCACAAAATCCCCGAGCGGAAGCCCTAACTTTGACAATAAAGAAAGTGTAGAATACCGATAATTCACAAGATAGGATCCCTTATAGCCCTTGGCAATTGGGCCTTCTGCGGCAACGTCCACGCCCAAAAAACCCGCTTGAAGAGTGAATTCCTGATTCTCATTATTCCCTTTGCGGAGGTTCAGGTCGAAAACCCCGGAAAGCGCATTGCCATATTCCGCAGGAAATGCAGCCGTGATAAAATCCGAATCCGACAACAGCTGGGAACTTAAAATGGATATGCCTCCCCCCGCTGTGCCAGGATTTACAAAATGGTTCGGATTGGGAATATCTATCCCCTCCATCCTCCAGAGAAGACCATTTGGGCTATTACCACGGATAGAGATGTTATTGTTTCCATCATCAGTACCTGTGACTCCGGGAAAAGAAATAGCCATTCGCCCAGGGTCATTCACCGCAGCGGCAAACTTCCTGGTTTCTTCCACAGAAAAAGTCCTCCCACTCACCTGGATCATGTCATTGATAGTCCGGTCTTTTTCATTGGCAGTCACAACGAATTCATCAATCTGGGTGATATCCTCTTCAGCAGAAATGGCAAGCACCACTTCTTTGCCTGAATTGAGTTTGATGTTAGGCAAGAGGACATCCTTAAAACCTATAAAACTCACTTTTAGCGTGTATGATCCTACCGGTAAATCTACCAGCCTAAAATCACCTGATTTATCAGTGGTGGTACCAATCAATGGATCTGAACCTAAAACTACCACCGTTGCCCCAGGTAAAGGCACTTTGGTAATTTGATCCACAACCGTCCCTCGGATTGTCTGTTTGAGTTGCTGAGCCTGCACAGAATGAGCTGTGCAGAAAATCAAAAGAAAAAGAAGTTTAGAAAATGCTTTCATCGTAGCTGAGATATGTTTGCAGCTATGACAGAGGTAAAGGGATTTACCCTTAGTGGGAAAATGGAAATTCTAGAAATATAACCTGCTGTTTTTCACCCTCCCAGCAATCCTAATTCTTTGGCCGCAAATTTAATTTTAAAAACTACCCTTTTCACAAAGTGATCTATCATTAGGTCTAATGTGCAGGCAAGCGACGTCTAAATAATCCGAAATCAATACACAATCTTATTACTGAAAGCGCAAAACCCAACTACCAAAAGCAGAGTCATCTTTATAACATTAAGTCATTTCCATTTTATTAATCTCTACTTTTGCGCCTTTGTCACTGCACTATCATGGAAAAGAAACCGGAATCTGTCACCAATAAGAAAATCACAGCAGAGGAAATTGCTCAGTGCCTCGCTGTGCTGGAGGGATTAAATTCGGATACTGATCAGATTTTTGATATTCCAGCCGAAAGCCGCCTGGCTCTTATCATGGCTGCTGGAAAGTTTTCCCGCCCAAGCAAAGAGGAACTAGCCGAGCGAAAAAAAGGCGCTAAAAAGATTCATCGTAAGATAATAGCAGACAGAGACAAAAACGCACGCAAAACCACCGGGATACGTTCAGCACGGGAAGCTTCTGTTTTCATCGCACCCGCTATGCTTGAGCTGAGTGGTAAAGAAATAGAAGAAGCAATTTTGCTAGAATCCCCACGTGAATGCTATGTCTGCAAGGAATCTTTCAATAGACTGCATCATTTCTACGATACCATGTGTCCCGATTGCGGGGACTTCAATTACGCCAAGCGATTTCAGACTGCCAATCTACAGGGGCAAGTGGCACTCGTCACCGGCTCACGGCTGAAAATCGGCTATCACATTACCTTGATGATGCTTCGTGCAGGAGCGACCGTAATTGCTACCACGAGGTTTCCTGTGGATTCTGCCCTGAGATACGCCAAAGAACCTGACTTCAGTGAATGGGGGAATCGGCTTCACATCCATGGATTGGATCTGAGACACATCCCAAGCGTGGAGATATTTTGCAATTACCTCGAACAGAAATACGATCGCCTGGATGTATTGATCAACAATGCTGCCCAGACAGTCCGAAGACCATCTGGATTCTACCAGCATTTGATGGAAAATGAGGAATTAGCCTGGACTGACCTTTCCCCAGCTTCGCAAAAATTACTTGGAGATCATCATACCTGCCTGCAAGAAATACAAACTCTTAGTCAGGAGTTTGCAGCAGGTGAAAACAAAAACCTGCCTGTCTCTTGGCATGGAAAGCAATTGGGTATCGGGATTACTTCATCTGCACAACTTACCCAAATCCCATACAGTATTGATGATTCTGTAAGTTCAGAAGAAATCTTTCCTATCGGAAAACTAGACGCGGATTTGCAGCAGGTGGATCTTCGCAAGACGAACAGCTGGAGATTGAAGCTAGGTGAGATCCACACCAACGAAATGCTGGAAGTACAGCTAGTGAATTCTGTAGCGCCTTTTGTGCTGTGCAATCGACTGGTAAATATCATGAAGAAGGAAAATACCGGCAAAAAGCATATCATCAATGTATCGGCTATGGAGGGGAAATTCCACCAGTTTCACAAAGAAGCCCGACATCCGCATACCAATATGGCAAAGGCAGCGCTAAACATGATGACACTGACCTCTGCAGCCGAATTACCGAAGTTTGGCATCTACACCAATGCCGTAGATACAGGCTGGGTGACGGATGAAGATCCGGCAGAATTGGCAAGAAAAAAACAGGAGGTGCATGATTTCCAACCTCCGTTAGACATTGTGGACGGGGCAGCCCGGGTGCTGGATCCCCTTTTTGACGGGATCAATACGGGTAAGCACTGGAACGGGAAATTTCTAAAGGATTATAAACCTACTAGCTGGTAAGGTGCGTAATGACCCGTCTAGGGCACAAAGACGCAATTTTTTATAAACGGGAATTACCTACTATAGACATGGAAATTACCGGGGAAAGCACGGTTCATGAGTCACTCCCAATAAAAAAGGGCTAAAAATCATAAATACCATTGCCCACCTGTAAAGCTGGGTAATATGAAACTATGCTCTCTATGTGGTTATAAAAATCTATTTAGTCCTGCTTCTGGAGAAGCAGGACAGCGATGAGGAGACTGTTCAATCTATCTGTCGCACCACCTCTTTAATGATCTCAGCCATGATTGGCTCTGCCTTAGCGGCCGCTGCCAACACATCTACTAGGGTGACAGGCTTGATTTTCCCTTCAACTCCCAAATCCGTAATTGCGGAAATCCCAAACACTTCTATGCCCATTTGCCTTGCTACAATCACCTCCGGCACGGTACTCATGCCTACAGCATCTGCTCCTAATCCCCGTAAATATTTGTATTCGGCAGGAGTTTCCAGATTTGGCCCTTGCACCCCGACATATACTCCTGTATGCACGTGGAAGTTATTTGCCTTTGCAAAGCCTAAGGCAATCGCAATCAAATCCGCGGAGTAAGCATCGCTCATATCAGGAAATCTTGGCCCAAATTCCTCGTAATGCCGTCCACGAAGTGGACTTTCGGGAAACAAATCGATTTGATCACGGATCAGCATCACTTCCCCTACTTCCTGATCTGGATTAAGCCCTCCTGAAGCGTTGGAAACCAACAGTCTTCTTATTCCAAGTTGGTGCATTACTCGGATGGGAAAAGTGACTTCCTTCATAGAATAGCCTTCGTAATAATGAAAACGCCCTTTCATTGCCATCACTTTTTTACCGGAAAGCTCCCCAAAAATCAGTTTCCCGGAATGGCTTTCCACAGTAGAAAGCGGAAAATTAGGGATATCTGCATATTCAATTTCTTTTTCAACGGTGATTTGATCTCCTAAATGTCCGAGTCCTGTACCGAGGATGATTGCGATTGAAACTTCACTTGTATATTGGGAGCGAATAAAAGAAGCCGCTTCAGAGATTTGATTTAGGTAGTCCATATGGTGTATTTTGCCTGCCCTAAATATATAAATTACCTCTTAGCTTCGAACTTTTGCTGAGCCAAGAATGTAGTCCTTTCAGAAAAAAAAGAAAATGATCAAGATAATCGTAGGAACCAACCGCAAGAATTCAGTTTCAAAAACTATAGCAGAACTTTATCAATCTATACTAAAAGAAAAGGGTGAAAGCTCTGAAATTCTGGAATTGGAGAGTCTGCCAAGTGATTTTATTGAAAATGCACTTTACGAGAATAACGGCAAACATGAATTATACAATGAATTCCATGATCAATTGGTAAATGGGAAAAAGTTTGTTTTTATAGTCCCAGAGTACAATGGCTCTTTTCCGGGAATCCTAAAAACCTTCATCGACGGAATGACCTACCCCAATACTTTCAGGGGCAAAAAATGTGCTTTGGTGGGAATTTCTTCAGGAATAGGCGGGGGTGGCATCGCTATGAGCCACCTTACCGACATCTTCCATTATCTGGGGATGCATGTCCTAGCTCTAAAACCAAAACTGGCTACAATAGAGCAAAATATGTCAGATAACCTGCTCACCAACAGGCTGTACATGGACTTATTGCAAACCCAGGCAGACATGCTGCTTGAATTTTAGGACTTAATCCACATTATCATGCAGGAATCTGTTGTTTCCTAGGATCTCATTATCATCGCTTAAGTTATACTTGCTGATGCTAGGCTCAGAGCTATGTTGAGGCTCTTTTAATACTACATTTTTACGCTGATAGGCAGGCACTTCCATTTTCTCCTTCAGTTCCTCAGGAGTAGGGTTAAATGCACGGCTACCTTTCAGCTTCTCGAAGCGCTCGTGCGCTCTCTGAATTGCCTTTTGCTTCATTTGTTCATAATAATCATTGGCAAAAGCCGGAGTTGCGGGCTCTTCTTTCTTAGGCTCTTCTACATTTTTCTTTTCATCTTCTTCTTCGAAAAGATCGTGTACAATTTTCTCCTGGGCTGGCTTTGGAGCTTCAGCTTTAGCTTCTTCCTTAGGCTTAATGAAAGAGAATAGGCTTTCTTTCTTCGGTGCCGGTTTAGGGGTTTCGATTGGCTCTTCTCTTTTTGGAGTTTCTGCGACAGGCTTCTCTACCGGGGCAGGAGTTGGAGTTGGAACTGGAGATTTTGGCATAGAGAAAACGAAAGTAGAACCATTTGCAACGGACTCCTCCTTCACTTTTTCTGATTTACCAGAGTCAAGGTTTATTACAGTTTTCTCCTCCTCTACTTCTTCTGCTGGAGTACTGGCTACTGGAGCTTGTACCGGAGCTGGAGAAGCCTTTTGGTTTTCCATTTTGGCACCTGTCCCTTCCAATCTATCCATTTCAAAACCCGTGGCAATCACAGTCACACGTATAGCCTTGCCCAATTCTTGATCGATTCCCTGACCGAAAATCACCTCAGCATTATCACCTGCTTTTTCCTGGATATATTCCGTGATTTCGCTCAATTCGTCCATAGAAAGTTCTTCTTCCTCACCGGACATGATAGAAAGCAAAATCTTCTCCGCTCCCTTAATATCTACATTGTTCAACAACGGAGAAGAGATAGCTGCACCCGCAGCACGGATCGCACGTCCTTCGCCTTCTTCTGTGGAAGACCCCATCACGGCAGCGCCTGCATCTTTCATCACAGTCTTCACATCTTCAAAATCCACGTTGACATCCTGATGAACAGTGATGATCTCTGCAATGGATCTAGCTGCAGTGGATAAGATATCGTCAGCTTTGCTGAAAGCAGTCCTGATGGCTAGATTACCATAGATCTCTCTCAGTTTGTCATTCAATATTACCAGTACGGTATCACAGTTTTCACGAAGTGACTCAATACCAGCCTGTGCAACATTCATTTTCTTTTTCCCTTCGAACATGAAAGGTGCAGTCACGATACCCACAGTCAGGATATTTAGCTCCTTTGCTATTCTGGCTACTACAGGAGCTGCACCCGTACCGGTACCTCCGCCCATTCCAGCTGTGATAAATACCATTTTGGTATTATCAGCCAATAGCTCGCGGATCTCATCCTCTGATTCTATGGCTGCATTTCTTCCTTGTTCTGGATTAGCGCCTGCACCAAGACCTTCGGTCAAATTGGCTCCTAGCTGTAATCTAAGCGGAACAGGACTAGACTTAAGCGCCTGAGCATCGGTATTGACTACCACAAACTCAACGTCTTTAATTCCCAGACCAAACATGTGGTTTACGGCATTGGAACCGCCTCCACCCACACCGATTACCTTAATAATCGATTTTGGATTTTTTTGTAAATCAAATCTGTAATCTTTCATGTTATCTGACATATTTATTGTTATTGGTGAAATTTCTATGGTTGTTTTTAGTGGATTTTTAAAGTGGGGAAATTGGCAGTAAAACCATCAACCTCCCCCAATCTTAAGCCCTAGTAGTTAATATCGTCACCGATATCATCACTCAGAATCCCTTTCAGTCTTCCGGCGATTTTATCGAAAATGTCTTTTGGATTAATCTCCATATTCTTTGCTCTTTTTATATTTTTCCCGTTGGCGGTACGCTTGGCATAGCCCTGATCTCTATCATCCAGCGCTTTAAATCCTGCGAGCACCAAACCTACTGAAGTAGCATACATCGGGCTTTTCACTTCCTCAATCACTGACTTGCCCAGGTGTTCATTAGGATAGCCGATTCTGGTATCCAATCCCGTCATGTATTCAAAGAGCTGACTGATAAACTGCAGCTGGGAGCCACCTCCGGTCAAAACAATACCTCCGGCAAGCTTTTTATAATGCCCACTCTGCATGATTTCATTCTGGACGATTTCTATGATCTCCTCCATTCTCGCCTGGATAATAGAAGCCAGATTGCGGATGGAAATCTCCTTAGGTGCCCTATTTCTCAAGCCTGGGATAGATACGATCTCATTGGGATTAGCCTCTTCTGTAATAGCCTTGCCAAATTTGGTTTTAAGCAATTCAGCTTGGTTCTGCATCACCATACAGCCTTCTTTGATATCCTTGGTAATGATATTT
Organism: uncultured Algoriphagus sp.; assembly: GCA_965651895.1. Lineage (GTDB taxonomy): Bacteria > Bacteroidota > Bacteroidia > Cytophagales > Cyclobacteriaceae > Algoriphagus. Next base: position 2,158 of record CBFGUY010000136.1, on the reverse strand, counting down.
CCTCCCAGAGGTATCACAGCCGTGTGTCGGATGATGTTTTCATAGAAGATGGCAATGTCTGTGGTACCTCCTCCTATATCCACCAGGCATACTCCCGCTTCCTTTTCATCATCACTCAGTACAGAAAGTGAACTCGCCAATGGCTCTAGAATTAGTTGCTTGGAAACTAAATCCGCACGACGAACACACCTGTTGATGTTATTGATAGCGGTAGTCTGGGCGGTGATGATATGGAAATCAGCCTCCAGACGGGTACCCGACATACCTACAGGATCTTTGATCCCTCCTTCGTAATCCACTGTATAATCCTGTGGCATTACATGGATAATGGTATTTCCCGGTGGGATAAGAATATTTTCCATTTCGCTGGAAAGTCTCCTCACATCTTCTATGGTGATCTCATCATCCGTAGGCTGACGCATGATACTACCACTTTGGATTTTGCTTTGGATATGCTGTCCCGCTATTCCCACAATCACATCTGCGATGTCCACATTGGCCATTTCAGAGGCTTCCTCTACAGCCTTTTCTATTGCGTGGACAGTTTTGTCGATGTTAGTCACTACCCCGCGATCCACACCGTCCGAAACGGCCTTGCCCATGCCCAGCACCTCGAGTTTGCCATACTCATTTTTGCGCCCTACGATGACACAGATTTTGGTGGTCCCAATATCCAGTCCTACTATTAGTTCTTTGTTTTCCATATCCAAGCTATTATTCACAGACTATTTGATCCTTAAACTTTACGCTTACCCTCCCGTAAGCATTCCAGCCTTTTCTAGGCAATATTTCTTTATAAAAGACCGATATACGGTCAAACTTATTTGCTATATCATATCCATCACCAAACTCAATAACCTGCCTTCCCACTTGCTGAAAGAGACGGATGTCATCTCTTTCATTTAACTCCACTTCGGTAATCTGAGCATTCCAAAACTCATCTTCGATGATGAACCTGATCAGATCCATCAACTCCGGCATCTCCGCATTGACATCCCCTCTATCCATCAGTTCTTCTGCAAATTCTCCTTCCAAAATCAATACACGACTGGTATATGAGGTGGAGGTAGGAATCACCTTGCCCTCAGTAGTAATGTATCCATCTGCTCCCATAGGCTGAGCAATTCTTGCTATCGGTTGATGTTGGCTTATTTTGAGATTCAAAATCCCCTTCTGTCCTATCATCGCCTGCACAGACTTCACAAAAGGATGTCCAAGCAACCTTACTTCAATCTCTTTCAAGGGAACCTCACTCAGCATCAAGCCAGGTTTTAGATCCGGAAATGCCTCTTTGAGAATTTTATTGATCTCCGCACCCTCCACAAAATAGACTCCGCTCACCCCTTTGATATCTATTTCAGTGCCTTGGAAAGTCTTATATAGCGTCTGCTTCTCCACGAAAGCAATGAATCCTACCAGCACAATACTGAGCACTACGAAAGCGAGTATTTTCTTCAGATTAACCTTTTTCATAGTGCGTAGGGGTTTAGTCTCTCATTCATCCAAGCAGCTATACCCGGGACTAATCGATCTATATCTCCAGCACCCAGCGTTACCAAAACTTCTGGCTTAGCCTGATCCAAATACCTCATCAAATCCTCTTTTGACACTAATTCTTTCTGTGCAGCATGGATTCCATCCAATAACATAGCAGAGGTAACTCCAGGTATAGGGAGCTCTCTGGCCGGGTAGATATCCAGCAAAACCACTGAATCTGCAAGTGAAAGACTTTCAGAAAATCCTTCAGCAAAATCCCTGGTACGAGTGAATAAGTGAGGCTGGAAGATTACTGTCAATTTCTTCATAGGGAACATCGCACGGACAGAACTCAGGCATGCCTTGATCTCTTCTGGGTGATGCGCATAATCATCTATAAAGACTTGATCTCCGTCATTTACATGAATTTCAAATCTCCTTTTAACACCTTTAAAGGAACTTAACCCTACGCGAATCTGCTCCTCTGCGATCTGGTGATCCAGGGCTATCGCAATTGCTGCCAGGGCATTTTCTACATTATGAAATCCTGGAATAAATAATTCCAATCCTGTGATTCTATGCTTCCCGTCTAAATAGTCAAACACAAAAGATCCAGGCCTAGCCTGTATATTCTCTGCACTGATTCCTCCTGATCTCAATCCATATTCCCGCGTGGTCACTT
>CBFGUY010000135.1:0-11447 GCA_965651895.1 uncultured Algoriphagus sp. | reverse complement strand
GTTTCGTTTTTTATCCAGATTCCAGAAATCAACCAGATCTTCAAGCACGTAAATGGAAAAATGGATTTGATCGGAAAGCTCAAGTTCCTTTGGTACAAAACATTTTCACCTCCCAACAAAATGCTCGGTCTGGTGTTTGGTGTAGTGCCAGAGCATCAGGGAAAAGGAGTGGAAAGCGCCATGATTCTTAGTTATGATAAGATGAGTGGCAAGCCAAGTTTTCCATACAAAACCATAGAAATGAACTGGATAGGGGATTTTAATCCAAAGATGATGCGGGTTTGTGAGCAGCTTTTGGCGGAGATCTACAAGACTCATCATACCTATCGGTATTTATTTGATCGGGAAAAGCCTTTTGAAAGACATAAGATATTTGATTGACGATCGACGAACTACGATTTAGGAGGTCTATCTAGGTTATTGACTTGATTTTCACAATTGAACTTTACCACCTTTCAACTTTCCAACTTCTCGACCCAATCTTCCAATTTTAAAATATTTCAATTTTCCAATACAGAATAAAAAATGAAAAAATACGACGTCACAGGCATAGGAAATGCCCTAGTAGATATAGAGTTTAAGGTCACTGATCAGTTTTTTGCTGACAACGGTGTAGAAAAAGGGCTGATGACCCTGGTAGACGAGCCTAGTCAAAATGCTCTGATGAATGTGATCGATACTGTGCATGCGAAGATGCAATGTGGAGGTTCGGCTGGAAATACTGCGATCGCTATCAGCCAGTTTGGCGGCAAGTCCTACTATTCCTGCAAAGTCGCCAATGACGAAATGGGGCATTTCTATATGAACGATATGAAAGATGCCGGTGTCGCCCATAATCTAAATGAAAATAACCTGGCTGAAGGTATTACTGGGAAATGTTTGGTCATGGTGACCGAGGATGCCGAACGCACCATGAATACCTTTCTGGGAATCACCCAGACTTATTCTATCGAGGATGTCAACGAGTCTGCCATTAAGGATTCAAAATATCTATATATAGAAGGTTATTTGATCACTTCTGAAAATGGGAAGGAAGCGATGAAATATGCCAAGAAGATTGCGGAGGAAAATGGGGTGAAGGTGGCCTTGACTTTCTCCGATCCAGCTATGGTGAAGTACTTTAAGGAGCCTATGAATGAGGTGATAGGAGCAAGTGTGGATTTGCTTTTTGCCAATGAAGAAGAAGCGATGATTTTTACTGGAAAAGATAATCTCGCCGAAGCAAGAGAAGAAATGAAGAAGCTTGCCAAGCGTTTTGTGATCACTCAAGGAAAAAACGGAGCGTTGATTTATGACGGTGACACGTTTATTGATATAGAGCCTTATGCGACTACGGCTATTGATACCAATGGTGCCGGAGATATGTTTGCCGGGGCATTTATGTACGGTATCACTAATGGCCACAGCTACGCCTCTAGCGGAAAGTTGGCTTCTATGGCAAGTTCGAAGATCGTAAGCCAGTTTGGCCCCAGACTTCAATGGCATGAAGCCAAAGCAATTTTAGCAAAGCTAAACCCATAAAACAAAGGCTCTGGAAATTAATCCCCAGAGCCTTTTTTAATAGCTTTTTAAGTGTTCTGCCTGTATAATTAGAAAAACCATCTGAAGTAAAGGCACCAGAAATATGAGGAGTACATGAGGCGAGCTAACTTTAGTTTTCACTCGACTGCCTTCCGACCATCTAACATAAAAAGAGATAACAACTGGCATTATCACTGATAATCATGGTGCAAATAATCTACCCTAAATTTTTAGATTACAATAATTAGTATTTTTTTAGGGGTAAATTGTGTCAAATGGTTTAATCAGTGGGCAATTGGACTTTTGGAGGGACTTATCTGATTAAGAATATTTTTAATTTTAAAACTAATGAGAATAAAATCCAACATACTATGATGAGAAAACTTACTGCTTTGGGTTTGATGGCAGGGATATTTAGCTTGCCGGCTTTTGCGCAAACCAAAATTGAGTTCAAGGAGTTTGACTTGGACAACGGGCTGCATGTGATCATGCACCAGGACAATACCACGCCAATCGTGGTGACATCGGTTCTTTACCATGTAGGATCTAAGAATGAGCAGCCGGATAGAACGGGGTTTGCCCATTTTTTCGAGCATTTGATGTTTGAAGGATCTGAAAATATAGAACGTGGTGAATACATGAATATCATCCAGGCACATGGAGGTACACTGAATGCCTACACCTCAAATGATATTACCTATTACTACGAATCCCTTCCTTCCAATGAACTAGAGCTCGCTCTCTATATGGAAAGTGAGCGCATGCTCCACGCAAAAGTAGACCAAACCGGCGTGGAGACTCAGCGGGAAGTAGTGAAAGAGGAAAAACGTCAGAGCTACGATAACCGGCCCTATGGTAGTATTCTCATAGAAACGCTAAAAAGAGCCTATACTCAGCATCCTTACCGTTGGGCTCCGATTGGCTCACTGGATGATTTGAATGCAGCCTCAATTGAGGAATTCCAGCAGTTTTACAAAGATTTCTATGTGCCAAACAATGCGACATTGACCATAGCTGGCGATATCGATTACAAGCAGACCGAAGATTGGGTGAGGAAATACTTTGCCGAAATACCTAAAGGTGAAAAACCAATCTATAGACCTGATGTGGCTGAACCAAAGAAAACTTCCGAGGTCAGAGATATAATCTATGACAATATTCAGATTCCTGCGGTCATTCAAGCATATAACCTTCCTCCGAAGACGGATAAAGATTCCTACGCCATGTCTATGCTGTCAACCTATTTGACTGGAGGAAACTCATCTTTGATGACCAAGGAGCTGGTAGATAAGCAGCAAAAAGCTTTGGCCCTGGCTGCGATTCCCTTGGATTTGGAAGACGGGGGCATTTTTATCATGTATGGAATTACCAACATGGGAGTGGAGCCTGATGATCTTGAATCGGAAATTGATAAGTTGATCAAGAAGGTGCAGGAAGAAGGTATTTCGGACAAAGATTTTGAAAAGCTTCAGAACATCATGGAAAATGATATCGTGAGCGGTAACTCCTCCATGGCAGGTGTGGCAGAAAACCTAGCTGAAGCCCATGTAATATATGGTGAGACGAACTATGTGAACAAGGTAATGGATGCCTATAGCCAGGTGACAAAAGCAGATCTTCAGCGGGTTGCCAATGAATATTTGACGCTTGATGGACGTGTGGTTTTGTATTATTTGCCAAAACCAGCTGAGCCAGCGCAGTAATTGATTCACCCTAACAATTGAAATCACATGAAAAAATTAGCAATATCTTTTATTTTGAGCCTTTTGGTGTCTGTCGTTAGCTTTGCTCAGGTGGACAGAAGTCAGTTCCCAAAGGCTGGTCCGGCACCTGTAATTAAAATTGGCGAAGCTGAGACTTTTACTCTGGACAACGGCCTGAAGGTTTTTGTAGTAGAAAATGATAAACTGCCACGTGTTTCGTTTACGCTGGTATTTGAGAGAGATCCTATCATGGAGGGTGACAAAGCCGGAATGACTGGTTTTGTCGGAGAAATGCTCACTGCCGGTACCACCACTCGCACTAAGGATGAATTTGATGAGGAAGTTGATTTTATAGGAGCCTCCATAGGAGCTTCTTCTACTTCTGTTTCAGCATCTTCGTTGAAAAAACATCAAGATAAAGTTTTGGATCTTATGACTGATGTGCTTTTCAACCCTGTTTTTCCTGAAGAAGAACTGGATAAGCTGAAAAAGCAAGCTGCCACAGCTCTGGCTACCAGTAAGGATGAGCCTAATGCAATTTCAAGTAGATTGTCAAGTGCGATGGTCTATGGAAAAGGGCACCCCTACGGAGAAGTGCGCACTGAGGAAACCTTGAAAAATGTGACCGTTGAGGATATCAAGTCATATTATGAGACTTTCTTTAGGCCAAATATTGCCTATCTGGCGATAGTAGGAGATATGAGCAAAGCAGAAGCGGAGAAATTAGTGAATGCACATTTCAGTGAGTGGAAGCAAGGTGAGGTTCCATCTTTCAGCTATCCCGAGCCCGCTCCTGCAGACCAAAACATGGTGGCACTGGTAGATAGAAGTTCATCGGTGCAAACAGTAATTAATATTGCTCAGCCTATCAACCTTACAGTGGGTGATGAGGATTACATTTCCAGCCGAGTGCTGAATCAGGTATTAGGTGGAGGGTCTTCTTCCAGGCTATTTATGAACCTGCGTGAGGACAAAGGCTATACGTATGGAGCTTATTCCTCATTATCTCCGGATAAACTGGTGGGCAGATTTTCCGCAAATGCATCTGTAAGAACAGAAGTGACAGATTCGGCAGTGGTGGAATTTATTTATGAAATCAACCGTCTTGTGGAAGAAGGAGTAACACAGGAAGAACTGGATAAGGCTAAAGCTAATCTTGCAGGTTCCTTTGGCAGATCATTAGAAAGCCCATCTACAATTGCAAGTTTTGCTTTGAACATAGAACGGTATGACTTACCGAAGGATTATTATGAAACTTATCTGCAGAAGATGAATGAGCTGACAGTAGAGGATATCAACAAAACAGCGAAGGATCTTATTAATCCAGGCAAGCTATACATCACAGCAGTAGGAAATGGTGCTGAGATTAAAGATAAATTGGCCCAGTTTGGCGAAGTGAAAATGTACGACAACATGGGTTTTCCAGCCAAAGAGATGGCGGCTGTAGATGCAGATATGACTTCAGAAAAAGTGATTGAAGCTTATATTGCTGCTATCGGTGGCTTAGAAAAGGCAAGTGCGATTAAAGCTGCCAGTCTGGAAATGCAAGCAGAGGTAATGGGTACCCAACTTACCATTGAGCTGATTCATGACGATGCCAATATGAGATTTGCCCAGAAGACACTAGTGGGAGGAAATGTGATGCAGACTTCTGTGGTGAAAGATGGAAAAGGTACTGCAAGTGTACAGGGACAGTCCATGGAAATGACCGACGAACAATTAGATGCTGCTAAGCTGGGGACATTCTTCCTTCCGGAACTGCATTTCGTGACCATGGGCTACACACTGGAGCTAGATGGGATCAAAGATGTGGAAGGAACTCCTGCTTATAAGGTGATCGTGACAACTCCTTTGGGATCTACGGTCACTAATTATTATGATGTGGAATCAGGGTTGAAAATCAAAAATGAAAATCCTGTATCAGGAGATACTTTTTACAGTGATTATGAGGAGAAAAATGGGGTATTGATACCAATGACACAAACCATTAAATCAGCGATGATTCCCGTACCATTGGAAGCCAAAATCACCAATCTTGAAATCAATCCGGAATTGACTGAGTCAGACTTTAATTAATTAATCATGAGAAAAACTTGTATTGTTTTAGCCTTAGGGCTATTGACCACCCCTCTGATGTCATTTACAGACGAGACAGAAAGGACAGGTAAGGCTATTGAGGAAAACTCTGTAGAGGAAGTAATCAGTAATTACGTAAAAGCCACCGGAGGAGAGGCTAAGATGAAGTCTGTGCGCACTGTTGAAATGAAGATGCAAGCCGAAGTTCAGGGAATGAAACTGGAAATTCACAGTGTGGTAGATCAGGAAAACCAGAAGTTACTCAATGTGACAGAGATGAACGGCAATGTGGTTTCCAAAACAGTTATCAAAGATGGAGCAGGCAAAGTAATGGCAATGGGTCAATCACAAGACCTAACTGAAGATCAACTGGCCGCCTTCAAAAACCAAATGTATGGCTTTCAGGAATTACACTTGGAGGAGCTCGGTATTGCGGTCACTTATGATGGAACAGAACAGGTAGAGGGAGAAGAAGCGCATAAGCTCACTTTTGATTCAGGTGGGGATACAAATACCACAGAATATTATAGTGTATCCACCGGGCTAAAGCTACAAACTGTATCAAAAGCCGCAGGCACAATTTCCTATAAAGATTACCAGGAAGTAGATGGTATTAAGATGCCTATGAAATTGATCATTTCCAACGCCATGCTGCCTGTACCACTGGAAGCCAAAGTCATTTCGATTAAGCTTAATAAAGATGTGGATGATTCCTTGTTCAATTAATTGAGGATGAGTCTTAAGGTAGGGGGCTATCCGCTAGGGCAGCCCCCTTTTTTTATCCTTTGTTCCATAAAGCTCTCTTTGTAGTTGATTTTTTATCAGTTAATAGATGATTCTTGAACAGCGGGGAATGGTGTTTGGCAAGTTTCACTTCGGTTTTTCTTCCAAAGCGATCAAGTGACAAGTGAAGCGATGCATCCTTGAATGTTTGAGCCAATATTACATCACCGACCATAAGTTCATAAAATGCCTCACTATTTGGGTGGATTTTGATGATTTTTTCATTCTGGATTATAATACCGTAGTCAGAAGATAGCTGGTCTTTTTTGAAATTGTAAGTCAATTCAAAGCCTAATGAGGCTAAGTGTTTTTCCACTACAGGAAATATATCTTCCTTGCCTGAAATATAATCTGAATAAAATTGGTTGAAGTAGATTGGATGATTGGTTTGGGATAGCACTACTTCCCATACTTCTTTGAGCGTATACCCGATTTTTGGTTTGCCAAATCGTTTCCAAAGCAGCTTCATCACCTGATGTAGGGAGGAATGCTCATCCAGCAGCATCGCATCGAGACAAAAAGCGATCAAAGCCCCATGGGTGTATATACTTACTTTTTTGTCTGGAATGCCTGCTTCGTAGCCGTCCACCCAGAGATCAAAACTTGATTCCAGGATGGATTGATTTTGCCAGCCGAAGTTCACTGATTCCCGGTTCAGTGTTTTTTCAAAAGTTTCGCAGTATTCTCTCAGTGAGAAATAACCGGATTTAAGAAGAAATAAATCCCCCATATAAGTGGTGATTCCTTCCACTATCCATCCTGCTTCATGGTAAGCTTCCTTGGAAAAATCATAGGGCATGATCTCAGCTGGCCGGATCTGGCATACATTCCAAGCGTGATAGAGTTCATGACAACTCACACCCATGAGTTCATTCATCTGGGATCGGTCTTTCAGGCTTTCCGCTGGGCCAAAAGTGACCACAGTTCCACGCTGATGTTCCACCCCATGGTAGTGAGAGTAGGGGAGGAGTTGATAGATGAAGTGGTACTCTGCTAGAGGAAATTCCCCGAAAGCCTCAATCTGCTTTTCTATGAAGTTCTTGATATTGAATCTGAATTCTGCTAAATCAAAATGGATGTCGCCGTTGAACCACAAATGGAAATTTACTCCTCCAGCATCAATAGTATCATGTGCGAGACTTGCGGAGGCTAGAAAGCTGCTGTCTGCAAGTTGCTGGAAATTGGAGGCAAAGAAGCCATGGTTTTCTTTGATGAGAGTGGTGCAGGCCTGGAAATGTTGTGGATGGTTTACTTCCACTTGGGTTTTTTCTTCAGACAGTCCTTCCACTTCAAAGCAGCAATTAACAAAGTTCAGATAAATCTGCTGCTCATCCACCCAGCAAGAGCCTGCATCCATCTTGCCGCAATAATATTCATAGACAACCCGGTAATCTCCTACATGGTCAGGTTCGAATTCCCAGCTGTCCTTTGAGAGTTTAGTGCAGGGGATCACTTTGCCGGTCGGCGATAAAACGTTGAGATTTCTGATATTTCTCACGTAGTTTGCGAGTTGGTATCTTCCGGCTCTCCATGCAGGAAGTTTGATTCTGACCAGTGAAAGATGCCTTACAGGTATACTAAGCGTGATTTGTATAAACTGGGACAGTGGGTTGCTGACTTGGAATTGGTATTTGATCATTTGAAAATCGGCTTGTTTAAAACAAATGTTTTTTAGGCTATTTGTATTTAAATAAATGGTGCTTATCTTTGCAGTCCTTTTTGGGGGTGATTCCCAGGGAACAAAGAATTAGAAAGCAATTAGATAAAGATATTCGATCATGAAAAGAACATTTCAACCTTCTCGTAGAAAAAGAAAAAATAAGCACGGCTTTAAAGAAAGAATGTCTTCTGCTAACGGTAGAAGAGTACTGAAAGCCAGAAGAGCAAAAGGAAGACACAAGTTGACTGTTTCTTCTGAAAAAACTTTGAAGAAGTAATTCTTAGCCTGTTTTTCGTATGTTTACATACGAATTATAGTCCTTGTGATGAATTACAGACTCCCAAAAAGTGAGCGGCTTCATGCTGACAAACTTATCAAGGAACTTTTTAACGAAGGTTCCTCTTTTTTTTTATACCCTTTTAAAGTCCAATTTTTAGTTAAAAATGAACAGGGAAATGGAACCTCTCAGGTGCTGTTCTCCGTTTCCAAGAAGAAAATCAAAAGGGCTGTTGGACGCAACTTCGTAAAAAGGAGGATACGCGAAGCCTATAGACTCAATAAGTATTTGATCCCATCTACTGCCCCTACTATGTCTATCGGCTTTATTTATGTAAGTTCTGAGTTGATGGAATTTCCGGAAATTCAGGCTAAACTTATATTAGCTTTAAGAAAATTAGCCTCCATAGTAAGCGAAAATCAAAAACTGCATGAATAATTCTCTGAAAAAATACCTCCTAATTTCACTTTTAGGTGCTTTTGTCCTTACAGGCTTCTTCGCTTTCAAAGCCAAGAACGATAAGCTTTTTGCCTTAGCTAAAAACATAGACATTTTCGCCACGCTCATCAGAGAGCTTGATTCTTATTATGTGGATGATATAGATCCGGATGAGTTGGTTTCTATTGGTATCAATGCGATGCTGGAGGAACTCGATCCTTACACCACCTATATTCCAGAAGAGGAATCAGATGATTTCCGGATGATGACTACGGGCGAATATGCGGGAATAGGTGCCTTGATCGGCAATAGAGGTGAAGGAAGTATGGTGATTATGCCCTATACAGGCTTCCCCGCACAAACCGTAGGCCTGAAGATCGCTGATTACATATTGAAAATTGATAGTACTGATGTTACAGGCATGGGGACAGCAGATGTGTCTTCTCTTCTAAAAGGCCCGGCAAATACGCCGGTTCATTTACAGGTAAGAAGAGATAAGGATACCTTGGAGTTTGATATAATCAGAAAGAAAATAGCTATCAAAAATGTTCCCTATTATGGTAAACTTGATGAGAATACCGGTTATATCAAGCTGGCCGAGTTTACTACGAACGCTTCCACCGAAGTAAGAAACGCTTTGGTGGATTTGAAAAGCCAGGGAATAGATCGCTTGGTCCTTGATGTACGTGATAATCCAGGAGGGTTGGTAAATGAGGCGGTGGAGATTGTAAATCTTTTTATTCCAAAAGGAAAAGAAGTCGTAAAGACTATCGGCAAGCTCGAAAATGTAAACTATACCTACAAAACGACAAAAACCCCTGTGGATAAAAATATTCCAATGGCTGTCCTGCTGAATGAGCATAGCGCGTCTGCGTCAGAAATTGTTGCCGGAGCATTGCAAGATTATGACAGGGCGGTTTTGATAGGTAGAAAATCATTTGGTAAAGGACTAGTGCAAACCACCGTACCATTGAGCTATAATGCTCAAATGAAAGTTACTACTGCGAAATATTATATTCCTAGTGGTCGCTGTATCCAAGCCATTGATTACCTGCAAAGCAGGGAAAACCATGAGTTAGTGACTGTTCCTGATTCTTTGCGAAAAGCATTTAAAACCAAAAATGGGAGGAAGGTTCTCGATGGAGCCGGTATTGAGCCAGATGAGGAAGTAGAGCAAAAAAGCTATTCACCCATTTCTTACAGTTTGGTAGCTAGAAATCACGTGTTTGATTACGGGACCAAATACTTCTACGAGCATGATGAGATAGCGGATCCGGCTAAGTTCTCTATATCAGATGCAGATTATGAGGGGTTTGTAAAATGGTTGGAAGATAAGGAATATGATTATACCACCTATCTGGAGAAGTCTGTAGAGGATATGCGTAAAAATGCGGAGAAGGTTGCTTATTACGATGAGATCAAAGCTCAGATTGATTCGCTCGAAAAAAGAGTGAACCACAGTAAAGAGCAAGATTTGGTCACTAACAAGGAAGAAATAAAAAAAATCCTTTCGCAGGAAATTGTATCAAGATACTATTTCCAGGAAGGCATGATCCAGTCTGGATTGCAGGATGATGAAGAGGTGATGCTGGCCAAGGAGTATTTGAAGAATCCTACAAAAATCAATGCGTTGTTAAGTGCCTCTTCAAAGTAAAAGCCATGGCCGTAATACTCTCCTTGGAGACTTCCACACCTATATGTTCTATTGCCCTTCACCGTAGTGGAGAACTCTTGGGGGAGAAGTCCCTGGATGTTCCAGGTGCCCACTCAGAAAAGTTGATGGGGATGATTGATGATCTTCTGGAGGAATGCGGTCTTTCCATCACGGACATCAATGCTATAGCTGTATCAGAGGGACCAGGATCTTACACAGGATTAAGAATTGGGACTTCAGTGGCCAAAGGATTGGCATTTGCCAGAAACATACCTCTGGTATCCGTTAGCACTCTTGCCGCATTGGCCTATGGAGCTAGCTTATTGGTAGAAGATAAAGGGAGGATAGTAGCTATGCTCGACGCGAGGAGGATGGAAGTATATCGGCAAGTATTTGACATGGATCTTAACTCCATCAATGAACTTGATTCGGAAATTATTGACGCCAATTCCTATTTTGACTTATTGGAAATAGGGAAGGTGTATTTTGTAGGTGATGCTGTGAAGAAGGTTTGTGAAGTAATTACACACCCCAATGCTGTATTTCTAGAAGTCCAGATTTCAGCAGAGTATATTGGTTCCTTAGCTTTCGAAAAATTTCAAAAGGAAGAATTTGCCGATTTGGCATATTTTGTTCCTAATTACTTGAAGGAGTTTAAAGCACTTCAGTCTAAGAAAAACCCATTACTGATATGAGTGAGATAATAAACAGAGTTGCAAGCAGTCCTATTATTACAATCAATTTGGAAGAAAGCTATCCTCGGGAAGAACGGGTAATGTTTGATATTAAACCATTTCTCTTTCAGGAGTTACTGTTAAGGGAAAAGGATTTTCGCGCTGCACTCAAGGAAATAGATTGGAGCCAGTATGAGGACAAGTGGGTTGCGATAACCTGTTCAGCGGATGCTATTGTGCCAAATTGGGCATTTATGCTTGTGGCTACCTACCTTGATTCAATTGCGTTGGGCTATGCGATCGGAGATTTAAAAGAACTTGAAGTGATGATAGCAGAGGAATGTCTGAAGAAATTGGATTTAGATTCATTTACTGATCGTCCCGTTGTTGTCAAAGGATGTAGTGATTTTCCTATTCCATTATTCGCCTACGGCAAAATTATTTCATTGGTGCAAAGCCGTGCAAAATCCATTATGTATGGTGAGCCGTGTAGTACTGTTCCTCTTTATAAAAAACAAAAGTCCTGATAATTAATGGACTGCAAAATTCCAGTCATTTTTTCATTAATTTCTTTGAGTCCGGTCTTGCCAATAAATAAAAAAGGTAGATATTTGCACTCCCAAACGACACAAACGGAGTCGGGGAAACGGAGGGAAGCCTC
>CBFGUY010000134.1:0-11527 GCA_965651895.1 uncultured Algoriphagus sp. | reverse complement strand
TATATAAATCGATTGCTGTTGGCTTGTGTGGCAGTAATGATGACGCTGATGTTTGCCTGTGAGCAGGAAGACTCCGTCCCTGCGCCGCTCATTACGAGTGTTAGGAATTATGAAGCGGCTCCCAATGATACATTAATCACTGAAATGGCCGCCGGTCAGTGGGTGGTAATTCATGGGAAAAACTTAGCCCAGGTTGCCCAGGTGACTTTTGGTGGTATCCAGGCAAACATCAACCAAACCTTTTTAACTGATGGAAATATAGTGGTGCAGATACCTTCTATTCCGTTCCAGTCGGTGTCTTTAGAGGAACTGAATAAAGTAACCGTTGTAAATGCGGGAGGATCTTATACCTATTCGATTGACTTTGCCATTGACCCACCCGTGATCACAGGAGTATCATACGAACTCCCGAGTGAGGGAGACTCGGTGTACATTTATGGAAGCAATTTCTTTTACATAGAAGAGGTGACTTTTGCCGGAGCGGCGATTTCGGAATACAGGTTATCGGAGGATGGTACTTCAATTGGGTTTAAGTCCCCGGCACTCAGTCAAAGTGGGCCGGTAACGGTAGAAACCGGCTCAGGATCCTATACCACTTCTCTGAATGTCAATGATCCCACAGGTATGCTTTGTGACTTCGATGATTTAAATACATATAGCTGGGGAGCGAACATAAGTAATAGCAGCACCACCTTTCCGGGCAATAAGGGTAACTATGCAATTTTAAGTAATAATGGCCTGAATGCGGGTAATTCTAGTTGGTGGGAAGGAGGAAGAAGTATTAATACCAATGCAGTTCAGTGGGTTCCTGAGGATAAGTTGGACGATCCAGTTGACGAGTATGCTTTTAAATTTGAGATCAATGTACCTGGGCAATGGAATGGAACGTCTCTTATCATTTTAAAAGATTTCAATTGGGGCTACGTGGCACGCTACGAACCATGGAATATTGCAAGTAATAGAACTGCGCCATTCACTACAAAGGGCAATTGGATCACAGTAACCATCCCATTTTCAGAATTCCGCAATAAACCCAATGGAGGAAAAGATGGGGCAGGCGAATCAGTTGGAAGTTTAAAAGACTTACTGGGAGATTCTGGCAATGGAAGTATCAATATCTTCTCGGTCAATGATTCCAGCCAATCTTCAGCTCCTATGAATATTGCTGTAGATAATATCAGGGTAGTAAAAATAGCTGAATGATCTTAGAGCTTGTTTAAACTTTATCCTTTGGCCTGTGATTGCGCCTCTTTCGCCCATTCTTCGGCTATTTTCGGGGATGTAGCGGAGCTACGACCCCGAAAACGAGCCTTGATTGAACTAAAGATGCATCAATCCCGGCTTCCAAAAACAAAATTTAAGCAAGCTCTTGCTTTCTGATTTCTAAAAATCATCCCTTTTCTCTCCTTTTTAGTGGGGGATGGGTGATTCTTTTGAAGCCCTTCAAGGGCTTTACCGAAACAATGTTTAGTGATAGTCTGGAGGTCTTAACTTTATGGGAGCCTCTAGAAGGGGGAAATAAAGATATTTTATTAATAGTTATTTCCTTTTGGAAGTAGAATGGAGACAAGTAAGGGGTGGTTGGAAATAGGTTCAATCCACCCCTTATTTTTTGTATCGCCCTTACTTCTTGTAGAGTTTGATTAACAATTAACCCAAAATACAATGAAAATAAATCTACCTATTACCCTCCGGCAGATGCCGTTTGGGTTGTATGGTCGTGGACTTTTAATGTTCATTTCCGTATTCGCAAAATTCAGACAAAAGTTACTTGCCTTCCTCTGTTTATTTAGTGTAACTTTTGTGTTTCAGGGCTATCAAGCGGAAGCCCAGACAGCAGAAGATTACAATTGGAATAGCTTAGCCATTGGCGGTGGCGGATTTGTTTCCGCCATAATCCCGAGCAAAACCGAGCAGAACCTGGTATATGCCAGGACTGACGTGGGAGGTGCCTACAGATGGGATGCCTCTTCCGGCACTTGGATCGCTCTGAACGACTGGACGTCGGAAGACGACGTAGGGTATTTGGGCGTTGAATCCCTGGCGCTGGATCCCAATAACCCCGGCAGATTGTATATGCTGGTGGGTATTGAGTATTTCAGTGGTGGCAGAACCGCAATCCTTCGCTCAGATGATTACGGAAATACGTTTGCCATTACTGACGTAACAAGTCAGTTTAGAGCCCATGGCAATGGAATGGGTAGGCAAACTGGCGAGAAGCTGGCCGTAGATCCCCACAACAGTAATATACTGTATTGTGGAAGCAGACAGGCCGGGCTATTCAGAAGCACCAACGCCGGAGCAAACTGGAGCAAGGTGTCTTCCTTGGATGTAACTTCTACAGGTGAGAAAGAGATCCGTTTTGAGAACGGGATAAGTTTTGTGCTATTGGATCCATCCGGCAATTCGGGAGGAAGTACACAGAGAATGTTTGTTGGAGTTTCACGTTTTGGAAGTGAGGGAGCAAATTTTTACAGAAGCGATGATGGAGGGCAATCATTTACAGCTGTGTCTGGTGCACCTACTAGTTTTATGCCTCATCGTGCAGTTCTCGCCGGCAATGATAACCTTTATATCACCTATGCAAATGGAGCAGGGCCACATGGAAATGAAAACTCTGGCCCCATGGATAATGGGCAGATCTGGAAATACAACATTTCCTCAGGCGTATGGACTAACATTACCCCTCCTGGTTCCAACAGGGCATTCGGGGGAATAACCGTTGATCCCAATAATCCTAACAGGATTGTAGCCTCTACCACCAACACTTTTTGGAGTCAATACACCAATGTGAATAACGGGAATACCGTATGGGGCGACAGGATATACCTGAGCACAAACGGTGGTTCAAGCTGGGTGGATGTGATAGATCGGGGATTTACCCTGGATACTGATGGCATCACCTGGATTTATGGAAAAGCCATCCATTGGGCCGGCTCAATTGAATTCGATCCCTTCAATACACAAAAGGTTTGGGTCACTTCGGGCAATGGTATATTCGTTAATGATAACATCGATACCAATAATACCTGGAAGTTTAACGTCCGGGGGATAGAAGAAACTGTGCCACTTGGTCTGGAAAGCATTCCCAATGGTCCTGTGATCACAGTCATCGGCGACTATGATGGGTTTAGGCACACGGACATTAATCAATATGCACCGATCCATTCCCCTAATATCGGGACCACCACAGGATTGTCGGTAGCAGCCCAGAATACAAACAAAGTTGTCCGTGTTGGGAATTCCATGTATCATTCCACTGACATGGGGCTTACCTGGATTCAGAACAACATGAACGGCACCCAGGGTAAAGTGGCCTTATCTGCAAATGGCAACATCCTGTTACATTCTCCGCGGCAATCATCGACCACTTACCGGTCAACCAATAACGGATCATCCTGGTCCACGGTAAGCGGATTGAATATCAATGAGGCACTTCCGGTTGGCGACCCTGTCGATTCCAATAAGTTTTATGCGTACAACCGTGAAAATGGGGAGGTCATGATAAGTACCAATGGCGGATCATCATTTTCCCAGGCAAGTACGGTAGGTAGCTGGGGCTCAAAAGTGATCCGGTTGACTCCCGGCATGGAAGGACATGTCTGGATAGCATTGAACGATGGGGGCCTGGCACGATCGACCAATTCAGGTCAATCCTTTTCAACAGTAAGTGGTGTCAGCAATTGTAGAGCTGTTGGCTTTGGGATAGCAGCTCCCGAAGCAGCTTATCCGGCTATCTATATATGGGGTACAATTAACAATGTCAGAGGAGCTTATCGCTCTACAGATCAGGGTGCATCCTGGATCAGAATCAATAAGGATGATCGCCAATACGGAGGTCCTGGAAATGGGGAGTTCATCCAAGGCGATATGAATGTCTTCGGAAGGGTATATATGAGCACGGCAGGCCGTGGTATTGTATATGGAGAACCTGCTGCTGTCTGTACGCCTACGACGGTCACCCCATATGTACAAATTAATGGTGAAACTTGGCAACAGACAGCCAATGCTTCTGTAACGGTAGGCGCCAGTGTGCAGTTTGGCCCCCAGCCAGTTCAGGGAGGATCATGGAGTTGGAGCGGGCCTAATGGCTTTAGTGCTTCCGCCCGTGAAGTAACTTTATCCAATATACAGGCCAATCAGGCAGGGAGCTATGAAGCTACTTATACCAACAGCGCAGGATGCCAAAGTGTACAGGTTTTTGATGTCATGGTAGCAGGAGGTTCGGGTTCCATACTGCGGGAATACTGGACAGGTATAGAGGGAGCTGGTATCAGCAGCTTAACTTCCAATGCCAACTATCCCAATAACCCTACAGGCAGCGAGCAGATCTCAAGCCTGGAAGGCCCCACAAACTGGGCTGATAATTACGGTACCAGGATACGCGGGTATATTCATCCCACTGCTACCGGAAGTTATACCTTTTGGGTGGCAGGAGACGACAACACCGATTTGTACCTAAGTACTAATGATGATCCTGCCAATAGCTCAAGGATAGCCTTCGTAGATGGATGGACCAGTCCAAGGGAATGGAATAAATACAGTACTCAGCAGTCTGCTACCGTAAATCTTATGGCAGGTCAGAAGTATTATATAGAAGTACTTCATAAAGAAGGTGGAGGAGGGGATAATGTCTCAGTGGCCTGGCAAGGTCCGGGGATTCCCCAAGAGGTAATAGGTGGTAGCTATCTCTCTTCTTTTGATCCCAATGCGATTACAGTAAGAGCCAGGGGGATAGAAGGTGATGAATCTATAGACCTGCGGGTAAATGGTAACACGGTCGCTACCTGGACACTTACTACTTCATATACCGATTACAGGGCTTCGGGTAGTGGGACAGTAGAGATCCATTATACCAATGACAATGGCTCCAGAAATGTACAGATAGATTATGTCATCATCAACGGGGTCACCTATCAATCGGAAGATCAGGAAATCAACACTGGGGTATGGCAAAATACCTGTGGAGGGTCGTTCAGCGAATGGTTGAATTGTAACGGCTTTATCCGATACACCACGGCAGGTAATCCTTCGGCAAGAACCCTCAGTTCAAATGAATTTGAAGAACTAAGTATAGGTGATTCAAATACACTGGCCTTGTCAAAAGAGCCGGATATTACTGCCGATGAAGTTGTCTTATACCCAAATCCTGCCCACGCGGGAAGATTTTCAATAGCATTGCCGACTCCTTTACAGACTGCGGTCATCAGTGTATATGATACCGATGGCAGATTGCTACACCGGAAAATAACAGAAGGGTATGAGATACTGGAATTTGATCAGTTCCTGAGAGCAGGAGTTTACTTGGTCAATGTACGTTCCGGTCAGTCTAATATAACCAAGAAGTTAATCATTGACTAAAATCCCTATACCTTCCGGGTTTTGGTGCTAATCATCTGATTGCCGGTATCAAACAATGAAGCCTGGAAGGTTTTTTTATCCCTTTAAAATCAACTTAAAGTATCAAAGAGTAGGTGTCAAGCATTATTTAAGATATGGAGAGGTGGGCTACATCTCAAATCTTCAATTAAGACCGGATAAAACATCAAAACCCCTTATTGAACACATAGCGTCCCCTGTCCAAGTAAGGCTGTCAATACCTTAGCATGAGTGATGACAGTTGTAAAGCCCCGGCGTCAGGCTCAGGGTACAAAATAATAGACTCAATAACCAAAATAAATTAAAATGATGAAGATGAAATTGACCGGGGTACTGGCGGTACTATTCGGAATGATGGTACTTGTATCTTGTGGAGAAGAGGGGGAGATAGACCCAGTGCTTAACGTTTCCGTGAATAAGTTGGAGTTTGATGAAGAGGGAGGGGATATGGAAATCTCAATAACCAGTAACAGTGAATGGAGTATCAGCAATCAGGCCTCATCTTGGTTGCAGTTAAGCCAAACAGCAGGCAATAGTGGAAGTACTCTTATTCAAATAGCCGCTGTGCCCAATGCCACAGGACTGACCCGATCCACCATTTTGAATATTACCTCGCCAAACGGGCAGGACAGGAGGATCACCGTTTTACAGATTTCCTCGCTATATCCATCCTACAATACATCTCCGCTGCCTCCCGATGCAACAGGAATGAATAGCAATGCAACGGAGCTGGCCGCTAAAATGAAGCTTGGTTGGAATATTGGAAATACGATGGAAGCACCCGGCGGGGAAGAAGGTTGGGGCAATCCTATGATTACTGAAGAGTATGTAAAGTTTGTAAAGCAACAGGGGTTTAATGCCATTCGCCTTCCGGTTTCCTGGGATTGGCACCATATAGCGGATAGAACAACTGCGCAGATTGATCCTGCTTGGCTCAGTCGGGTGAAGGAAGTAGTAGAATATTGTGTCAATAATGACATGTATGTGTTGCTCAACATCCATTGGGATGGGGGCTGGCTGGAGAACAATGTCACCCCTGATAAAAAAGATTCGGTGAATGCCAAACAAAAAGCTTATTGGGAGCAAATAGCCACTGTTATGCGGGATTTTGACGAACATTTGATGTTTGCCAGTGCCAATGAGCCAAACGTCCATGATGCTGTTCAGATGGAGGTGCTTCATTCCTATCACCAGAACTTCGTCAATACAGTTCGGGCTACGGGAGGTAGAAACAGCTATAGGGTTCTGGTGATTCAGGGGCCTGATACCAATATTGAAAAGAGCTATGAAATGATGGATATGCCTACAGATGAGATAGAGGATCGGATGATGGCAGAGGTGCACTTTTATTCTCCTTCTCAATTTTGCATTTTGTTGGATGGCGATGCCAGTTGGGGCAATATGGTCTATTACTGGGGGGAAGGGTTTCATTCTACTATTGAGCCTGACCGTAATGCCACTTGGGGGGAAGAAGCTGCTGTGGATATGTCTTTTAGTATTGCTAAGAAGCAATTTGTTGATAAAGGGATTCCTGTAATCCTGGGCGAGTACGGAGCATACAGGCGTAATGATATGCAACATGTTCCTCTAGACTTGGAGACCCACAACAATTCAGTGGATCATTGGATCAGTTACGTGACAAAAAAGGCGATCGAAAATGGTTTAATCCCCTTTTGGTGGGACACTGGATGGGCATTGGACAGAGCTGATTATGTGGTGAAAGACCAACGTACAATTGATGCACTTATGGAAGGTGGAAAATAAGTATGCCTATATAAGGTAGTCCGGTATGTCTATTAATTGTCTAGAATAAAAAACAAGTGAAAAAATAATTCAAATGAAGTATATAAAATTAACAAGGTTACTGACAGTGTTATTGGGGATACTATTGCTTTCCTCTTGCGGGGAAGAGGGAAGTGTAGACCCTGTACTGGATGTTTCAGCGAATAAGTTGGATTTTGATGAAGAAGGGGGAGTCAAGGAATTCACAATATCAGGTAACAGTGATTGGAGCATCAGTAATCAGGCTCAAGCCTGGCTGCAATTGAGTCAGTCAAACGGTAGCGGTGGTAGTGCCTCTATAGAGCTCACTGCTTCTCCCAATGCCACAGGCCTTACCCGCTCCACTATATTAAATATCACCTCGCCAAACGGCCAGTCCAGGAGGATAAGTGTTTCACAGATTTCCGCGCTATACCCGTCTTATAATACTTCTCCACTGCCGCCTGATGCTTCTGGTATGAGCAGCAATGCAGTTGAGTTGGCAGCAAAAATGCATTTGGGAATAAATTTTGGAAATACCATGGAATCCCCGGTCGAAGGTGAGTGGCAGAGTAGTAAACTTACCGAATCGTATGTGAAATTTGTAAAAGAAATAGGTTTCAATGCTGTGCGGCTTCCCACTGGCTGGGTTTACAGTCATTTAAGCGATCGGTCAAGAGCGGAAATTGACCCGGCGTGGCTTGAGCGGGTGAAGGAAGTGGTTGGATGGTGTGTTGACAATGATATGTATGTGATACTGAATGCTCACGGGGATTGGGGCTGGCTGGAAAATAATGTCAATAGGGTAAAGAAAGATTCCGTTAATGCGATGCAAAAGGCGATTTGGGAGCAGATTGCTACAACCATGCGTGATTTTGATGAGCATCTTATATTTGCCGGCGCGAATGAACCTGTGGTTGAAAATGCCGAGCAGATGGCCATACTCGATAGTTACCACCAGACATTTGTGGATGCCGTCCGATCCACCGGAGGCAGGAACAGTAACCGTGTGCTGGTTGTGCAGGGGCCTCTAACTGATCCTAATAGAACTTATAATCTGATGAATACGCTTCCTGTTGACCAAGTGCCTAATCGTTTGATGGTTGAGGTGCATAACTATACACCTGCGACATTTACGTTACTAACGGATGGAGATGTAAGCTGGGGTAACATGGTTTACTACTGGGGGGCTGGGAATTATTCTACTATTGAGCCAGAGCGCAACGGCACCCCTGGAGAAGAGGCTGTGATCCTTGATGAATTCCAAAAGATGAAAGAGAAGTTTGTTGATAAAGGTATCCCTGTGGTGCTGGGTGAATATGCATCCTGGAGGCGGATTCCCAGCACCAACAGCAATCATCTTCCTAAGGATCTGGAAATGCACAACAAATCTGTGGAATACTGGGCAACTTATGTGACCAAAACGGCTAAAGAAAATGGTCTTCTGCCATTCTGGTGGGAGATAGGTTTTACTTTAGACAGAGCTAATAATGTAATAAAGGATCAGCCTTTGTATGATGCCATCATCGCCGGAGGGCAATAAAAATGCTTTGCCCAATTGTCCCGACTGATTGGGGCGATTGGGTGCTTTTCCAAGACAGAAATACCGGAAATAAATCAGTTTGGCATTTATTTGTTTGTAGAATATCATTATCAACTCACCTGATAACTATTTTAATAAATCTGGAAAACGCAGATTCTTCCTATGCGAAGGCCTGCCGTAATGGCTTGAAGCTAGAGGATTTCTTCTATAGGACAAATGAAGAGTACCTTATTAAAAACCGAAAATTAAATGATAGCAAAGGATTCCACACGAAGAGATTTTATAAAACACATTTCGGTAGGTAGCTTGGCCTTGACCGGAATGGCCGGCACCTGCTCAAACACTATAAGAATATCCCCGGAGCCTGAGAAAGAAGACCTTTGCTTTTTGTTTCAGGGTGACTCAATAACGGATGGCAACAGGGGACGAAATGAAGATCCAAACCACATTCTGGGACATGGATATTGTTTTGCTGTTTCCAGTAGAATCGGCGCTGATTTCCCCCAATACGGTTTTCAATTTATCAACAGGGGGATAAGCGGAAATACAGTAAGCGATCTGGAAAAGAGGTGGCAAACGGATGCGCTGGAGTTGAAACCGGACGTATTAAGCTTGCTTGTCGGTATCAATGATGTGAACGCATTGATCGAAGGGAGGAAGGATGCCCAGGATGCAAAAGCGTTCGAGACTACTTATCGCAAGCTGCTTACCGCATGCCGTGATCAAAACCCCAAACTTTTGATAGTACTTGGATTGCCGTTCTTTTTTGCTTCGGGCTGGCGCAAGGATCAATATGAAAAATGGCACCCCTTGACGCTTGAACGGGACGGGATTATCAGAAGAATTGCTGTCGATTTTGATGCCGTTATCATTGATTATCCTGCGGTTTTTGAAAAGGCACAGGAGTGCGCCCCTATTGATTATTGGATTTGGGATGGAGTACATCCAACAGTATTCGGTCATGAACTGATGGCCCGGGAATGGATAAGTCAAGTGAGTAACCGATTGGGATTCTTGAAGTCCTAGGTGAATTAGTAAGAGATAAGGTAATTGGTCTTGGAACCTACTCACTTTGTATTGGGCAGTTCATCACATGATTATAAGGGGCAATTTTTATTTGAAAAGTTCAGTAGATCCACTATTGCAAGTGTCATGTTACAATTAGTCTAAATGATGAGTAAAGTCAAAGAAATCCATACATAAGCAATTAATATAAATTAAAAGAACAAAAATGAGAGTTACGATATTCATTACTATTTATATTTTATTTAATCATTCGCTGATAGCACAAGAAAATTATCCGTCTCCTGTCAATACTGCCAATGAACCAATTGCAGCGGGGATATTTGAACCTACTTGGCAGTCGCTCCAGCAATATGAAACACCAGAATGGTTTCGTAATGCCAAGTTTGGAATCTGGGCACATTGGGGACCTCAATGCCAGCCTGAACAAGGTGATTGGTATGGCAGATTAATGTATGAAGAGGGCAGCGATCAGTACAATTGGCATGTCGAAAACTACGGACATCCGTCCAAAGCAGGTTTCAAAGAAGTTATTCACGACTGGAAAGCCGAAAATTGGGATCCTGAAAAACTGGTGGAATTGTACAAAAAGGTAGGGGCTCAATACTTCTTTGCCATGGCCAACCATCACGACAATCTGGACTTGTGGGACAGCAAGTATCAGGAATGGAATTCCGTACGTGTAGGCCCGAAAAAGGATATTGTCACTGGTTGGGCCGAAGCAGCCAAAAAACACGATTTGCCTTTTGGGTTAAGCGTGCATGCCACACACGCATGGACATGGTTTGAAACATCACAGCGCTCTGACAGGAGTGGAGTACTGGCAGGTGTTCCTTACGATGGAAAACTGACAAAGGCAGATGGCAAAGGAACCTGGTGGGAAGGGCTTGATCCACAGGAGCTCTATGCCCAAAACCATGGTTTTAGCGAGGGAAGCGAAGATGACATCACTGCATTATGGGGGCAGTGGGATTGGGAAAACGGTGCCAGCATTCCGGATCAGGAGTACAGTGAAAATTTCTATAATCGTACCATGGATCTGATAAATAAGTACAACCCTGACTTGCTTTATTTTGATGATACGGCCCTTCCGCTTTATCCCGTAAGTGATGCGGGATTAAAAATAGCCGCGCATTACTATAATCGTAACATGGCACTCCACGACGGCAAACTAGAGGCTGTTTTATTTGGAAAAGTACTTACCGAGCAGCAGAAGGAATGTATGGTGTGGGATGTAGAACGGGGAGCACCGGATCAGAAGCAAGACTTGCCTTGGCAAACCTGCACCTGTATAGGTGACTGGCATTACAACAGAGCAGTGTACGAGCAAGATCGCTATAAATCGGCAGCAACTGTTATCCACACGCTGGTGGATATAGTCAGTAAAAACGGCAACCTCCTGCTCAACATCCCGATCCGTGGAGACGGTTCGATTGATGATAAAGAAGTAAAGATATTGGAAGGCATTGGTGCCTGGATGGATGTGAATAAAGAAAGTATTTTCGATACGCGGCCGTGGAAGATTTATGGTGAAGGGCCTGCTACGGATTCTGTGAACCCTCTTGATAATGGGAAATTCAATGAAGGGAAGTTGAAATTCTCAGAAAAAGACATTCGCTTCAATCAGAAAGATAATACGCTGTATGCCACCGTACTCGGTGTGCCATCCTCGGATATAAAGCTGAAATCACTCGGGAAAAGCAGAAAGGACACCAAAGTCAAGAATATCGAAATGCTCGGCAGTAATGAAAAGCTTTCGTGGAAACAAGAAGGAAGTGCATTGGTGATTGAAAAACCGAAAGTCATACCGAATGAAATAGC
>CBFGUY010000133.1:0-11716 GCA_965651895.1 uncultured Algoriphagus sp. | reverse complement strand
TAAAGTTATTCAGCCACCAGGCTGTACGGTCAATAAAGGCCGTTTCAGAGAAGAATTTGGTTACTTCTGTACGGAATCCAGAGAAGTTGTAATTAGATGACCAAGAGAAACCGGATGCTCTGTTATCTATATTGATCGTATTGATGGTGATACCATACCCTCTGTTTTCCAAAGCTCCAATATTCACGGTAGGAGTTCCTATGCTACCTTCTGCTGAAGTCCCCATGTACCACGGGAGTGGATTTGGCAACAATAAATTATCAGTTTTCTTCAGGTAAAAATCTCCTTCGATCTGGATTCTATTGTTCAGAATATTCAAATTGAAACCAAGGTTTACAGTAGAAGTCTCTTCCCACTGCAGATTTGGATTACCAAACCTGGATACCAGGAATCCACCACCCCAAGGAGTAGGGATACTCGGCGAGCTAAGCGGTGCGAAGATTGCGTTGGCATCACCCTGGTTACCAGTCAACCCTGTCTCAAAACGGATCTTGAATTCATCCAACCAGGTGGCATCTTGCAAGAAAGTCTCTTCTGACACTCTCCATGCAGCTGATACTGAAGGGAAATAACCCCACCTGTTTTCAGGGCCGAAGTTCGCAGATCCATCAGCTCTGAATGCACCTAATAGAATATACTTCTCATTGAACGTATAGTTCACTCTGGCAAAATAGGATTCCATCGCCCACTGATTCGCTCCACCACTATTGGTGGCACCTTGAGCAGATCCCAGTCCAAGCTCTTGTAGGTCATTCGAAGGGAAATTGACCCTGCCACCATTCAGGAATTCATACTGGCTCTCCTGGGCTTCGTGGCTGGCCATTACGTCCAATGCATGCTTACCCCATACTTCATTGTAAGTGAACATCTGGTTCCAGTTCCAATAAAAACTGTTACTGGATTCCTGCAATAGTGAGTTGGTATCATTAGTCACCACACCTAATGTATAGGTAGGAGTAAAGAAATGTCCATTGTTATAGTTGATACTGGTGTTCACCATAGAACGGAACTTCAGTCCTTTTACAATGTCGATTTCAACATCAAATCCACCCTGGGCTCCTCTTCTCTTATAACTACGGTTTAAAAGGTTGGCTAATGCAATCGGGTTAGCCGGAGTAAATTGTAAACTGGATCCATTCACAGGATCCGCACCACCCCAAGACCCATCAGGATTGGTTACCGGGATGTTTGGAGCCATCTGTATGGCATTGTTGATCACATCCGAACTACCGGTGGCCAATTGCTCATCGGTATGGAAAAGCTGCAGGTTCAAACCTAGTTTCAACCATTTTCTGGTTTGGTTGTCTATGTTTGTTCTTAAGGAATATCGGTCAAAGGATGAACCTATCGCTACACCTTCCTGATTGAAGTATTCACCGGATATAAAGAATTTAGTCTTTTCATCACCACCTGTGAGCGTGATATTATGCTTGTTTAATGGAGCAGTTTTGAAAAGGGCATCTTGCCAGTTAGTACCAGGACCTAATAGAGAAGGATCTAAGAATGCCGCAGGAGGATCACCGCCGGTAATTTCACGGATCTCATTGGTCATTGTGGCATATTGATCCAAAGACATGACATCCAGGTTATCCGGCTTATCCTGAAGCGTGTATAGGTAATTATAGGTGATTTTGGTTTCACCGGCTTTGCCCCGTTTAGTGGTGATCATGATTACCCCATTGGTACCTCTTGATCCATAGATCGCAGTGGCAGATGGTCCTTGGAGGATTTCCATAGACTCAATATCACTTGGGTTGATTCCAGCGAGCGGATTGGTTGCGGAAGTATTGCCAAAAGACACAGCAGCAGGTTGCACCTGTACTCCATCTATCACGTATAGCGGTTGGTTAGTCCCCCCGATTGAGTTGACTCCACGTATATTTACAGAGATACCTCCTCCGGGAGCCCCTGTATTTTGTGTTACATACACACCGGCAGCACGTCCTTGCAGCGCTTGCTCAATAGTAGTATTGACGGTACGTTCTATGTCTTCAGAAGTCACAGAAACCTGTGCGGAAGACATATCACGTTTTTTCATAGTACCATAACCGACCACCACTACTTCATCCAAAGAAGCCATGTCTTCTTCCAATGAAACGTTAATAGTGGACTGGTTGCCTACTGCGACTTCCTGTGACTTGTAGCCGATAAAGCTAAAGACCAGGATGGATTCTGAAGAAGGAGCAGTAATCGAATACGTTCCATCTACATCAGATGCTACGCCAGTGGTGGTTCCTTTCACCAGCACTGTTACTCCGGGCAGAGCCAGTCCATCGCCTACAGCAGTCACTGTTCCTTTGACCGTGACCTGGGCCTGGACTACACCTACCAGCAGCATGAGCCAAAGTGGTAATAGTTTTTTCATCATGAGGGGTTTAATTGTTATAAATTGGTAAATAGGTTGAGGGCAGGAAAAGGTGTTCCTGCGATAAATTCTAAGCTAATAGATTGTAGGTAGTGTTTCATTCAGTTTGGGTTTGGTTTAAAAATCATTGATACAAACACCAAAAACTGATAAGCATTCCTAGCACCGGACTTGAATATCCGATGAGCATCGAATCAATACAATCCAATGTTTAAAAGAATAGGATCAGGTTTTTGGGTTTACAGCTTTGATCCGAATAAATGTAGTTTTAGTAATCGTGTCAGAGGGTATTCAAATGTTTTTATTAAGGGTAACAAATGTTAAGCGAAAGTTAAAATGCTGTAAACGAGCACTTTGATAGGTGTCAAATCCAATGATTTAGGATTAAAAACCGCATAATCGAGCAGTTTTTTATCTGACAGGTGTTTTTTCCTATTCAAGATTCTTATTCAAGGCATTCTTCACCATTGCACCCCAAGGCTTGATATGTGAATCCTCCCAGTTTCCATCAGACGCAGCTGCTGGTAAAAGCATAGAACAAGTCTCATCCTTATCGGCAATAGACCAAGCTGCCCAAGATATTTTTCTGCGCTCCATCCAATCAAGCCAAGCATTCCAAGAAACCTGATCTATAGGGCCATCACCCGTCGCTTCCATACCTGCACATTCTGTCACAAAAAGTGGTAACCCCTCTAGGTATGCTTTTTCGGCTCTCGCACGCAGATAGTCTTTATGAGTGGCGGCATAGAAATGCAGTACATACATGATATTTTCCTGCCCGAGAATAGGATTCTCAGCCACCAGATGAATATCCTGACTCCAGGTAGGTGAACCTACCAAAATCAGATTGTCAGGGTCATGCTTTCTGATCTCGCTTATGATATCCTCGCTATATGCTTTCACTTCCTCCCAGGTTTCATAGTCCGGCTCATTGAATAGTTCATAGATCACATGAGGGTGCTCACCGTAGGTCTGTGCCATCTCTATAAAAAAAGCCTTGGCCTCCTCAGGATAAAGGTCATGACTATGCCAATCTATGATCACATACATGTCCTCAGCTATAGCCGCATCCACCACTGCTTTGATTTTACTTATGGCGAAATCAGGATTTTCCAGATAGGCACCAGCCGGATCCACTCCCATTGCAGCCCTGACTAAATTTGCATTCCAGTCATCTTTGAGCCACTTCACAGCGGAAGTATTGTAAAATCTCGGCCACCAGTTATGCCAACCAAAACTCACTCCACGGAGCATCACAGCTGACCCTTCCGCATCTGTCAACTTACCATCGTTTACCTCTAGTTGCCCATAATACCTGACTTCACCCACAGGATCAGATTCAGGAGTAGGCACCGGTGGATTTGCAATGGCTGCCGGAACACTAGACTCGGAGCAGGAGGAAAAAATCAATCCTGCTATAATCAGAAGTTTTTTCATTAATGGGTTATGTTAATTGAACTTCCAATTTTAAGTCTATCTAGCAGAATACATGGGTAACAATTGTTTCCGATTAGGGTAGGAATAGTTAAATGCTGGGAAAAATGAATGGACATATACGGAATTCTTCCAGTAGCGAAGTTTTCCTTGATCTAGTGGCTCCCTGTCCGGTAGGCAGGGAAGACCGGGGACAAAGCAAGAGATCTCAGCACTTTAACTGCTTTTGCACCAGTAAAACAATAAATGTATAATAGGATTCGGAAAACACTAGCACCAAGGCTCCTTCAGTCTCCTGTCAAGTGGGCAGTCTCAAAAAATCATTCTTCAGTTAGTTCCTGATGCTGCGCTGCGTACTCAGATGGAAGCATGGAGAATTCCGCTTTAAACTGCTTCGCAAAATACTTCGCATTGTTATACCCTACCATATAGGCTATTTCCGATATGTTAAGTTGGCTTTTGGCCAGTAATTGGGAAGCCCGCTTCAGACGGATCAGCCTAATGAATTCTATTGGGCTTTTACCTGTAATGGATTGAAGTTTTTTATACAAGTGAACCCTACTCATACCGAGCTCCTTACTCAGGAATTCTACCGATAGCTGGGGGTCTTCTATATATTTTTCCACCAGTGCAACTGCTTTTTGGATAAGCTGGTCATCTAGTGAAGTTACCTTCACTTCCGATGCGTTTATCTGGATTTTCTCGCGGTTTTGTTCTTGGATCAGGTTCCGCTCACGGAGTAGATTCTTGATGCTGAGTTGCAAAACCTCAAGATTAAAGGGCTTGGTCAAGTACAGATTACAGCGACTATCCAGGCTCTGGACCATCACTTCTTCTGACTTTTTAGCTGTGAGTAGTATTACAGGTATATGGGATGTTTTGATTTCCCCTTTCACTTTCTGGCAAAACTCCATACCATCCATCTGAGGCATCATCAAATCAGAGATGATCAAATCAGGTATATGCTGCTGTGCCAGTTCCCATCCTTGCGTCCCATTACTTGCGGTGATGATCTGATAGGTTTCAGATAGACAATCTTTCAGGTAATTTCTAAACTCCACATGATCCTCAGCGATAAGCACAACATCTTTCAAATTTCCTCCTTCGAACCCTGCATCCTCTCCATACTCGTCCCATTGATCCGAAATGATAAGTCCCAGAGGGATGGTTAAGGTAAATACAGAGCCCGTACCCAGCTCACTTTCAACCTTGATGTCCCCATTCATGACCCGGGCAAAATCCTGGACAAGTGACAAACCAATCCCACTACCCTGGTTAAGTTGCTGCTTATGCCCTTCTGTAGTATAGAACCGTTCAAAGATCTTTGCCTGATCCTCTTTATTTATACCTACGCCTGTGTCTGAAACGGAGAGGATCAATGTACCGCTTTCTTCATTTTCATGTAGCAATTCCAGCGTCACTGTGATGGCACCGTCCTCTTGGGTAAATTTGAAAGCGTTGGAAAGCAAATTGAAAATAATCTTCTCCAGTTTGTCTGGATCAAATATCGCCTGCTGTCCATGTGTGTTAGTTTCAAAGTTAAGGTGAATGTGCTTGTTTTCAGACAGCTCATAGAAATCAGCCACGCATTCCTTTACAAACTGGACCACATCACCTTCTGAAGGGTGAAAGGTTACCCCGCCGCTTTCCAGGTTTTTCACATCGAGCAGTTGATTGATCAACTTGAGCAAGCGTCGTGCATTTCTTTGAATAATTTTATACTGGCTAAGTAATGCCTGGCTCTGAGTGCCCGCCATCAAATGCTCTGTAGGGGTCAAAATCAAGGATAATGGGGTTCTGAACTCATGGCTGAGATTCGTGAAAAACTTTGTTTTCAACCGATCCAGTTCCTGTACCCGCTTCGCTTCCTGCATCGCCTGTTCCCGGTCAAATTTTTCCCGCTGTCTGGTAAGCATTTGGTTCCTGAAATAGAAAACAATCGAGAGGATAACCATGCTGTATAAAAAATATGCGATCGGGGTTTTCCAAAAAGGTGCCAGAATCTTAATGTCCAGCTTGTATTCATATGGACTCCACCCATCCAATACAGTGCCCGGCTGAACTACCAGCGTATAAGTGCCGGGATCCAAATTAGTAAAGGTAACCTTGGCCAGGTCGTCGTTCAGATAAATCCATTCATCATTGAACCCGCTCAGCTTATACCTGTACTTGTTTTTTTCGGGGTAGAGAAAATTCAGTGCGCTAAAGCCAACTGAGAAAATATTCTCATCATGTTTAAGGACTAGCTGATCCATTTTATCCAAAGCCTTTGGTAACAGCACCCTGTTACCCAGCTTATCCCCTACTTTGACCTCTTCATTGAAAAGTTGGAAATCCGTAAAAACCACAGGGGGATTGTTCCGCTCAAATGCGAAATTTTCGGATTTGAAAATGTTATATCCGTTTGGTCCACCAAAGATAAACTCATCTTTAGTAGTTTTCAGTGCGGCATTCTTATTAAATAAGGCTGCCTGTAAACCGTCTTTCTGGTCAAAATTCTGAAAAGTAATACTGAATGGCTTTTGTCTTCTGTTAATCTGCGCATAGCTTAAGCCCATCTGAGAACTGATCCAGAGATTTTTATCCTCATCTTCCACCAGGTCCACCAGGTAATCTGTGGGAAGACCTTCATTCTTTCCAAAATGAATAAAAGTGGTATCAGAAGTATCAAGGTAAAACAGTCCACTCAAAGTCGTGATCCATAATATCCCTTCTGAATCCACATAAAGGTCACTAATATTGGAATCAATCAGCCCCCTGCCCTGAGTTTCTGAATAGAATGCATTTGCCTTTGTCTGGTAGTTTAGCATATTCAACCCACTACCTCCTGACACCCAGATATTTCCTTCTTTGTCCTCTGCAAAACCGGTGATGTATTGATTATTGGTAAAAAAAGGTTCACTACCCGCAGGATAGTTGTGGAATTCCTTTCTGTCCTTATCCAACATCGATATTCCTGAGCGTAAAGTCCCTATCCAGATTTTCCCGGTGCTGTCTTCAAAAAGTTTCCAAATACTGGGACCTGGAATACCTGAACCTTGCTCAGGAAGGTAACTATAAGTTTTAAATTCCTTTCCATCGAAACTGCCTAAGCCATTAAGGTAGGTTCCTATCCACAGCACCCCTTTGTGGTCAATCATCAAATCCACTATTACATCTCCGGTAAGGCTAGTCTCGTCATCTGGGTTATGCTTATATTCCTTGTAGGTATTGGATTTTCTGTTGTGATAGTATAGCCCTCCTCCATTAGTGCCTATGTACAGATTCCCCAGACTATCCTCAGCGAAAGCATTTACGTCATTAAAAGGGAGAGAATTGGGGTCAGCAAAACTCTTGTTGACGTGGGAAAAGCGCAACAGGCCCTGATGGTAATAGGCTACCCCCCTTTTATGGGTTCCTACCCAGATAATATCCTCATTATCCTTATACAAGGAGTAAACTACATTATGAGGCATGGAATTGTCCTGGGTATTTTCTCCAGTCAGATACTTGATTGTTTTAGTAGATTTAGAGATTATATTGATCCCCCCGTGATCGGTGCCTAACCAAATCTGCCCCTTTTTAGCTTCGATGATGGTTTTCACCATATTGTTATTGAGCCGGTAAGTACCGCTATTTTCCTTATTGGCCTCAATTTTATGGTCAAAACCATCTATGCGGAAAACACCTAAATCCCGATCTGGATCGAATATCCAGGCATCCCCATCGGAGTCGATCAAAATTTCATAAGAAGCTGTTGTAGGGATTTCATCTTTTGGAAGCCGTAATGTCTGAGTGACAATAAGATGGTTGGGATCCAATATATCTATGATTCCTGAACTGTGAACAACCCAGATCAAACCATCAGGAGCTTCCGCAATAGAGGCTACTTGATTGGAGGAAAGACTGGCTTTTTCTTTTGTCTTTTGTACATATACAGTCCGGTCGGAATCTTCATAGTAAATACTGATTCCATTGGAAGGATGTGTAAACCAAAATCTATTTTGGCGGTCTTTCAGTATCATCCCCAATGATTCTGATGCCAGCTGGTAAACAGAGGAAAACACGGAGGAAGCCCTTACAAAACGTTCATTTTTGGGATCATATATATCAAATATCCCATTTACATTTTTTACCCATAGTTTGTCTCCGGGGCCTACAAAAATTTTATGAATGTTGTTGTGCGAAATGGAAGTGGAGTCCTTGGTGTTCAAAAAGATTTTGGTGCGGGTGCCATCGTATCGATACAGTCCATAGGCTGTCCCATACCACATCATTCCATCAGGATCCCTTAACATGCTTAGGATATTGGAATTGGATAGTCCCAGACTTTCGTCTAGATTTCTAAAGACCAATTTATCCGTTTCGTCCTGACCCAGCACCCAGCCTGACCAGAGCATCATCAAGCAAACTACAGCACAAAACCCATATCCTTTCATACACATCAATCTTGGGGCACCAAATTATGAGTATTATGGGAAACTTCTCTGTTCTTTCTTATGATTTTATTCGAGATAGAGTGTCTTTTATAAAAAATAGAGACATCATTTGCTTTCAGTGAGCTACGCTCATTTATTTCCGTTTTGAATAAGGGAGTCCGACTGAGCCCTGAAAAGTTGGATGGCAAGAATTGATAATTCATAAGAATCATATCAGAGTAATATGTTCCAGATCTTTATCTTTCAATGGTTTTACAATATAGGATAGCACTTGCTCAAAATTTTCTGTTTGCTTTTTATCTTCAGGATTGATAGATGAGGTTACGATATGTACCTTAAGGTTCACATCATATACTTCTGATGAAATAGCATTCAAAAATTCCAATCCATTCATTTTGGGCATATTCAAATCAAGAAAAACAAGGTAAGATTCATCTCGGTTACTTTTTATATGCAAAAGACCTGCTTGCCCATTTGCAAAAGTAAGCAGAGGAATATCCGGGAATTTTTTCCGTATAAGCTTTGTATGGATGAAGTTGATAATAGGGTCATCGTCAATTAATAGTATCTGTGTTATCATCTTCTTTCACTGCTTCGGTTTTGTTCACTATATCAAGGATCACCTGATCCAATTCCTCCGCCGAAGCAGAGATCAGATCAATAATTTCATCAGTGGATTTGCCCCCTCCTTCATGCTCTTTCAGCAGGTAGATTAGGCTCATGATCCGAGATAGCGGAGCCCTGATTACATGCGACTGAAGCCATGCTATTTCCCTGAGTTTTTCATTCTGGTTTTTGATACGTTCAAGCTGCTGCCTTGATGCCGTCACATCTAATACTGATCCTACAGAGCGTAGCGGAGTTCCCTTTTCATCTCGTAAAATAAAGCATCGATCAACAAAGTATGCGATAGATCCATCTTCCGCATAAATCATATATTCTGCAGACCATGATGTTTTGTTTTTATCCGCAAGAGTTTGTTGGAGTGAGGTCCACACTTTATCCATTTCACTGGAAGGGAGATTTCTGCACCAGGAATTGTCTTTGGTGAAAAGCTCATTTGACTTGTAATTTACCAGCCTGCTATAGCCGGCTCCGCGATAGATCGTCTGCTTTTGGTGGTCAATCTCCCAGATCATTTCATTACTGGCCTTTATCGCCAACTGAAACCGCTCATTGCTTATCGCAAGTTGAAGCTCATTTTCTTTTCGATCTGTGATATCTTGGATAGTACCTTCTATTTTATAGGGAAGGCCATTATCATCCACAAGCATCCGAATCTCCTGGTGCACCCACTTTATTTCGTTTGAAGCAGTGATAATCCGATGTTCAAAACTTTTGACTTTTCCTGGTTCTAAATGCTGATTAAGGTCTGTTTCTAACAGATGTCTGTCGTCAGGATGAAAAGCTAATTTGACATTTTCCATAGAAGGAATAAATGAGTCGGATTCATAACCATAGATTTGGTAAGTTTCCTCACTCCATTCTGTAACATCAGTACTAAAGTCTCTATTCCAATAGCCAAGCTTTGCGATTTTCTGAGCTCTACTTAGCTTATCATTGGAAGCGCTTAGCTTGATTTCCACTTCTTTTTGTTCAGTGATATCCTTGGCTACCGCTATAATAATCTTGGATTCCTTAATGACTGTGCCTTTCCAAACCAACCATTTAATTTTCCCTTCTTTTGTTAAGAACCTTGCTTCAAAAGAATTTGTAGCTGCACCTTTTATAAGTTCTTTCATCCACTTATTAGCTCTCGGAATTTCATCTTCCAGTAAAAAGTGAAAGACAGGTTTGCTGAATAACTCCATTTTATCATAACCTAATACCTTAACAAAAGCATTGTTCACCTTCTTCAGATATCCATCATAACCTAAAAGTCCATATGGATCAGGGGAGATATTGAAGAAGTTGCGGTACTGCTCCTCGGTCATCTTCTGCTTCATTACTGCTCCTAGTTGTACTCCCAACTCACCAAGTAGCTTGACCAGAGGCAACAACTCTTTTTTTGATTTTGAGGAAAAACAAACTATACAGCCCAAGAACTCCTCATTATAAAGTACCGGAAAACCAAGTGCAGTAGTTAATCTACCCTCCCTGACGGACTCGTTTCGTAAAAAGAGGTTATTGTTAAATAGGTCTTCTAGGATCTGGATTTTCTGGTTTTCCCATACCATTCCAGGCAATCCCTCCCCTCTTTTGAAACTATGAACATGGTTGCCTTTTGGAAAAAATTGCTCCATAAACTCCATGCTATCTGACATGGCAAATAAGTCCACACGGGATTTATCTTCCGAAACCCACCACATCTCTGCCAAGCTGAAATCACAGCGTTCTGTTAATTCCTTCATTGCGTCTGTCAGACAAGCAGCCAGAGAACCTGGCTGGCTGATAGCTTTGGTAAGGGATGACAGCAATTGCTCAGCCATCCTCTTTTCCACTTCCACTGTCACTTCCCTTGTATTGGCCACAATTCCAGCTATCACAGGATCCGAAAGATGATTGGTGAGGTCTGTCTGGATCCAGCGCCAGTTTTTGGCGGCATCCTGAAATCGGTAGGGAGCAATGGATACCGAATTTTGAGTCTCTATCTGCTCTAGGTCTTTCATTAATCGTCCCACATCATCCTTGTGGATGTACTGAAATGCATTTCTGCCTATAAAGTCCTCTGGCGGTATCCCAAGCACTTTCATAGAGGTGGGAGCTACATACTTGTAATTTCCTCCAGAATCAATAATAGCTATAAGGTCACTGCCATTTTGTACTAATGAGCGAAACCTTGCTTCATTGTCTGACAAGTTCTGAAGTGTCTGAGCCTGATTTACCACATGGGCCAAATTGGAAACGAGTGTTTGCAATACCTGTGACTCATTTTCCTCCCATATGCGGTCTTTCTTAGAATCCTGTATGCTCAGGACACCCACAAGCTCCTGGTTGATAATCAATGGTAGTTCCAGCAGGTTTTGGATATTTTGCCTCCGTAATAGATTTTTTGCTTGGGAAGGAGGTAAATCCGGGACTTTGATCTGGACAGAATCCCCAGCTTGTATTGATTCCATAAAATGCGGAAACTCACCAAATAGCACACCCAGAGTCGAAGGTTCAGAAGATTCTGTATGGTCACTAGCGCACCAGCTGACTTTTGCGGAAGTCAACGAATTTAAGGTCAGTTCATCATAAAAACAGATTTTTTTGACTCCCAAGAAATCTCCGAGCGTCTGAAAGCACACTTCCAACGCCAATGACCAACTCTCAGATTTTAAGAAAATTGCATTTATAACTCCGATCGTGGCTAAAAACTGCTTTTGTTCCTCTACTTTTTTTTCCTGGATGAAGCGATCAGTCAGATCTATGGCCGTCACAATTTCCGCATTCTTCCCCTGATACGATATCAGATTACTTTTGATATGAACATGGATTATGCTGCCATCTTTCTTCTGATGGCGGAAGAGCCCACTGTCCTTGAAGGTTTCTTTCCTCATCCGCATAGCTTCTACCG
>CBFGUY010000132.1:0-11747 GCA_965651895.1 uncultured Algoriphagus sp. | reverse complement strand
AGCATCTGCCTGCATAGTGATCTCAAAGGCTCCATCAGCCGTAGCGCAATCTGTGGCAGGAGTAGTCTGTACTGCGGTGAAGAGAGGCAGCTCATTGACCTTCAGTTCCATGCTTTTCTCCACTATGCAGCCTTCCACTATAGGGTCTTCTGTTACAAAAATAATTTCATAATCTCCCGGGCCAGGAAGCGTGTTGACCCAGAGCTCCAGTTCGAAGAATTCGCCCAATGCAACACGATTTCCGTCTTCATTCAGTTCGTAAAACCATTCTCCGGTAACTGGGGTGTTCGGGGCAAAGTTTACAGCCACCTCTTCATAGCACACTTCATCGGCATCCTGGTTCATATCGAACTGAAACGCCGGGCCTACAAATACCTCTTTCGAAGTTGGACAGGTTTGATAAAGTTCGACTTCATCGTCAGAAAGTCCCTCAGGCAGCCTGTAGCTTACGGTTACCGTATATATACTTTCTTCATCTACAGTGATTTCATTGGAGTTTTCATCTCCGAAAACCTGTCCTGCGGCATTTGTCCATTCAAAATCATATAATCCTTCTGCCGGGTCATAGCCATCGATTGCTGTCAGTGTAATTGGATTTCCCGCACATAGGGTTACATCGTCCGCAAGAGTGAGTACCGGTGGTTCGTCCACTTGGATTTCAGTACTCTCTCGGAAGTATTCAGGGTCTCCACATCGATCTACACGCAGTTCGATCAGATAAGTTCCTGCCGTGTCGAAGGGCTGCTCGAGGGTTTGAAATTCCTCTCCAGGGCCTCCGAAATCGCTTATTACTACAGTCCCGTCGTCTTGATTGGTGATCGTCCAGAAATAACTGTCTATATCCGGTTCCCCTCCGCCTTCCAATAAGGCACCAGCGGTGTTTTCATCCAGACAGATCCGTGCAGGTGCAGATAGGCTAGGTTCTGGTATTGAACTCCCAGAGTTTTGAACAAAGGAAGGGAGCCCCAAATTGGAGGTGCCGGGCATAGGTGCCACTCCATCCTGATTAAAAGTGCTTTGCGAGTTACATCCTGACCCGGTGCTAATTTCCCCGATTCTGTTATCTCCCACCACGGCTACATAGATAGATCCATTTGGCCCGATCTGAATGGCCCCCAAATCCAATCCTTGCGTTCCGTTTACCTGGTTTCTGGTACTGATGATACAGGCTTCTATAGCAGCGCGGGTGCTGGCTCCATCGAAACATGCCGGACAGACAGCCGTGTCAGGATCATCGTTTTCATTGGCTTTGACGGTAAATTCTTCTATTCCCGGCCCTCCATTTCTGTAGGATACCAGCACCCGCTCCCCATCTTCAGAAAACTCCATTCCATATACGTCCCCGTCACAGCCTAAGTCTATTCGGGCGTATTCTGTCATTTCCCCGGTATCCGAATCGAAATCAAAGATTTCCAGTTTATTACATCCTCCTTCGGAGATAGTAACCGCCAGCTGATCACCGTCGGAATTGAATTTCATTGAGCCTACCCCCGAATTGAAGCCATGATTGCTTCCCACAGAGCTGAGTACTGGCTGGCCTATGCCCTGTGAGGATACCGGATAGGCACGGAAGGTATTGTTGCCAAGTTCATGGTACATTACCCACGTAGTATCTCCGGCATCCAGCGCTGCGGTATGCTCGGTAGATGGGCTGAAAAGAAAATTGTCCTTAGTAACAACATTTCCTACTCCCGTTGGGTTTTCGGCTTTGATATCCACCAGAGAGTATTTAGCTTCATTGGTTCCGTTGGCGGATAGCTGGGATGTGAATAGGTAGAAAAGCGTCTCTTCTCCCGGTACTGGCACGGCTATCACTCCATGACTGCTGCTGTTGTCTCCTCCGATATCATCCCCGTTTTCCATCAGATTTCCATTTAAGTCCCATACGGATTGGCCATCGGTGTAGAACAGTACTTCTCCATCTTGGCTGGAAATTGTAGTAGTCCCTGCAGGAATATTTTGTGGATGACGCGATTCTATAGGTCGTGGGGTAGGGGCTTCCGGATCATCAGGATCAGGATTGAAATCCAATCCAGCGCCGTCACCGAAGTACCAGATATTGTTGGTCTGATCCTGCACATCCCACATTTTTATGCGAATTTCAGCATAGGCATAGCAGGATGAGCCAGGCTCGCGCACCAAAGCCCAGTAAAGTCCCGGATTGCAGACTGGATTAGAACCTTTTGGTCCCCAGCCTTCATCCCGCTTGTTCGACCAGAAATACTCGTAGTTATCATCGCCTCCCTGTCCACCTCCGGCGCCACCACCACCTCCTCCTGGAGCTCCGCCTTCACCATCACCACCTTGATTTTGAGCAGTGAGCAATGGGGCTAAGTCCAGGCATGTTTCGCAGAGAGTGGTGTCCTGCGGAGAAAAGTTTGCCTCTAGGTTGTTTTCTGCCAGTGGAATGGTGTGGTTCACTGTTTGGGTGGTCCCATCAGCAAAGGTCACTGTAAGTGTGACATTTACGCTGGATTCCTGAGCGGCATCGGCAGGAATCAGAAAATGTTCCTGAGAGTAATCCACTTCCAACTCATTGCCGGCCGAATCGAGCAAGGGAGGATTAAATGCCCAATCAAAACTTACAGGTCTATAATTTTCCGGTGTTAGTTGGGAGGTAAGCTGTACGGGGTTGTTGGCGCAGGGCATATCCGGTGCCCAAGTGAAATCAACTGTGGGATCTATATCTGCATTGGGTGCAAAAGTAGGGAATACAGTGCCACAAAAGTCTGTCCCTGCAAAAGGATCCACTTCTACTTCCAGCAGGGTCTCATCTTCTTCATTTGGATTGGTGACTTTTCCCATGAGTTGAGGGCCGCCATCTACTTCTTCGTAGAGGTAGTAGATGCTTCCGTCAGGCCCCCTTTTGATGTCGTAAACCGCAAAAGGATCTGCCGGCTGATCCCCGGGTAGTTCAGCAGGGATTTCTTCCGGGGTAGCGGCTAGATCATCTGATGGAACCCGCAGTAGCTCATTGCCCCGGGAATAGTATATGAAATTCCCGTCAGGAGAGAAGTCCGCCCCACCGTATTCCCCACCTCCTGAAGATTGGGCGATAGGAGTAGCTGTTCCAAATGTTCCAGTACTGCTGTCAAAATCCAACACCAGAATAGGATCATTGCCCGATTCAGGTATGATGATCAGTTGGCCGGTGTCCTCGTTGAAGACTATTTTCTTTGGTGTGGAAGAAATTGCCTGATTGTCTGTGACGGTGAAATTCCCTTCCCCAGAATCAATGCTTCGTGAAATTAGATTTCCGTTATCAAAACTTATCAGATAGGAGGGGGAAGCAGGTGTTTTCACTACAAGCAATGCACCGGATCCACTCCCGATGGGATTATCTTTGGATGTTATTTCTCCTAAGGGTCTTTCATTTCCGGTGGCTTGTCCTGGTGCGTTCATATCCACTACAGCATATTGTAGGTCTCCGCCCAGTGAGAGGTAGAAAATATAGAAGAGCTTGTCTCCATCCGGATCATATTCCAAAAAACCCGTAGCGACCTGCTGGACTCCATCTATATTTCCATTGAGTCCGGAGCCTACACCTTGTATGGGGTTTTGGCTGAAGTCATACACCAGCTCCCCGTTAGTCACGAAAAAAGGCTGCCCGGTGATCGGGTCTATCGCAAGAGCAGAATTGTTCTCGGTGAAAACTATGGCCCCGGGAATAGATTGGACTGTAGGGGTTTGTCCTTTGCCAAAGGACAAGTAATTGTTCACAGCCGCTCCTCCACAATAACCGAATATCCACTCATTGTCGTTAAATCCTTGTGCATGCACAGTAGAATTAAATACAAATGTTGTAAATAGTAGTGTGAGTGTAAAAATATAAGGTAACCTTATGGAATTAGGGCTGCTTTTCATAATTTTCGAACTGCTTCCAAAACAACATACGATCCGTAGCGTTGAAGAAGCCTACTGAATATTCAAATAAACGAACAAATACTTGTTAAGGTCTCTGGTTTACGTTCTTTTTCTTTGCGTGGTTGGACTATTTCTTGGAAACTCAGCCTACGCACAGGACCCGCAATATAGCCAATATTATGCGGCACCTCTTTACTTAAATCCAGCTTTTGCAGGATCTGAGCTGACAGGAAGAGTTGGTTTCAATTACAGAAACCAATGGCCAAGCATTGATGCGCAATTCACAACCTTTTCTGCCTACTACGATACTTATCTGAATGACTATAACTCAGGAATAGGGATAATGTTGATGCAGGATACCGAGGGAGCCTCCAAATTACGCTCAACCACAATTTCGGCAATTTATTCATACGAATTGAAATTGGGAGAAAATGCTTT
Organism: uncultured Algoriphagus sp.; assembly: GCA_965651895.1. GTDB lineage: Bacteria > Bacteroidota > Bacteroidia > Cytophagales > Cyclobacteriaceae > Algoriphagus. The sequence continues at coordinate 7,445 of CBFGUY010000132.1, read as the reverse complement.
CTTCCGCCCGGGCTTTCAGGCGAGTTATATCCGACGGGAAATAGGGTTTTACGAAAATCTGATTTTTGCCAATCAGATCAACCCCAATGACCCCTTTGGTCCTATTTTTCCGGGTGATGATATTGCCGGATTGGGAGATCCTGTTAACATGCTCTCTCTGTCTTTTGGGGGACTTTTTTTTACGGAGAAATTCTGGGTCGGGGGATCTGCACATCATGTAAACCAGCCCAACCAGTCCTTTATAGATGGGGATAGTCCTCTTCCTGTTAAGTTTTCCGCCCATGCCGGATATAGGATACCTTTGGGAGAAGGTTCTATGAGAGGAGATTTCACACATATGAGAAGGCAGCGGTATTTTACGCCTACTGTCAATTACAAAAAACAGGGGCCATTTGAACAGTTGGATGTGGGAGCCTATTTCTATGTGGAACCTATTGTGTTTGGGTTGTGGTACAGAGGCCTACCTTACAAAAGAGTGGAGGAACAGAGTAACCGCGATGCCATTGTGATGATGGTAGGTCTGAACCTGCTTTCCGGTCTGAATGTAGGCTATAGCTTCGACTACACGGTCTCACAGTTAGGGATTCAGTCCGGCGGAGCACATGAATTGAGTCTGTCCTGGACTCTGCCAAACAACCAGCAAGGTCAACCAAGGAGGCGTGACACCATACTTCCATGTCCTAAGTTTTAAATTTCTTGCCAGGTAGGGGAGCATGCAGGAATTAATTGCCCTTGGGGGGGGCGTTTCCTTCGGCTTATGTTTTAACGTGACCTTCCATGTCCTTAGGGTAGTACCCTCTTGCTTTAAAAGTAAAAGCCAAGCCTTGTGGCTTTTGTGGGAGGTGTTTTCACCATGTAACGGAGAGGCCTCGATACTACGATCGGTCCTAAAAGTTGGGGGTGGTGATCAAAATGCTCGACTATGTAAATAACTTTTGCTTGACCACATAGGAGCCACCTAGCTCCCATAGTTTTTACTAGAAATATAGGAAACCCCAGCTTTAGGATTAATCCAGGATTTACCGAACGTGCCGTTGGCACTTTTGGCGGGTTCATCCGGGTTTCCCAACCCTGAATTTCGCTTTGCTGCATTCAGGGCAGTTACCTGTTGTGCCTTTGGCACAAACACTCAAATCAACCGATCTCTGGCAAAATGGTTTTCCTTGCCAAAGGCAAGGCCTGTAAATGCCCAGAATGCAATTCTGGGTTAATGAAGCAGATGTGTTTTCAGAGTGCCAACGGCACGATCAGTAATGTATAGGCATTTGTGGTCAGCCCAGTAAAATGTGTGGGCCATAAAGCGTGTAGCCCCAGCGCACAAGGAGCAGAATCACATCGCTTACAAACTAGGTATTTCGCCCTGGGGAAATGAATGATGATGTTAGGGGAATAAAAAGCTGATTCATACAATTTTCCACAGAACGTTACCGAATACGTCCCCAGATTTTAGAGTTGATCGGATACTACGTAATGACACAATAAAAAAGCTGAAATGATCTCTCATTCCAGCTTTTGGTGATAAAGTTCGTTTTTAATTATAGTGTATAATACTCTTCCCAGCCTCTGCGTGGAGCTTCTCCGGCCAATAACTGGTTAGCCAGAGGATTGTTGGTGATTCTATGGGTTTCTCTATCAAATTTGAGTGTGGTGTTTAACTGCTGTGCAAGCACACCAAGACAGAACACCTGACTCAGAGGGCCAGCTACATCAAAGCTTGATCTGGTTTTTTCTTCTCCTTTACAGGCTTTCAGGAAATTCGCAAAGTGGTTGGAAGGACTTTCCGGCACCTCAGGGAGTTTGCTCGCCATATCATTGGCTTTTTCTTCTCCGATTATAGAAAGTGTACTGCCATGCGAACCTCCCTTGAAGGTCAAGTCTTTGCCGTAGATGATTTTACCTGGGTTGAGCTTGGCTGGCTGGATCTGTCCCGTACTGGCTGCAGGGATGTCTGCATTCAATTCAGACACACCATAGTCTTCAGGTACAGGCGGAACATTGTCCACGCCATCGTACCAAGTCAAGGTCAATGCCGGCATATCGCCCCTTTCCGGGAATTTGAAAGCCAGCGTAGTTGACATAGGGAAAAAGAATGGATTGTGTCCTTTGAGCATTACAGGCTCCACTTCGTAAGGAAGACCGAGATCCAGAAACTCGTGCGCTGTATCCATAGTATGAGCTCCCCAGTCTCCAAGTGCCCCCATCCCGAAGTCATACCAGCATCTCCACTGCCCGTTGATGAAGTCTTTATTGTAATCATGTGCGCTTCTTGTGGTAAGCCAGGCATTCCAGTCTAAGGTAGAGGGGATCGCTTCCGCTTTAGGGAAACTTTGCATATTTACATCCCATCCATGCCATCTCCTCGGGCTGTTCATATGGGCTGTCACTGCAGTCACATCCTTGATGATTCCGGCTTCTTTCCATGCTTTAAACTGGAAATAATTGCCTTCGGAGTGTCCCTGGTTCCCCATTTGGGTGACCACTTTATGTCTTTTGGCGGAATCCATCATAAGAGCTACCTCATTGAAGGTTCGCGCCATGGGCTTTTCAGTATAAACATGCTTGCCTTCAGACATGGCGAGCATGGTGATAGGGAAGTGGGAAAAATCAGGCGTGCCTACGGTGATGGCTTCGAATCCATTTCCAAATTGCTCAAACATTTTCCTGAAATCCTGAAATCGTTTCGCGTTCGGGAATTTGTTCAGAATCTCGGTAGTATGAGGTGCACCCAGATCTACATCACACAGTGCGACTATATTGCAAAGCCCTGTATCATAAAGGGCATTGATGATCTGGGCTCCTCTGTTTCCTATGCCGCAGCAAGCAAGGTTTACTTTGTCACTGGGGGCAATATGACCCATAGACTTACCTAGTACTGCCGAAGGAACAATGGATATCCCACTGAGACCAAAAGCGGCCAGAGAACCTGTTTTTAGAAAATTTCTTCTATCCTTTTTCATATTTTTAGGGTATTTGGGGTAAGCAAAATTATTTTCAATGGAAAAAGTAGGGAATTTTTGTCGGCAGACTGGCCATTTTTCTGTTGAAAGGTAAAAGAATTAACGGAATCGATACCGAAAGAGAAATTTGAGATCAGGATGCAAACCCTTGAAAGTTTTACTATTTTCCGGCCTCTTATACTAAAACTCTATGAATAACCACTCTTTCAGATTTGTTGCGCTTCTATTGTGCCTTGTTGTGGGGTTGACAATCCCTTATGCTTCAGCCCAAAACGGTAAGACCTTTTTAAGATATGAAGGCAAAGATGGTCCCGGAAAAGATAAGCATGTGGTGCTTATAGCAGGTGACGATGAATACCGCTCGGAAGAATCCATGCCCATGATGGCAAAAATACTCTCCACACATTATGGGTTCACGACCACTGTGCTATTTCCTATTGAGCCCGAAACGGGTGATGTCGTGCCCAGTTACCAGAATAATATTCCAGGTCTTGAGCATTTGAAGAGTGCTGATTTGGTGATTATGCTGATCCGTTTTAGGGATTTGCCCATGGATCAGATGAGACATTTGGAGGATTATTTCCAATCAGGTAAGCCCTTCATTGCGCTACGTACTTCCACACACCCCTTTGCGGTGAAAGACCAAAGTTCTCCTTATTATAAGTGGAACTGGAACAGCAAGGTGAATGGCTGGGAAGGGGGCTTTGGACAGCAGATCGTAGGGGAAACCTGGATTGCCCATCACGGAATCCACAAATCTGAAGGTACCCGCGCTTTGGTAGATGGTGTAAATGCTGATGCGGATCATCCCATTTTGCGTGGCATAGATGATATTTGGGCTCCTACAGATGTGTATTCGATCAAGAACCTGCCTCCTGATGCCAATGTATTGTTATATGGTCAATCCACTGCGGGAATGACACCAGAATCGCCATTGATGTGGGATAAATCCATTATGCCCATAGCCTGGACCAAGGAATATTCTCTGGAGGGAGGAAAAAACGGTAGGCTAATGGGAAGTACTTTGGGGTCTTCGATAGATTTTCAGGTGGAGGATATGAGACGTCTGGTTTTAAATTCTGTTTTCTGGCTCCTGGATATGTCAGGGGAGATTACCCCTGGGCTTTCTGTGGATATCATAGGGGATTATGAGCCCACGATGTTTGGCTTTGATAGCTTTCGAAAAGGAATGAAAGTGAGTGATTTTAAATAAAAAAAGTCCACGGAGAACAGGCCACAGTCGAGAGGGTTTCGACAGTGGACAGTCGTCTGTGGTCTATGGACCAAAACAAAAATGAACAAAATAGGTTTTAATGTGCTGGCCTGGTCAGCAGAGATGTCCGAGGGTTTGCTGCCGGTACTGGATAGGTTGAAAGAAATCGGCTATGACGGAGCGGAGTTTTTTATAGGCGGATCACCTGAAGCTTCCTTCAAACTGGTAGGAGACCACTGTGCCGATATAGGCTTGGAAGTAACTGCGGTGACTGTGATGGGAGCAGCTCAAAATCCAATTTCACCTGATGCTAAAATCAGAGCTGCCGCCGCAGAGCAACTGAATTGGGTGATCGATAGGGCCAATGATCTACGGGCGCAGGTGCTTTGCGGCCCCTTTCATTCAGGATTCACGGTGTTTGCTTCCCGCGAACCCATAGAAGATGAATACAACTGGTCGGCCGAGGTGCTGCATGGCGTGGCGGATCATGCCAAAGATGCCGGGGTTTTACTTACTCCCGAAGCGCTGAACAGGTTTGAGTGTTATCTCTGCAATACTATGGAGCAGCTGTCGTACCTTTTAAAGAAAGTTGATCACCCAAATGTGCAGGCGATGTTTGATACCCACCATGCGAATATCGAGGAGAAAAAACTGGGAGATGCGATAAAGTTTATTGCACCTCAACTGGGGCACTTCCATATATCTGAAAACGACCGCGGCACACCAGGTTCGGGTCATGTGAATTTTGATGAGACCTTCAAAACGCTGGCAGAAGTGAATTATAAGGGTTGGTTGACGATCGAAGGTTTTACCAGAAATGATCCGGCTTTTGCCAATTCAATAGGTGTGTGGAGGAATTTTTCCGAGCCTTGGAATATGGCAGAGAAGGGCTTTGAGCTCATTAGAGAAATGGGAGAGAAGTATGGGCTGTGATTTTATTAAGAGCCAAGAGTCAAGAACCAAGAGCAGACTGTCAGGGTGCTGGAGTAGATTAATGTTTTGATTTTCATGTATATCCTCTTTTCAGTCATTACAGCAATAAAAGCATCCTGCGATGTGCAAAACATCTACATAAAGGGCACTTTGGCCAGTCAGGCAGCCAGTTAACCAAAGAAGACGTGCCTACTTGCATCATTGCGGATAATCATAATTTTCTATCTTCATCTCATGATCACACTTACACGTACGGATTGCTCTAATCCTGACTTTGTGGCTTTGGTAAAGCTGCTGGATGCTTACCTATCTGAAAAGGATGGAACGGAACATGATTATTACCATCAATTCAATTCGATCGATAAACTGAAGCATGTGGTGGTATGTTATGAAAATGGTGCCGCGGTAGCCTGCGGTGCGATCAAGGGATTTGATGCCGGGGCTATGGAAGTAAAGCGCATGTTTACCTTGCCGGCTTCCAGGGGGAAAGGATTTGCCTCCTTGGTTTTGACAGAATTGGAAACCTGGGCTGCTGAACTCGGCTATAAAACCTGTGTGCTAGAGACAGGCAAACGGCAGGAGGAGGCGGTAGGACTGTACAAAAGGAAAGGCTATTCCCTTATTCCCAATTACGCCCAATACATTGGAATTGAGAATAGTGTATGTTTTCAAAAAACATTGGGGGCCAATTAGAACACCTTCCGGGTAATCGGGACTAAGATCCAGCCCTTTCCGTATAGATATACTATACATTTACTTTTATTACTATAAAACCTCATCTTCACTAATCTGAGACCCTCATCCTCAGTAATGACCTTTTATCCCCTGTTTAATTTGGTGAAAGCACATTCCTTATTGGTTGTGGACTGAAATATTTGTTGGGTCGAGTTCCGACATATATCCTTTTCGTTCAAAATTTGCGATGATTTTAATAGCGTTCATTATATAGGCCAATTCCTTACATGAATAACTTTCATGCCTGTCATATTCACTTTGTCATTACCGAGCCAGTTAGCGATATCCTAATAAATGTAGATATCTGTCTGATAAATAGTTGATTGTCCAATAAAAATAAAAGCACAAACCCGTTGAAATTGGATTTGTGCCGTCAGGTGGAGCTGGCAATAGAGAAGTCGAACCACTTTGAAGAGGATTTGGAGCTTTTGGCGAGGTTGTTTAAATCTTTTTCATTTCCTGGTTTGGCTTTTGAAAATGGAGAACATTTTCCAGAATTCCGCAATCCTTTCATCCAGGGTATGGATGTATCTGTTGTGTGTGATTTTCTTTCTCATATACCACCAGGCTCTCTCGATGGGGTTGAGCTCCGGAGAGTATGGGGGCAAATAAACCAGTTCTAAAGCAGGTTTTGTCAGCAGCCATTTCTTCAGGGGTTTTGCATGGTGGTACCTCACATTGTCAACCACCACGATGATCTTCGGATGTTTCCTGTAGGTGTACAGCACCTTTTTCAGGTGCTTTTTAAAGCTTTTGTAGTTGCCCTTTTGATGAAAGGAGACCGTTATCTGTCCGGTACCGATGTTATAGCTGCCCATTGCGGTCTTCTGTTCCCGCCCCCTTTGTTTGGACATGATCCTCGGCTGGTCGCCAACCTTGCCCCACTTATAGTCCACAGTGGCGGTATTTGACAAGGAGAACTCATCCTCATAGAGCAGAACCCTGTCAGGCGGATTTTACAGAAGTTTTTTTAAACCGTCCTTGAATTCCTCCTGGGCTTTTGGGTCTGCTTCAGGATAAAAGCCCTTTGCTTTTTGGTAGCTGAACCCAAGCCACTTGACTATATTACAAATCTGGGCCTTCTTGAATTCAACCCCAAACTTTTTGCCGACCCAGTCAATCAGGATAGGGCCTGTCCAGGTTTCGGTATTGTACCCTTGGCCAACAGGAGACTCATTAAACAGCAGATCGGACAGCGCCTCCATCTGATCAGGGGACAGGGGTGGTTTCCTGCCCCTTCCCGGCTTATCCTTCAATCCATCTATCCCTCTATCCCTTTCTGCTCGAAGCGGTGTACCCAATTGGTGATCTGCTTGAAGCTGGTTTGATACAGCTCCTCCAGTTTTCTGCTGGGCTGCCCTTGGGCCACCTGATAGACGGCGTACAGCCTCAGGCCAATCGTGTACCGTTCATCTTTTTTGATCAGTGCTTTTATCTCCCCGGGAGAATACCCCTTAACTTTTAGCACTGGTCTCCCCATAAGTATCTTTTTTCAGGGAAGACACCTGTTATTTGTGTAATTTAAAATTAGACTTTATATATACATTTTTTTCAATTCCTTCTTCCTCCAATTTAGCCTGATTCCGTCACACGGGGCAAGAGACTTC
>CBFGUY010000131.1:0-11752 GCA_965651895.1 uncultured Algoriphagus sp. | reverse complement strand
GGATGCAGGAGCTTTATGATCAGCAAACCAGACATGGGCTAGATAAAGAGGCTCAGGAGAAATGGAATATATTGATTACGGAGGCACTTTCAGGAAATTATCAAAGTCTCGACAGGCTTTTGGACAAAGGAAATTGAGCTCTATTTGATAATCCCCAAAGTAAATTCTCAAAAAAAACCGATCTGATTTGCATTTTCTCAATGACCCCCTATCTTTGCCAACGATAATGGAAAACAGCAATAGAAATATTGATTTTTTAGTAACTGCACATCAAGGCAACTTGATGCATCACTTCCATCATTCCTCCTGAGGAATAATTTTATACAACCGGTGAAGCCGATGACAGGGATTCCGCTTTTCACCAAAACCCTTACAATCTTTTACTTCTTAGCGTAACTTGCCAACATGGAACAAATTATCCGTATTGCCGTACAGAAAAGCGGTCGATTATCTGAAGACTCACTTAGCCTCATCAAAGAATGCGGCATCAAATTTTATAATGGTACAGGAAAACTCAAGTCCACTTCCACCAACTTCCCTATTGAATTCTTATTTCTCCGCGACGACGATATCCCCGGATATGTAGCTGATGGAGTGGCTGATCTGGGAATCGTAGGCCAAAACGAGGTAGTAGAAAAAGACAAAGATGTCACAACGATGAAAGCCTTGGGATTTTCAAAATGCAGGCTTTCTTTAGCAGTTGCCAAAGGCCAGGAATATACTGGAGTTGAATATTTCCAGGGAAAAAGCATTGCGACTTCTTATCCTAAAATTCTCGGGGATTACCTCAAAAGCCAGAATATCAGCGCTGATATCCATGAGATCTCAGGCTCTGTGGAAATTGCCCCCAGCATTGGACTGGCTGAAGGAATTTGTGATATTGTGAGCTCCGGCTCCACACTGATGATGAATGGCCTGAAGGAAGTTGAAGAAATCTTCAAATCTGAGGCTGTGTTGATCGCCAATAATGATCTTGAGGATTGGAAAAAAGAAATCGCAGAGAAGTTACTCTTCAGAATCAATGCCGTTCAGAAAGGCAAAAGCAGCAAATATGTGCTACTCAATGCACCAAATGAATCCATTGAAAAAATCACCAGCCTGATACCGGGCATGCGTAGTCCTACTATTTTGCCGCTGGCACAGGAAGGCTGGTCTTCTGTACACTCTGTGTTGAATGAGGATCAATTCTGGGAAAACATCGAGGAACTCAGAGCTGCAGGTGCGGAAGGCATTCTGGTAGTTCCTATAGAAAAAATGATTCTCTAAGTAACAGCTTCTTTATTCACCTCCTAGACCAGACAAAAGATGAAAATCCTGGATAATCCTGCGAAGGAAACTTGGAAAAAGCAATTGGCGCGGCCTACCTTCAAAACCAAGCAGATAAATAAAATAGTGAAGCCTATCCTGCGAAAAGTGAAAAGAAACCGGGACAAAGCCCTGTTCAAATTCGCAGCAGAATACGATCACGTAGAATTGGAATCTCTCTATCCATCCGAGATAGAAACACAAGCCGCCTCAGCTGCCCTATCCCCTGCCCTCAAAGAAGCAATACAGGTAGCCAAAGCTAATATTGAGCGATTTCATATGGCTCAGGCTACGCCGGAGCTGGTAGATGAAGTTATGCCTGGGGTAGTTTGCAGAAGAAAAAGCGTACCTATCCAAAAGGTGGGGCTTTATATCCCTGGAGGAACTGCACCGCTTTTCAGTACCGTACTCATGCTTGGCATTCCTGCCGTATTGGCCGGTTGCAAGGAAATCGTACTGTGTACTCCTCCGAATAAAGAGGGAAAAATCCATCCGGCAATCCTTTACACCGCTGATTTGGTGGGTATCACCAAAATAGTGAAAGTCGGTGGCGCCCAGGCGATCGCTGCAATGACTTTTGGAACTGAAAGCGTGCCTCAGGTGGATAAAATCTTCGGCCCGGGCAATCAGTTCGTAACTGCGGCAAAGCAAATTGCCACAAAATACGGAGTGGCGATAGACATGCCCGCTGGCCCTTCTGAAGTTCTTGTTTATGCTGATATTTCGGCAAATCCTGCTTTTGTAGCTGCCGATTTACTTTCCCAGGCAGAACATGGCGTGGATAGCCAAGTAATATTAGTGACGGATTCGGAGCAATTTGCGAAGTTGGTAATCAAGGAAATGGATACTCAACTTGAAGATCTCCCAAGAAAGGATATCGCAAAAAAAGCCTTGGCTAATTCCAGAGCCGTGATCATCGACAAAACGGAGGATGCGATAGAGCTGATTAATTTCTATGCTCCCGAGCACTTGATCATCAGCGTGGTGGAGGAAGATGAGGCTGTAAATGCTATCTATAATGCTGGATCTGTTTTTATCGGAAACTATACCCCGGAATCTGCAGGTGACTATGCCTCCGGCACCAATCACACCTTGCCTACGTATGGTTATGCAAGAAATTACAGCGGGGTATCCCTAGACAGTTTTGTGAAGAAAATAACCTATCAGAAAATCAGTCCTGAAGGATTGAAAAACATAGGCCCTACAATAGAAATCATGGCAGAAAACGAGCTGCTGGAAGCTCACAAAAATGCTGTATCAATAAGACTCAAACATCTTAAAAAACAGAAGAAATGAAGTTTGACTTAACCCCTTTACTCAGACCGCATATCGCAAACCTTCAGCCCTACACATCCGCCCGGGATGAATATACCGGCAAGGAAGGCATATTTCTGGATGCTAATGAAAACCCTTATGGATCCATTACTGATGAGGATCATAACAGGTATCCTGATCCTTACCAGCTGGATCTGAAGGCTGAAATTGCAAAAATCAAAAATGTAAAACCATCCCAGATATTCTTGGGAAATGGCTCAGATGAAGCCATAGACCTACTCTTCAGGGCATTTTGCAATCCAGGAAAAGATAACGTGATCCTTCTTCCTCCTACCTATGGTATGTATGAGGTGAGCGCTGGAATTAATGATGTAGAAACCCGCAAAGTTCCGTTGACAGCAGATTTCCAACTTCAGCCAGATTTAATCTTAAAACAGGTAGATGAAAACACCAAAATCATCTTTGTATGTTCTCCCAACAATCCCAGCGGGAATAAGGTAAATCGGGCAGATATCCTTAAGCTATTAAACGGATTCAACGGGTTGGTGATAGTGGATGAAGCCTACATAGATTTTAGTGATGAGCCAAGTTTTACCTCCTATCTGCGAGACTATGATAATCTGGTGGTCATGCAGACATTTTCCAAAGCTTGGGGTTTGGCTTCGCTTAGACTTGGGATGGCTTTCGCCGGCAAGAAAATGATCAAGATTCTTAATCGTATCAAGCCTCCTTACAATATCTCAGGTCTTACGCAGCAGACTGTGCTGAACGCTATTCAAAAAGTAGACAAGGTCAATGCAATGATTGCCGATATCCTTCAGGAAAGAGAATACCTCAGGAAAGAAATAAGTGAACTGGAATTCGTGGAGAAAATCCATCCTTCGCATGCTAATTTCCTCTTGATAAAAATCCCAAACGCCAGTCATGTGTATGATGATCTGATAGAAGAGAAAATCATTGTCAGAAATCGGTCTAAGGTGCAGCTTTGTGAAGAATGTCTTCGTATCTCTGTGGGTACCCGGGCTGAAAATGAGGCATTGATCCAGGCTTTAAAAAAAATCCATGCAGAAAGTTTTAATCTATAAACAATGAAAAAGAAAGTACTTTTTATCGATAGAGATGGGACAATCATCAAAGAACCGCCTACTGATTTTCAGGTAGATAGTTTAGAGAAACTGGAGTTTTTGCCAAAGGCTATTTCCAATCTAAGAAAGATAGCCGAAGAGACTGATTACGAACTTGTCATGGTCACTAATCAAGATGGACTGGGCACAGATTCTTTTCCTGAAAACACCTTCTGGCCGGCGCAGTTTAAGATGCTAAAGACCTTGGAGCAGGAGAATATCTTCTTTAAGGAAATCCATGTGGACAAAACGTTTGAACATGAAAATGCCCCAACACGAAAGCCTAACACCGGGCTTTTGACTGCATACTTCTCAGAAGAATATGATCTGGAGAACTCCTATGTGATCGGCGACAGGATGACTGACGTGCAGCTTGCAGAGAATCTGGGTGCAAAAGCTATATTCATAGGCGAGCCTACTGAAAGAGCTGCCTTGAGCACCAAGGATTGGGATGAGATCTATTCCTTTCTGAAGATGCCTCCCCGATCGGCGGAAGTAAGGCGGAAAACTTCTGAAACTGATATTTTCATTAAAGTAAATCTAGACGGAAACGGTCATTGTGATATTAAAACCGGACTGAATTTCTTCGACCATATGCTTGAGCAACTAGGCAAACATGGGAGCACTGATCTGGAAATCAAAGTTAACGGTGACTTGCATATAGACGAGCATCACACCATAGAAGATACAGCATTGGCCCTTGGCGAGGCTTATCTGAAAGCACTTGGAGACAAGAAAGGTATCTATCGCTATGGTTTCTTATTGCCTATGGACGATGTACTTGCCCAGGCTGCAATCGACTTTGGGGGACGTCCTTGGATGGTGTGGGAGGCTGAATTTAAGCGGGAAAAAGTGGGTGATATGCCTACGGAAATGTTCTATCATTTCTTCAAATCATTCTCTGACACTGCCAAATGTAACCTTAACATCAAAGCAGAAGGAGATAATGAACATCATAAAATTGAAGCTATTTTCAAGGCCTTGGCAAGAGCGATCAAAATGGCGGTGATGCGTGATCCCAGAAACATCAACCAACTTCCTAGCACAAAGGGAGTGCTTTAATAATTAAACAATTAGGGTTAGGCAATTAAATTTCAAGGTCTAGTCACAATTTATTTTAGGATTAGGAAAATTTCACGGAAAAAATTTTTCCTAATCCTATTTTTTTTGTTCATTTAGTCATGAAACGACTTTTCCGTACTCTGACTATTATTTTATTGATAATTGTAAGTAGCTCATGCTCAAGTAGCCTCCAGAAAATCGAGCAACTCTATAGCAATAACAAATACGAGGATGCCCTTGAAAACCTAAACCAGTACCTCTTTTTCCATGTGACAGACGTCAAAGCCTTACATTTGCGTGCCAGGTGCTATGAAGAGCTTGGTCAATTAGAGAAATCCAAGGCAGACTATGAACGCATCATCTCCATCGACAATGAATATGCACAGGCATATGCAGGCTTGGCTAAATTACTTTTTGAGCAAAAGGATTATGAAAATGCCGAGTCCAGAATTCTACGTGCCGCTACCTTAGATGCGGAGGATTTTGAAGTCTTGTATCTGCTTGGACGTACGATGATTATGACACAGAAATTTGACAAAGCAGAGGAATTTCTCAGAAGGGCATCAGAAATGAATCCTGATCATCCAAAAGTTTATTTTTATATAGGAATGTCACTCGCTTATCAAGGAGACGCCATGGGGTGCGCTGCAGCTTTCAATCACTATGTGCAGCGTGAGCCTGACAATGTTGTAGGCCTTTATAACCGTGGTTTTGCCTACATGAATGCTGGCTTTTTACAATGGGCTTTGGAGGATTTTGACGCAGTGCTCAAGAAAAACCCCAATCACCTAGAAGCTATGTCGCGTAAAGGACTTTGCATGACCTCAATGGGTGATTCGGAAGGCTGCTTGCTTATCCAGAGTGCAGCGAAAAAAGGCAGCGATTTTGCCAAAGCCCAGCTGGAATTCTGTGCTTCTTAACTTAAGCGCTCTTGGATGGCATTTTTATAATTACTGATAGCATGCTCATTCTCTTCAAGGAATAAGTAAGGCTCGATCATTTCCAGTTCCATCAGATGGAAAACGCCATCTATCTCCACTCCATCTACACGGACATACAGGCTTTCTTTAGCGTATTCATCGACTAGCATCAGACATGAAGCCAGCATAGAAGCTGAAGGATTGACTTGTTTTATTGTTCCTCCAAAATAGTGTTGCACACGAAAATCTTCTTTAGCAGGAGTTTTCAATACTGCATGGGAAAATTTACCATTAAAAAACAGTAAAGAATACTCCCCTACTTTCTCAACTTCTGGGACAAATGGCTGCACCAAAAATGCCTCCTCATTCATCCAAGACTGAATTTCATTTTTATGCTTAGCCCAATTCTTTTTCTCCAATTTCAAGGTTCTTTTAGCTCCGCCGCTGACCAATGGCTTTATAACCAGACTTTCCGTTTGAATTTTGTTAGCTATTTCATTTAGAGCAATAGGACGGCCTTTTGGCAAAATCATGCCTGCAATCACAGGGAATCCTTTAGACTCTATTTCTAAAAGATAGCTTTTCGATGAATTCCAGATGATAGTGTTGAGACTATTCAGTGTTGGGATGCCGAGTATTCTGATCTTATCCAACCAAGATAAAAAAGCAGAATAATGATCAAAATAGTCCCAGGTGGATTTGAAAAGCAACAGGGAAAACTGCCCCCAATTCACTTCTGGATCAGACCAACTTACAATTTCGTGGGAAATATCAAGATCTGATAGTATATTGGATAGTACGTTATTTTCGTCATAGGAATTTGTATCGTATGCTCCAAGTGAGAAATAAGTGACTATGGCTACATGCGTCATGGTGTTTTTTACCACAAAACTAAACTTTAACCAAAATTTATAAAGACCGTTCTTCTAAAATCGGTCTTAAGCCTTACTTTTGGCTTTTGCTCGAAATATGACCCATCGCAAACTCGTCATCATCCCTACTTTCAACGAGAAAGAAAACATCCTGGAAATGATCCAAGCAGTGATGAATCTTTCAGGTGGATATGAGCTATTGATTATCGATGACGGTAGCCCAGACGGTACCGGAGCATTGGTAAAAAGCCAACAAATCGCCTATCCTCAGAGATTGCATCTGATAGAAAGAAAAGGAAAGTTAGGGTTGGGGACTGCTTATATTACCGGCTTTAAATGGGCACTGGAAAAAGATTATGACTTTATTTTTGAAATGGATGCGGATTTTTCACACAATCCTGAAGATCTGAACCGTCTTTACGATGCTTGTGCTGACGGAAGTTTTGATTTAGCCATTGGTTCCCGGTATATCACAGGTGTAAACGTGGTCAACTGGCCAATGGGACGTGTGTTGATGTCCTATTTTGCCAGTGTATATGTGAAATTCATTACCGGATTGCCGATCAAGGATGCCACGGCAGGTTTCAAATGCTACCACAAATCCGTATTAAAGGGCATAAAGTTGGATGAAATAAAGTTTGTCGGCTATGCCTTTCAGATCGAGATGAAATTCACAAGCTGGAAATTGGGTTTCAAACTGATCGAAATACCTATAATATTCACAGACCGCACCAAAGGCACTTCAAAAATGAGTCCCGGAATCTTCAAGGAAGCAGGTTTTGGAGTTATTTCGATGAAAATCAAAAGTATTTTCAGCCCTTACCAGCTTAATCAAAACGGATAGACCGAATAGGCTCTACCCTGGAAATCACCATCACAGGGATCCACAGTATAGCCGCAGTAAGCAACACAATACCAATATTGATCAAGACGTACGCCGGCCAATTCCAATGAATAGGCACATAACTCATGTAATAACTGGCCGGATCCAAAGGGATCAATTTAAATTGATCCTGAAGCACCCCAATCCCTAAGCCAATAGCATTACCTATTAGCATTCCGCGAAGGAGTATATTGATTCCATTCCAAAAGAAAATCTTCTGAATTTGCTTATTGGTTGAGCCTAAAGCTTTAAGCAACCCTATCATCTGTGTGCGTTCCATAATCAGAATAAAAAGAATTGCCCCCATATTAAAGACAGCCACAAAACCAATCAACCCAATGAATACATACACATTATTATCCAACAAACTTAACCAATCAAAAATCTCAAGGTATTTATCCGCACTACTGACGAGTTTTAGGTCATAATCCATGAAACCTTCGATAATAGGGGTATATGAATCGGCTTTACTAAAATCGTCGACGTATATTTCCAACCCTCCAATCTGATCTTTCTTCCAATCATTGAGGGTTCTTATGGTTTGAAGCTCTCCTATAATGATCTTCTCATCAAAATTCTCCAGATATGTCTGGAAGATTCCCACTACCTCCACTCTCCTGTACCTAGGCGGATCTTGGACAAAATACAGCGTGATCTTATCCCCCACCTTCAAATCCAGCTTGTTGGCAATTAAATGGCTAAGCATTACTTCATTGCTGGTCCCTTCATCAGGAATGTCAATCATTCTGCCTTCAGTCACATATTTCTGAAATGCCCTTTTATCAAAGTCCTGGCCTATACCTTTCATCAGGACACCTTCCACTTCTTCATCGCCTTTTATCAAAGCGGCTTTGTGTGCAAAAGACTGCACTTTTTTGATAAAAGGAAGCTGTTTATAAACTTGATTGAATTCCGAGTCCAATGAGAAGGGCGCCTCTTCGAATGCATTGCTCATCGTAAACCGCTGCACCTGGTAGTGACCAGTAAAACCGTAAACTTTTTCAGAAACAGTACGCTGAAATCCCCCCAATACCATAAAAGATATCAAGGAAACAGCCAGACCCAAAGCGAGGCTTCCTACTGCGATTTTGTGTATAGTAGCCGAAAATCCACCAGCCTTTTTAAAACTGATTCTTTTGGCAATGAAATAGGAAAGGTTCAAAGGACTGCTTTAATTTGTTCGATCAGATTGCAAAATAACATGAAGCTAACGAAACTTAAGCCCTTTATTTATTTTTTGAGTATTGCACTATTAATAATCAGCTGCTCCCTCCCTACTATCGCCAGACAAGAACTCCCAATTCCCGGCGCAGAGCAACCAGAACTTTACCTCGATCATCTTCAGGGAAAAAATGTAGGAATAGTCGCCAATCAAACCAGTATTCTGACACATAGTAATAACAAGCACGTCGTTGATTTTCTATTGGAAAAAGGAATCAACGTGAAGAAAGTATTTGTACCTGAGCATGGTTTTCGTGGTCAGGCAGATGCAGGTGAAAAGGTGGATAATACGGTAGATTCCAAGACAGGATTGCCTATAATCTCGCTCTATGGAAATAATAAGAAGCCAAAACCTGATCAAATCGCAGACCTTGACATCCTTATTTTTGACTTGCAGGATGTGGGAGTGCGGTTCTACACCTATATAAGCACCATGCATTACCTGATGGAAGCGGCCGCGGAGAACGGCAAAAAAGTCATCATCTTCGACCGACCCAATCCTAATGGAGACTATGTAGCCGGACCGGTGCTAAAAAAAGGCTTTGAAAGTTTTGTAGGGATGCATCCTATACCTGTAGTACATGGATTGACTGTAGGTGAGTTGGCACAGATGATCAACGGGGAAAAATGGCTGAAAGGCAGTCTAAAAGTGGAGTTAGAAGTGATTCCGATAGCCAACTGGACTCATAGTACCCCTTACAATCTCCCTGTCAAGCCTTCACCGAACCTGCCAAACGAGCTTTCCATCAGATTATATCCTAGTACCTGTTTTTTCGAAGGAACCGTTGTCTCGCTGGGACGTGGCACTCATTTTCCATTTCAGGTCTATGGCTACCCTGATCCAAAATTTGGAGACTTTACCTTCACTCCGGTGAGCATAGACGGAATGTCCAAAAACCCACCCCATCAGGACAAAAAATGTTACGGTGTGGATTTGAGAGCGGAAGCTCTATCTCATGAGTTTACACTGAAGTACCTGCTGGATGCTTACCATAAATCTGGCAAAGGGCAGGCTTTTTTTAATAACTTTTTCAATACACTGGCGGGAACTGATCAGTTGAAAAAGATGATTTTGGCTGGCAAGTCTGAATCAGAAATTACAGCCAGCTGGCAAGAAGATTTGAAAAAGTATGAAATCCTTCGTACTAAATATTTGATGTACAATTAAGTTTGACAAGCTCAAGCTTTAAATCAACCCTATGATGGACAAAGATCTCAGAATCATATATATGGGCACGCCTGAATTTGCGGTGCCGGCCTTAGAGTTACTCGTGGAAAATGATTGGAACATAGTGGGTGTAATCACTGCTCCGGACAAGCCCAAAGGCCGGGGCCAAAAACTGGTTCCCTCTCCCGTAAAAGAAGCCGCCTTGAGGTTAGGCTTGAATATACTCCAGCCAACAAACCTTAAATCCCCAGAATTCCTCGAAGAGCTTCGGGCACTAACCGCTGATTTGCAAATTGTAGTGGCCTTTCGAATGCTTCCTGAAGCTGTGTGGAACATGCCTCCGAAAGGCACTTTCAACTTACATGCATCACTATTGCCCAACTACCGGGGTGCGGCTCCGATCAACTGGGCGATCATCAATGGGGAAAAAGAAACCGGAGTGACTACTTTTTTCTTAAAACACGAAATTGACACAGGAAGCATTATTTATCAGGAAAAAGTACCTATTGAAAAAGAGGATGACCTCGGGTCAGTTTATGAAAAGCTGATGAATCTCGGTGCTAAGCTTGTACTGAAAACCGTGGAAGATATTGGGGCAAACCAGGTTCAGGCCATGCCTCAAGACGAATCAATGGCTATCCATCATGCTCCCAAAATCTTCAAAGAAACAGGTGAAATTGACTGGAACAAGTCAGCGGAATCCATTCACAACTTAGTGAGGGGGCTGTCGCCCTACCCTGCTGCTTGGACAAAGTTTGACGGCAAAATCTGCAAAATCTACAAAACTGCATTTACTTCTAGCCCTGCTACCGACAAGGCAATTGGAGAACTCATAACCGACAATAAAACATTTCTAAAAGTCCAGACCGGAGCAGGAGTTCTGGAAATCTTTGAATTGCAGATGGAAGGAAAAAAGAGGATGAAGGTAGACGATCTGCTTAGAGGTTATAAGTTCTAGAAAGAATATTAAAATCAAAACCTCTGCATTTACACAGCAGACCTAATTATAAGGTTAATCTCCTAGTGAAGGAGAATCAAAATTAATCTCCACTAAAACAATGCTTAATCTTATTAGCATCTACAAAATAATTCTATCATGAATTTCTCGTTTTAGGTGATTTTTAAGAACTTGTGTCAATAATTTCACTTTCTATAAAGATGGTTATGAGAAGCATTACAAAGTATTTGTTCGTTATTCTGATTTTCCTAGGTACTTCAATCTCTTCTGAGGCCCAATTCATCAAGAAAATCCAGAACGCCGCTAACCGAGGCATAGAGAACGCTATAGAAAGGAAAGTAGAGGATGAAGCTTCCAAAATGACCCAAAGACAGCTGGAAAAAATATTTTCCAATATGTATGGGGATGATTCTCTCAATGCACGGGGCATCGATATGGAAAGTATCATGAAAGGTTTGGGAGAACCTGTGGACACAGAATCTGCTTATGTTTTTTTTGGTCATGTAGTCATGGAAATGAACTCCACAGATGAGAAAGGCAAGGCACAGGATCCGGTAATGATAAAGTCCTATTTGACTAAAACAACCGACTACACAGCTATGGAACTAGTGGATCCCAAAAACCCCAAAAGTTCTACTGCCATGATTTTTGATGTGAAGAATCAGGCTTCAGTCCTTTTTCTGGACAATAAAGGTGAAAAATCAAGTTTTGCCTACAAGCTAAACCTGGATAATATAGATGATATGGTGGATGCCCATCTGGACACTACGGCTATTGAATCTGATGTAATCTTGGAAAAAACAGGTAAATCAAAAGATATACTTGGCTACAACTGTGAAGAATATCATGTGAAAACTGAGGATGGAGAAGGGTATTATTGGGTGACCAAAGATCCTATAGGAGGCTATACTTCCTTCTGGGGAGCAAATAGCCCAATGATGACTGCTAAAGCACAAGAGAGATA